>NZ_JAKJSU010000014.1:0-114287 GCF_050337265.1 Vibrio lamellibrachiae
CTGTTGGGATAATAGCCCTATGGAGCGATTTTTTAGAAGCTTGAAGACCGAGTGGATCCCGACGGTAGGTTATCGTAGCTTTATTGAAGCACAGCAAGAAATTACTCGATACATAATTCAATATTACTGTCAGCTCAGACCCCATCAATATAATGGCGGGCTGACACCTAATGAGTCAGAACGGTTGTTCTGGTTAAACTCTAAGATCGTGGCCAATATTAGTTGACCACTACACAATCGACTTCTTCGTTACTTCAGGGGACACCAGCCCTTGGATAACAAAGGTAATTTCATCAAACTTCATATATTTCCATTGAACCTAACTCAACCAAAGAAGTAGACTATCGAAGCCTTTTAGACTCCAATGAATACTGCGTTTTTCATCTCTTTCTCAAACGATCACTTCAATCGGTCTAATTTCCCTTGCTTCCAGTTATTACCCTCTTGCTGGTAGCACTTATCAAAATCGATAACCCATAACACCTCATCAGTATCAATGAAAACATTGTGTATATTAAGTCGGGTTATGACTTGTCCATATCAACACTGACTTTAATGTTTAGACGTGTGTTTGCATGCATAATAAGCTTAGGATTGGGACCCGAATTCCGTGAATTATTATCCATATAAGGCACGTGAGGGACTCCATAAATGAACAATCATAAGTGTTATCTCATACTTTCCGAGTTAAAATCGGTAAAGTGTCATACTACTATAAAGTGATTTAAAAAGTGCAGGTGACAACGCTCAATCAATACTCAGATTTCAACACTTGGTAGCATGGAGCCTGTAGATATTTGGATACTGTTTAATGGTTTAGCGACGTTGATTCAGCCTATAATTGGCTCTTACCGTTAATCATCATGAGTACTATAGATATAGTGATTTCGGACTATAAGGTGTGAGTTCGTCGTGTTTTAGCATGTGCTTTAGTGTCGATATAAGCGTGGATATCTCAGAATCCATTTTTAACTCGTTGTTTCCGATAAAATCTCTAAAATCATAATTCCACCACTCTAATTCTATAAGTTGTCCTATCACTTGTTGAGAGAATCGGTATTTTATTACTTTAGCTGGCACCCCACCCACTACAGCATACGGAGGAACATCTTTTGTTACGACAGAATTGGCCGCAATTACAGCACCATCACCAATCGAAATCCCTTTCTTAAACAAAACATCATTAGCAACCCACACATCATTACCTATTGTTATTCCTTCTGCTTCTTGAAAAGAAGAGAATTGATAAGATGATTTTTTTAGGTACCTTGGTCGAGAATAAGTTATGTTAGAGGTGGTAAATCGCTCTAAAGGATGTGTAATCTCCATCAGCCTTACATTTGAGGCTATACTTGTATATCTACCAACGCTAGCATCAACGCTAAGGCTTGAACCTGAGTAGGAAAACGAACCTATAGAGAATAAGTTTCGACCAGAACAAAATCTAGAGTATGGCTCAATCTTTATTTCATGGTCTGGTAAAGAAAATAAAGACAAGAAGCTTTTCTTTGGTAGTAGTATGTTTTTTTTGTACATTTCTTGTCTAAGAAATGGATTTATAAAGATTTTTCTGCTCATTATCAAAACTCAAATATGGGGTCGCACCCAGTATTATAGAAAAAAATGATAAGGTTATCTATAACTGGGTTATTACTCCAAAACTGATGGAGTGTTCCATTAGAGGAGTTATTGACAGCTACTCTTTGGCTCTTCACGTTATAAATGGATTTCAAGATATCAACGGCCTGACTGCAATCATGTAAATCATCAGCAAATCTGAAATTCTAGATATATACCGTATTAGCTAGTGATACCTTTAAGTATATCTTCAAAACTGTCTGATACCCATTTGATTTGGCGCTTGTTTAACTCTTTCTCAAACGATCGCTTCAATCTGTCTAAGTTACTCGGCTTCCAGCCATTACCCTCTTGCTGGTAGCACTTATCAAAATCGATAATCCATACCTTCTCATCACTATCGATAAGAATATTATGGATATTAAGATCAGTATGATTCACCTGAGCATCGTGCATTTTTTTAATCTCTGTCCCTATCTTTTGATAAACCGTTTTGGATAGCGGCTTTTCCTGTAAAATAGCCACAAGATCACGAGCATTCACAATTTTTTCACTCAAGAGATCAGCTTGATAGGTAAACCCTGAACGAACTGCTCTTGCAGCAATAGGACGTGGCACATTGACCCCTGCATCGATCAATTGATTCAGTAACTGAAACTCTTGATAGCTGCGTGTTCTGTTCCAGCCAATAAATATATAACTATCAGATACTAACTTGCCAAACAAACCACCTCGGCGGTAGTGACGCAATGCAGCTTCCGTCTTTTCGGTTTTGACAAACCAAGTGGTGCCCCTGCCCTCTGCACTCCCAATAACCTTGTTATTTTGCTTCCAGAACTCTGGCTCAAACACTTGGGCGACTGGCTCTGACAATAATAGCTCGTCATAGCAAATTATTTGATTATCATTCTGTACTGTTTTCATAGAGGGCTTTCTGCTGATCACTAGGATTCGCTTAGTAATATTAGGAACCATTTTACATTTATTATGTTGGTCTGCATAATTCCATGTTCATTATGACTACTTGATTCTAATCATGGCCTTATTTACCTCAGCCCCATCGTCTATCTGCATACTCCGTTTATCCGCGATTGGTGACGTATGCAATACCATTGCCGCCGTTCAAGCTATCCAAAAGCAGTGGCCAACGACACGGATCACGTGGGTGACCGGGGCACTGGAAGCAAAGCTTCTTGCTGGCATTACAGGCGTTGAACTGATTGTTTTTGATAAAAAAAAAGGGTGGCATGCTTACCAAAAGCTTTGGGCTGATCTTGCTAACCAACACTTTGATGCACTACTTCATATGCAATATGCGTTTCGAGCCAGTATTGCAACGTTGGGGATAAAGGCCACTTATAAGCTTGGTTTTGATGCCAAGCGTAGTCAAGATTTTCAAACTCTTTTTACCAATGTCAAAGTTCCTTCACCTGAAGGAGCCCATGTTCTCGATGGGCTACTCGCATTTGCAGAGCACTTAGGTATCAAAGATGTCCAGCCCAAATGGTCACTGCATTATTCTGGACAAGATGCGACATGGGCAGAAAAACAATTATCGAGTTCGAAACGAAATTTAGTTATTGTACCCGGTGCCAGCAAGGCCTATAAAAATTGGCATGCAGAAGGCTATGCTAAGGTTATTGAGCATGCGACTCAGGCTAATTGGAATATTATACTGGCCGGTAGCCCTGCCAACGTTGAAACTGACTTAGCCCAGCAGATCACTGATTTAACTAGCTGTAGTACAAGTATCAGCAACACCGGTATCAACAATTTGGTTGGCCAAAGTTCATTGATGCAAATGTTGGCACTGCTAGATAAGTGTGATTTGGTGATCGCCCCTGATACTGGACCGGCTCACATGGCGAATGCCGTAAATACTCCTGTTCTTGGGCTATATGCTCACCATAACCCAAAACGTACAGGGCCTTACCAGTATCAAGACTATGTTGTGAGCGTTTGGGAGCAAGCTATTGAGCAACAGACAGGAAAGCTTCATACTGAACAAGATTGGCGATCTCGTGTCAAAGATAAAGATGCAATGAATTTAATTACTTCACATCAGGTTATTGATATGTTTAACCTGATCTGCCGAAAAGA
Source organism: Vibrio lamellibrachiae (assembly GCF_050337265.1). Lineage (NCBI taxonomy): Bacteria > Pseudomonadati > Pseudomonadota > Gammaproteobacteria > Vibrionales > Vibrionaceae > Vibrio > Vibrio lamellibrachiae. The sequence continues at coordinate 3,679 of NZ_JAKJSU010000014.1, forward strand.
GTCTCTGTAATGAACAATACGATCAAGCGATTCAGCATTGCAGCTGTGATTATTACCAAAAATGAACAAAGTTCTTTACGTCAATGTTTAGAGAGTCTTCGTTGGGTCGATGAAATTATTATTGTCGATTCTGGCAGTACAGATGCTACAGAATCAATCGCAAGAGAGTTTACAGAACATTTCTATGTAAATGCGGATTGGCCTGGCTTTGGTAAACAAAAACAGCTTGCACAGAGTTATGCTAAAAGTGATTGGATTCTGGCGGTAGATGCGGATGAACGTATTGATGAAATTTTACGTGATAATATTCTCGATATGCTGCAATCCCCGCCAGAAAATACCATGTTCGATCTCAATGAGCTCACATGGGTCTTTGGTCGCTTTCTTAAGCATTCTGGTTGGTACTATCGTCACGTTCGCTTATATCCAAATAGACTGACGACATACAACGATAACTTAGTCCATGAGTCAGTTATTATCCCTAAAGATTGTAAAATAGCAGAACTAGACGGTGATATTCTTCATTACTCATACCAAAATATAAACCACTATTTAGTGAAATCAGCTGGATACGCCAAAGCTTGGGCGGATCAACGCCAAGCCAAAGGCAAGAAAGCAACACTTTCACAGGGCTTCATACATGCTCTTGGATGCTTTTTGAAAATGTACGTACTTAAACGCGGTTTTCTAGATGGTAAGCAAGGCTTTCTTATCGCAGTACTTTCTGCGCACTCAACCTTTGTTAAATATGCAGACTTGTGGGCAAGAGATAACGATCCAAACTATAAATCTTAAGATAAAGAAGCTTGAGATATTCTCAAGCTTCTTTATCTCTATTGACGAATAACAGATGCTATCCAAGGTTTTAGTTCTACTAAAACCTTCCCAACTTCTATACGAGCCATATCTTCTTGACTAGTTTTATCCACTGCTTCTGGCGGACAAAAAGCAATATGATGGCCTTCAGAATTAATTGGTTTCCAACGTAATGGTGTTGCGGATCGTTTGCTTGGGAAAAAACCAACCGTTGGTATATCAATGGTGGCCGCAATGTGCAGTGGCCCTGTAGAGCCAGCAATAAACAGGTTGGCGCAGGCGATTGATTTAGAGAAGTCGACTAACCCATCATTGTTATCGTATAGCACAGCGGAGTGACCTTGCTGTTCAATCAAGACTTTTAATTCTGCTGCTTTTTGTTCTTCCCCAGGCCCCGCTGTAAGAATCACTTCACTTTCAAACTCTAAGCCGCACACAAGTCGAGTGTACTGCTCGAGTGATAGGTTATTGGCCGAACCACCACTGCCAGCATGGATAAACACCCAAGGCTTACTTTGGCTCAGTTTAAGTTGCGCCGCCAATTTCTGTCTCTGCTGCTGTAACTCTTCAAGATCAAAACTTAAGAATGGAGCTTCAGGTTCAATAATACTTTCACCGGCATCGTTCAAAAACGCGCGGATTAGATCTAAATTGTATTCAAACTCAGGTTTAGTCGATTGAGAACGCTTCTGTTTAATTCGATGATTATAAAAAATCTGAGCTAACTTAGTTGCAGGAGCTAGCCGGTATGGAATGCGAGCTTTCCACACAAGTAGTGCATTATAAGTCGTAGAAAATAAGCTGATAGAGGCGTCAAACTGCTGCGCCTTAATATCTGAGACTAACTGCTTCTGATCTGATTTACTGGCTTTATCAGTCGGATCAATCATTACTTCATCAATCCAAGGGCAAAGCTTCGCAAGTGCTACCGTATAGCTCGGCACCAAAGCGGTGATATGACAATAAGGCATTGATGATTTCAACATGGCGAAGCTTGGCCATGCCAACATAAAGTCACCAATTTTGTCATTTCTAATTACTAGCAGCTTTTTCATATCCAACTTATCTTCTGTTACTCACAATTCACAAACTCTATACTACCTACTTCAATAGGTAATTTTGAGCCTTTTTGTTAAGATTGAACGAGATATAACATAGTGAGTAAATATTGTGACTAAGAAACGCCTCTCTCGCGTCATCTACCCTGGTACTTTTGATCCTATTACTAACGGGCATCTTGACCTTATTGAACGAGCAGCTGAGATGTTTGATGAAGTGATCATAGCTGTTGCTGCAAGTCCCAGCAAAAAGACGATGTTTACCCTAGAAGAGCGAGTTGCATTTGCGACAGAAGTGACTAAGCACCTAAAGAGTGTCTCTTCAAAAGGTTTCTCTGGTTTAATGGTTGATTTTGCACGGGATGAAAAAGCAAACGTCCTGATCCGCGGGTTACGAACTACGGTCGATTTCGAATATGAGTTTGGTTTGACCAACATGTATCGACGATTAATGCCAGATTTAGAGAGTGTCTTTTTAACACCAGCAGAAGAGCACGCTTTTATATCTTCAACGATCGTACGTGAAGTAGCGATACATGGTGGCGATGTTGACCAGTTTGTACCTCAAGTTGTTGCTGATGCCCTACATAAAAAAGGCTCAGCAAAGTAGCAACGAATTACTCTCACTCGCTGCTATAAACTTCATTACACTTGGCACTGGGAGCAAAAGAACGTATTTCGTTGTCCTATTTTTTGCTCTTCAATTTTCTCGCCACAACTAGGGCAAGCTTCACCTGCTTTGCCATAGACTTGGAGCTCTTGCGCAAAATAACCAGGTTTGCCATCCGCTTGAGCAAAGTCTTTAAGTGTCGTACCGCCTTGCTTAATTGCGGTAGCCAGCACCTCTTTGATATTCGCCGTTAGCTCAACCCACTCATTGAGCGCCAATTTATTCGCTGGTCGTAATGGGTGGATACATGACGTAAACAAAGCTTCATTCGCATAGATATTCCCTACTCCAACCACGACCTTGTTATCCATTATAAATTGCTTCACTGCTATTTTTCTGACTTTGGCTTTATCTGAAATATACTCAGCATCGAACTCTTCGGTTAGCGGTTCAGGGCCAATGTTTTCTAACACCGAGTGTGACTCTCCTTTCTCCATCCATAACCAACAGCCAAATCGACGGGGATCGTTATAGCGTAGTACTTTGCCATTCGTCAGCTTAAGATCAACGTGATCATGTTTGGCAGCTTCAAAATCAGCATCTAGAACTCTTAACGAACCAGACATACCCAAATGCACAATCGCATTGCCAATGTCAGTCTCGATGATCAGATATTTAGCTCTACGAGAGATAGTTCGAATCACCTCACCTTCAAGTTGTTTTAATTCTTGAGGAATGTCCCAACGAAGCTTTGGCGTTCGAAAAGTGAGTGATTGAATGGTTTCGCCAATAAGATGAGGACTAATACCCATTCGGCTTACTTCAACTTCAGGCAACTCGGGCATGAGTTACAACTCCTTGATAAATTAGGTTATAGAAACGGTGTCTTAATAATTGGGAAGTAAATACTGAGTTTCGACAGAAAGGGCTATCCATTTATCCTGCCAATTCTTTAATAGCCAGAACTGTGGTGTTTGATAGTAAGTGATCCTTTGAGGCTCTTCTTGATCGATATACCAAACCTCTATGGTTTGTGGGTTGTTCAGTGTCGAATTGAGTGTTTGTCTTGTATCGTCATCGACTTCTGTTCCAACTAGCGATTGCCATCGTTTAGCCAGTTCTTCGGGTGCAATATCACTCGACACACTAATTCGCCATCGACCTTGGTTCTTCTCTAGTGACCACTGACTAAAATGGAGTGACTGAAGCTCTTCGTTAGGGTTGAGTAAATATGGGTACGGACTTTGTGGTGGTTCAATCAAATAGGTTTTGATCATAGTAGGGAGATACAAAATACCAATGAACGCCACAATCGCCAGCATAAGCAGATTGTTCCAACGTTTTCGACGTGCGGGTGGTACTCGCATGATGGTTCCCTATAAATACAATCAATATGATTTGAGTATAAGGGATTGTAAAAGTGACTGCGAGAAAACAGGATTAAAAGAGGAAGGAAAATAGGTATGAAAGAATTTAGCGACAAAAACTAAAAAACCCAGCTCGAAAGCTGGGTTTTATGCAATCTTCTCTAAACAAGAAGCTTTAAAAAGTTAAAACCAATTACTTGATTTTAGCTTCTTTGTACATAACGTGTTGGCGAACTACTGGATCAAACTTTTTGATCTCAAATTTGCCTGGCATGTTACGTTTGTTCTTGTCAGTTGTGTAGAAGTGACCAGTTCCAGCAGAAGATACTAGACGGATTTTCTCACGAATGCCTTTAGCCATTGCTTAATTCCTCTTAAACGTTTTCGCCACGTGCACGGACATCAACAAGTACAGCATCAATGCCTTTCTTATCGATAATACGCATGCCTTTAGCAGTTAGACGTAGTTTAACAAAACGTTTTTCGCTCTCTACCCAGAAACGGTGAGTTTGTAGGTTCGGCAGAAAACGACGCTTGGTAGCATTGCGTGCGTGTGAACGGTTGTTACCCGCTACAGGACGCTTACCAGTTACTTGACATACTCGGGACATGAAATGTCTCTCCAAATCGTTTCAGCTCGATATCAACCTTGGTGGCCGAACCTCTCTATCAATTCTGAAAATAGAGGTAAAAACCAAAATGGAAAATCCATTCAAGGCTATCAAAGGTCGCGCATTATACTAACTTGACATGCATTGCTCAAGACCCGAACAGATCCTTTTTACAGAATTTCGTGATCTTTTTTTGAACATCGCAGCTTATTGAGTAATCGAGGCTGATTTAAGGTTCTAAAAATGTGGCGGGAATGATAGCAGATTTTTATCAACTAACAAGGCAAAATGTGATTCAAATCCATCCACGTTCTGCAAAAGAAACGACTTCGCCATCACCAACAACAAAATGGTCTAACACTCGAATGTCCACGAGTGACAATGCATCAGTTAATTTTCGAGTAATTCGTCTGTCCGCTTGGCTAGGTTCTGCAACGCCTGAAGGATGATTATGCGCCAGTATAATAGCGGCTGAATTATGCTCCAGAGCCCGCTTGACCACCTCTCTTGGATAAACTGACGCTGCATCAATCGTCCCTTCAAAAAGAATCTCATCTTTTATTACCCGGTTTTGATTATCTAGAAAAAGAACATGAAACGCTTCACGCTGGCGATCTCTAAGGACACTAGAGAGATAAAGCTTGGTTTGTTGCGGGCTACTTAATGCGTCCCCCCGCTTTAATGTTTCCGCCAAATAACGTTGAGTCATCTCTAATACCGCTTGAAGTTGAACAAATTTAGCCTCTCCTAAGCCTTTGTGATAACAAAACTGATCTTTCGATGCTGAAAATAGCCCACGTAACGACCCCATATCTTTTAAAAGGACATCTGAAAGCTCCAAAACATTCATCCCTTTGGTTCCAGTTCTGAGAAAAATAGCCAACAACTCAGCATCAGTTAACGAGCTAGGACCATTTGCTAGTAACTTCTCTCTTGGCATTAATTCTGCGGGCAGTGCTTTAATACTCATAAATAAACTAGCCACTATTTAATAATGAAATAATCAATGTCGATAGAATAGAAGTCACTCCACTATTAATCTTGCCCTTTGATATTCATTGAGAGAGAACAATTGGAACGATGTAACTGTGATGTTTATTGAAGAGGATAAACGTATTCGCAAATAAGGGGGCTAGGAACAAAACCGAGCTCCGTGTTATCTTAGCGACAGAATTTTCAAAGGAAAACATCATGCAAACGCTAGCAGGAAAAAAGATTCTATTAGGTATCAGCGGTGGTATCGCAGCTTATAAGTGCGCAGAGCTTACCCGTCGCCTTATTGAACGCGGTGCTGAGGTCCGAGTCGTGATGACCAATGCAGCAAAAGAGTTCATCACTCCGTTGACCATGCAAGCGGTATCTGGAAACCCTGTCTCTGAAAGCTTATTTGATCCTGCAGCGGAAGCCTCTATGGGCCACATTGAACTCGCTAAATGGGCTGATCTTGTTTTGCTTGCGCCAGCTACTGCTGATTTGATTGCTCGAATGAGAGCGGGAATGGGTAACGATCTTCTCAGTACGTTAGTACTCGCTACCGATTCGCCTGTTGCCGTTTCTCCCGCGATGAACCAACAGATGTATCAAAATGCAGCAACCCAAGAAAATATTACTGCTTTAGAAAAACGTGGCATGAATATTTGGGGGCCCGGTTCTGGTGAGCAAGCATGTGGCGATGTGGGTCTAGGTCGAATGCTGGAACCTATGCAGCTTGTCGAGCGATGTGAGGCATTTTTCTTACCGAAATCTCAGCCACTAGCGGGAAAGTCTGTATTAATTTCTGCAGGGCCAACTCGTGAAGCGATTGATCCTGTTCGCTATATCTCTAACCACAGTTCAGGAAAGATGGGCTATGCACTTGCAGATGCAGCGGTAAGACTAGGCGCTGATGTTACCTTGGTGAGCGGGCCAGTATCACTATCATCACCTCAGAGCGCATCAGTAGTGAACGTAGAAAGTGCTCAGCAGATGTACGATGCTATTCTAGCCAACGCGCCTTCTCATGACGTTTTTATTAGCTGCGCTGCCGTGGCCGACTATCGTCCCGAGATCATTGCTGATCAAAAAATCAAAAAAACAGCCGATAGCGATCAAATGAGTATCACTATGGTGAAAAATCCAGACATCGTCGCTTCCGTTGCTGCATTGACTGAAAATAGACCATTTACTGTTGGCTTTGCGGCAGAAACTCAAGACGTTGAAAAGTACGCACGCGGTAAGCTAGTTAAAAAGAATCTTGATATGATCTGCGCCAATGACGTTTCAATCGCAGGACAAGGCTTTAATAGTAATGATAACGCGATCACCGTGTTTGATAAGCAAGGTGAGCATTCACTTCCCCTTGCATCAAAGTCTCAGCTAGCGCATTCAATCATGATACTTATCGAGAAAAGCCTCTAACATCACTATTTTTGCTTTAAAGCTCAGCATTTTAATTGAAACACTACGAACTCAATTCACTGTTGGTTACACTAACCGTCCACCAACCGTGAATTACTATTACGTTCTATTTCTCAAGTTGTCATCAAAAGGAAAGGGTCATGGCCGGCACAAGAAAATCCAATCGTCGTGAAGAAATACTGCAAGCATTGGCACAAATGCTTGAATCAACTGACGGGGCATCTCGAATCACGACCGCCAAACTCGCCAAACAAGTCGGAGTTTCAGAAGCAGCTCTATATCGCCACTTCCCAAGTAAAGCACGAATGTTTGAAGGGTTGATTGAGTTTATTGAAGAATCGCTCATGTCGCGAATCAACCGAATTTTAGATGAAGAAAAAGACACACTAAATCGTATTCGATTAGTAATTCAGCTTATTCTGGCCTTTTCAGAGCGCAACCCGGGGCTGACGCGCATTCTCTCTGGTCATGCATTGATGTTTGAAAATGAGCGCCTACGCGATAGAATCAATCAACTTTATGAACGCATTGAATTATCACTGCGTCAAATATTACGTGAACGTAAACTGCGTGAAGGTAAGTCTTTTCCAGTCGATGAGTCGGTGCTTGCTGCTCAGTTACTCGGTCAAGTTGAAGGTAGCCTCAACCGCTTTGTTCGTTCCGATTTTAAATATCAACCAACCGCTAACTTTGAAGAATATTGGGCGCTACTAAGTGCTCAAATCCAATAGTTATTGGTATTAAGTACTATGATGAAGAATAAAAAATTCGACCAACCAGAATTTTCCCGCTCACTACTGCACCCTAAACATTGGTTAACATGGCTCGGGTTTGGTCTATTTGCTCTTATTGTGAATGTATTACCTTATCGCGTATTACTCAGCCTAGGCTATTCTATTGGGCTGCTTAGTATGCGTTTTGGAAAGAAACGGATTCATATTGCGACTCGAAATCTAGAGCTCGCATTTCCTGATAAGCCACAAGATGAAATTGAGGTGCTAGTCAAAGAAAACTTTAAAAACACTGGCATGGCTCTGATCGAAACTGGAGTTGCATGGTTTTGGCCAACATGGCGCTTTAAAACTTTGCTTGTTGATAAAGATACCGAAGTCATGAAACAATATGAAGAAGAGGGCAAAGGTGTACTGCTTTGCTGTGTCCATGCTTTAAGTCTAGAAATTACTGCTCGCGCATTTAGCGTCATTGGTTTGCATGGTTATGGTGTTTATCGCCCTCACCACAATCCTGTTTATAATTTCCTTCAATTTCGTGGGAGAACTCAAAACGGCAATAAAACCATCGATCGTAACGACCTAAAAAAGATGATTCGTGTCTTAAGAAATGGTGATCGCTTGTTCTACCTTCCTGATCATGATTATGGCCATAAAAAATCAGTCTTTGTGCCATTTTTCGCTGTTGATGAGGCTTGTACTACTACTGGTACTAGCATTCTCGCCTACACCAGTAAATGTGCGATTGTCGTCGGCTCTGGTTTTAGAGATTCAAATGGTAAGTACGAAATGATGGCGGATAAATCGGTAGAAGCCGACTATCCTCAAAAAGATGAAGTCGCCGCCGCAGCATACATGAACAAATTTGTTGAAGAGATTATCCTACGAGCTCCTGAACAATGGATGTGGCTGCATAAAAGATTCAAGTCTCTACCTGACAAGTCTCTGACTAATTCGCGATACAAATAGCCCTCACCACTATCAATTAAGTAGGTTTCTCTATCAATGAGCAACGTAAATAGCACAGATAAACATTTGCATGACCCCACTTTTGAATGGTCTTTCCTACACCCTAAACATTGGGGCACGTGGATTGCCGTCGTTTTTGGTGCTTTTTTGGCCTTTATCCCGCCTAAATTACGTGATGGGCTAGCCAGAAAGCTCTCAACCATCGCTGTTAGAAAAAATGGACGAGTAGTACGTCGCTCACGTGTAAATCTAGAGTATTGCTTCCCTGAAAAGAGCAATGAAGAGCGCCAGGAAATATTAGAAGAAACCTTCGTAAAAGCAGCTCAATATATGCTTGGGTATTCAGAGTTTATTGTTCGCTCGACAAAACATAATCAAAACCGTGGAATAATGATTGGAGAAGAAAACCTACTACCACTCCTTGATGCAGGTGAAAACATCATTATTCTTGCCCCACACGCATGGGCAGTAGACTACCCCGCAGTCATGCTTGCAGCTAAGGGCTATAAAGTAACCACCATCATGAAACCGCAGCGTAGCCCTATCGGCGACTGGCTAATGCACGTGCAGCGTATGCAATATGGAGGCCGTATTTTCGCTCGTGATGCAGGTGTGAAACCTTTTGTCCGTTCTATCAAAGATGGATACCTTGGTTACTGGTTACCAGATGAAGACTTTGGTCTTGAAAACTCAGTGTTTGTGCCCTTCTTTGCAACCGAGAAAGCAACACTAAAAGGATTTGGTAAAATGGCGCGTTTATCGAAGGCAAAAGTAGTTCCAATTCTGCCAGCATACAACGACAAAACCAGCAAGTATGAAGTGCATATTTTACCCGCAATTGAAGATTTCCCATCAGGTGATGAAGAAACTGATGCTCGTGCCATGAATCAAGCGATAGAGGACCTACTTCGGCCTCGTCCAGAGCAATACATGTGGAATTTATCACTACTAAAGACACGACGAGATGGTGTAGGTATATACGATAACTCTCACTAATATAAGACTGAATAGTCCTTTCTAACAATAAAAAGCCAGCTATAAACTAGCTGGCTACATCAGATATCTTCACTTAGTTTTGCGAGTAATCTTACTATATTTAGATTCCGTACTGCGCACGATACGCTTTTACAGATTCTAAATTCGCAGCATCCGTTCCCTTCTCTTCCAAGAAAGTCACTAGATCTGTAAGGCTTACAATAGAGATAATCGCACAGCCAAAGTCACGCTCAACTTCTTGAATTGCAGAAAGCTCACCTTTGCCTTTTTCCTGACGGTCAATAGCAACCAAAACACCCGCTAAATCCGCACCGTTCGCTTGAATGATTTCCATAGACTCACGAATTGCAGTACCTGCAGTGATCACATCATCGACCAGCATGATACGGCCTTCTAATGCACTACCGACCAAGTTGCCGCCTTCACCGTGGTTTTTCGCTTCTTTACGGTTAAAGCAGTAAGGTACATCAGTATCGTGGTGGTCCGCTAGAGCAACTGCTGTTGTTGTCGCAATAGGAATACCTTTGTACGCAGGGCCAAATATAACATCATAGTCGATACCAGAGTCTGCCAGTGCCGCTGCGTAGAAGCGACCCAGACGCGCTAAATCACGACCTGTGTTAAACAATCCAGCATTAAAGAAGTAAGGGCTCTTACGGCCTGACTTTAAAGTAAACTCACCAAATTTTAATACTTCTTTCTCTAGTGCAAACTCAATAAATTCACGTTGATATGCTTTCATGCTTCTCTCTCACCTTTCAATTAACTTTTACAAAACTCTTTTTACAAATAACTGTTTCTACTTTCTTCATTTAAATAACTTAACGTCTATCCAAAATAAAGAAGGCAAAAAAATAGCCTCTATAATATAGAAGCCATTTCAAAAAACTATTCAGCTAACGCCGCTTTCTGCGCTGCGACAATCTCGCTAATGCCTTTGCTCGCCGACTCAAGTAGAGCCATTAACTCTTCGTGACTGAACGGTTCGCCTTCAGCTGTACCTTGAACTTCAATCATCTTACCGCCTTCTGTCATGACAACATTCATATCGGTATCGGCTTTTGAATCTTCTACATACTCAAGGTCACATAAAATGTCTTTACCTAGAATACCCACAGAAACTGCAGAAACATGCCCTTTCATTGGGTTCTTTTTAAGCTTACCGCTTTCAATTAGAGACTGAAATGCATCGGCCATAGCAACACTTGCACCAGAAATAGCAGCAGTACGCGTTCCACCATCCGCTTGAATTACATCACAATCAACCGTGATCATAATTTCACCCATCGCTTTCAAATCGACAACAGCACGTAGGCTACGAGCAATCAGACGTTGGATTTCCATCGTACGGCCACCTTGCTTACCACTTGCCGCTTCACGGCGAGTACGCGTATGAGTCGCACGTGGCAACATGCCGTATTCAGCTGTTACCCAGCCTTTGCCTTGACCTTTTAGCCAGCGCGGAACGTTCTCTTCGATCGTCGCGTTACAAAGTACTTTAGTATTACCAAACTCAACCAATACAGAACCTTCTGCATAAGCGGTGTAGTTGCGAGTAATTTTAATTGGGCGAACTTGGTCCGCTGCGCGATCGTTTGGACGCATGGGCATCTACCTTTATCTGAATTTGACGGATTGAATTGGGGCAAGATTATATAGGAAATGTCGCTTGGAGGCGAGTAGCGGATAGCGTACCTGCCCGTTTGTGCTACTATTACGCGGTTAATTTTCACCATATATTTAGACAGGAAAATTCGATGATTTATAGTATGACCGCCTACGCGCGCAAAGAAGTAAAAGGCGATTGGGGCACAGCTGTTTGGGAAATCCGCAGCGTAAACCAACGTTATTTAGAGACTTATTTCCGCATGCCTGAGCAATTTCGAGGCCTAGAGCCTGTATTGCGTGAGCGTTTTCGTAAGCGTTTAGCACGTGGCAAAGTAGAGTGCAATCTACGCTTTGAAGCTAACCCTGCCGCGAAGGGCGACCTTTCCATTAATGAAGATCTCGCTAAGCAAGTCATCAGCGCAGCCAATCAAGTAATGAACCTAACTGGTGAAGAGAGCCGTTTAAACCCATTCCAAGTGATGAACTGGCCGGGCGTGATGGAAACGCCAGAGCAAGACATGAACAGCATTAATAAAGACCTTCTTGTTGGTTTTGATGAAGCAATCAAAGAGTTCATCGAAGCACGTGCAAGTGAAGGTGCAAACATGAAAGCGCTGATTGATCAGCGTTTAGTCGCGATTACTGAAGAAGTTGTGAAAGTTCGTGCACGCATGCCTGAAATTCTAGAGTGGCAACGTGAACGTCTACTGAAGAAGTTTGAAGAAGCAAACATCGAGCTGGAAGGTTCACGCGTGGAGCAAGAGCTAATCCTACTCGCTCAAAAATCAGATGTGGCTGAAGAGCTAGACCGTCTTGATTCACACGTAAAAGAAGCGAATGCAGTAATGAAAAAAGGCGGTGCTTGTGGCCGTAAACTTGATTTCATGATGCAAGAGTTTAACCGTGAATCAAACACGCTAGCTTCTAAATCTATCAGCACAGACATCACTGCATCAGGCGTTGAACTGAAAGTTCTCATTGAGCAAATGCGCGAGCAGATCCAAAATATTGAATAGTGTAAGCATCACTTTTAATCGTTAATAAAAAGCCCTGTATTACAGGGCTTTTTTAGATTTCTATATTGATGCTTACTCAGCTAAACCCTTAACTCTTTCATACAGTGTTCACAAACCACTGGCGCTTTAGGCTTACGTGAAAAAACAAACTTTTGCCAAAATGACGGTTCTGCCTTGGTAATCAGAATTCCCCCTAGAAGCGGAAGCATCAGGAGTAAAGACGTCATTGAGATACTGTTTCCAGCAATCAACGTTGACAAGCTCAGCGCTATCAACGGAAAGAATAGAAAACAAATCGATGCAGTAAATGGCGTCGATACCTGCCCAAGTTTAAAATAAGCAACAATTCCCCCTACACTTGCAAATACCCCTAAGTAAATCACTGCAGTTATTGAGTCAGTAGAGAAAGACGCTATATCTGGCTGCTCCATAAGCCAAGATGTTGCAAACAGCCCCACCGACGCCACTAGGCTCGGAATTGCATTGTAAGTAAGCACTGGAATACCGCGACAGTACTTCTCAACAAATACATACATTACAGCGTGGATCGCAACCGCACCACCAAGAGCAAGAAATCCTAGTAGGTAATCGTCCCCTCCCAAGTTCATTTCAGTCGCTAGAATCAGAACTAAACTAAGCACCGCGATCAACAACCCTGCAATTTGCAATTTTTTCAACCTCAGGCCAAGGAACAAACTTGAGGTAATCATTACGGCTATCGGCATATTGGCGAAAATAATCGAAGCGAGACCAGAAGAGATGTACTGCTCACCAAAAATCATCAAGGTAAATGGAATCGCGAAATAGAAAGTCGCGACCATTAGCATCCAGTATCGTTGTCCTTTAGGAAAAAACAGCGGTTGCTTGAGTTTTTTTGCCAGTAATATCAATAAAGGCGATGCAATCAAAAAGCGCAGCCCTGTAGCAAAGATAGGTGGAATACTTGCCACCGCGATTTCCATCGCTAGCCAAGTCGTACCCCAAATCAGGCATACAGATACAAATAATAGAGCGGTTAAGTGCTTATGCTTCATAATAACCCCCGAAAACTAGGGTGTTATTAGGGGTAGTAATAAATTGCAGGTAAGCGTATTGCGCCAAGCGTTGCGCAGTAGAGGTTTTCATTTCAAATATCATTTTCTTATTCCCATCACAGGATGGTGCAAATAAACGTCGTTATTTACACAGGTATCAAAATCACACGATCAATTCGTGCAAATGTAGTGGTGCGATAAATCGCAGAGAAATAAGAGTTAGGCGATGGGAGGTCGGTAGAGCGAATGTAAGCTAGTGCTATTGTAACTAATGGATATGCTCGATATCTGAGCGAATTGAGAAGAAGCGTGATAAGAACGTACTGTGGTTTCAACTAGGGCTGTAGTCGAGGTTTGTACATGGTTACAGCACTGTTTTTCAAAGCATGAACCACCTGGCTCACAACACCCAGATTCAGCTTTATCTTTCACATCCGCATTGAAACTACATCCACCCAAGCTACTAATATCCAACATGACAGTTTGAGTAGCTGAGTAATTAGGAGAGACTTCCGCACGAACTGCACCACTAAATAGCGTAATAGCTACTAATGCCGTCAACAGGAAATAAATTGTGGATGTGTATTTACTCATCATCACACGGTCTCGTCACTAAAAAGGTAGGGTGTGAAGATAGCGGGACAAGCAGTAATTAACAATATCCGTTGAGAAGGTTTTACACTTCTTTACCCTAAAAGCTGCTTTCCACAAGAACAACAAAGCTAGAGCATCATCATGCTCTAGCTTTTTAGTTAATACTACTTGTCAAAAGTTAAGCCAACTGACGTTTAGAGAACCGATTAGTGCAGCGGTCGTTATTTCTCACTTGGTAATTTTTTATAGATTTCGACAAACTCACTGGCTAGCTCTTTCATCAATACCGCATTCATCAAGTGATCTTGTGCATGAACCATCACCAAAGTCACTTTCACCTTACCTTCACCTTGGTCCAAACCAATCAGTTTAGTCTGCACTTCATGAGCAAAGTTTAAAAACTTACGCCCCTCATCCAAGCTTTGAGCAGCATTATCAAAGTCACCAATTTTTGCAAAGCGAATGGCTTGCATGTATTCACTCTTCGCTTGACCGGCATTGGTGATTAACTCCATGACAATCATTTCGTATTCTTCCGTTGTCATCGTCATTAGCTCACCTTCTCTATCAAATTAAATTTCTGCCACGGCTTCAGCTGCTCTAAAAAGCGTAAGTTCTCTTCGCTAATTCGACCAACCACGTTTGAACAGCCCGTATTGGTATAGTCTTGCAGGGCAATATGCATTTCACCGGCGTATTTGGTGTAATCGTTATTTTCGACAATCACATCTCCACGCTTAATTTCCGCTTTGGTCAAGTTTGGAACGATTCTTTCGCCTCTATAGATGTCACGAGTGTGCGTAGAGCGAATCGTATATGGGTTAATATCGCCACGAACCCAATGGATTTGGTCAAACAAAACCTGCTTTTCTAATTTCACCGCTTTGTCGTCCAACTCAACGTCTAACTCGACCAACTGATTATTCACCGCTGCAAGTTCAGCAAGCTCTTGCTCAGAAGCAAAGGCATTAGCAATTAAGACATCATCTACCACGCCGGAATGAAATAACTCTTTCGCTTGAGTTGAAATTGACAACTCACGATGATCTTCTACTGTGCAAAGTCCTTCTGAAACCGGCCAGGGACCAAGCGTTGCACTAGGTGCGTTAACAAAAGCCGCTACACGTAATCCTTCTTTTTGGAAGCGATGAGAGCGCTCAATGAAGTAGTTCCAACCCAGTCCTGAATATTTCTTTGGATAGAAGTTATGGCAACCAATCAGCTTATCTCTGTTAGGTTGGTAACTTAAAATATTCTCCAAGTACTCTTGCTCTGGGCTAATATTGATTTCAATCAGTAGATTATCTTTGTTAAAGGTCATCATCGCTTCTTCAAAGCCGGTGAAACCTTCATCTAAGCGAATACCCGTTAACCCCATCTCTTTGAAAAAAGCCAAATCATCATGGCGTAGATTCAAGCTAGTAAACACTTTTGGAGCAACATCAGCGAGAATCATCATGTTGTGTTTCTTAGCGTGCATAACGACGGCTTTAAACTTTTCTAGTACCTCTTGTGCATCACCGTCGGCGCACAATAAGCAAGTAAATAGTCGGTTATAACCATAGCTAGCCGCTAGATCGATGTAATCTTTAATCTCTTCAACACTGCTGTGTTCTGGGTAAACCGAAATTCCGATACGTTTTGTTTTCATGTCAATAACCTATTTTGTCTTCGGCTTAGTAATCTTCTGGGAGCGTCTTTTCATACATACGTACAAATGGTAGGTACATAATCGCTGAGGTAATCATCAATACAATGCTCAAAATGAAAGCACTAACACCTAAGTTTGTTGCTAAGAAAGCGCCGAGTGGAGCAGGTGTTGTCCAAGGAAGCAGTGTCACAACGGTATCAATCAGGCCCATCTTAGTTGCTACCCAAGCAATAGTTGCGTTAATCATTGGAATCACAATGAATGGTAGGAACAGCACAGGGTTCATCACCAGTGGCGTACCAAAGATAAGTGGCTCATTGATGTTGAAAATGCCTGGAACAATACTGAGGCGACCAATCTTACGAAGATGCTGTGTACGAGCCCAGAATGCCATAACAATAGTCAGTGAAAGCGTACAGCCCGCACCACCAATAAAGATGAAGTAATCCCAGAAACCTGCTACGAATACTCGTGATGCCTCTTCTCCGGCAACAATCGCGTCTTGGTTGATTTGTAGGTTGGCAAACAGGAATGGCGTCAATACACTCAATACAATTGTGCCACCGTTAATGCCTGCCACCCAAAGTAGTTGCACAAAGAACACCGCCATCAATAGTGCAGGAAGTGAGTCAGACACCATAACCAATGGTTGAAGGACAGTAATAACGAGCTGTGGAAGTAGTGTCACGGCGCCGTCAGTTACAAAGTCTATGGTTAGATTAATAGGGTGCAGCAACACCATAATAAGTGCTACAGGCACAATCAACTCAAACGATTTAGCAATTGCAGGAGGAACTGCCTCTGGAAGCTTAATAGTAAAGCCTTTCTCAATCGAAAGACGCATCACCTGAATAGCAATAATTGAAGTAAAGATAGCCGTGAATATACCTTTTGCATCAAGGTACTGAACCGACATCATTCCACCTTCAACAGGAGCTGCCACGAGCATCAGCGAGAACATGGACAACAGCCCACCAGTCACTGAGTGCAATTTATAGCTGGCCGCCAAACTGCTTCCTATACCAAATGAGATAAAGAGCGCCATCACCCCCATACTCACATAGAACGGCTGCATATACAGACCACGTGCTTCTTCAACCCACCCTGTATACCAAGCCGAATATAAGAAGTTACTTGGATCGGTTAGCGGTAAATTCAATAAAAGTAGTACAAACGAACCAGTCAGTAAGAATGGAATTGCATAGGCAAAGCCATCCTTCATTGCATTGAGATAACGAGATTGACTCACTTTTGCTGCCACTGGCATGGCGTGATTCTCAATCATCGACATTACTTTTTCCATAATACTGCTCCTTGGAATTGTTCTAATTGATTGAGAAGTTAGGCAATCAGCTCTAGTGCGTAATCAAGAACTTTCTCGCCATTCATCACGGCGTAATCCATAGGGTTAATCACTTCAACTTGCTTGTTGTAATCGGCAGCACGATTTTTAAACTCAGCGTGCATGTACTTCAATTGAGGCCCTAGAAGCACCACGTCATATTGCTGAATCATCTCGTTGAAATACTCAGAACCATATGCTTCGACTTCAACTTCAATGTTGCGTTGCTCAGCGCTTTTTTGCATTTTTTGCACCATCATGCTTGTCGACATACCAGCGGTACACATCAGTAGAATTTTTTTCATAATCACACCTTAATTTTCATTATTATTCGTAGAGTTGCTAACTAACTTAGCCAGCCATTACTGCTTTCGTTAGATACAGTTTCAAATAGAGAAAATAATTTTCACAGCAGATAAATATGAAACTATTGCAGGGGTCACAATGAATTATCTTGTTACATTTTCGAGGTTACAGGCTAACCAAGTGACACTCTAACCAGCTAATACATTGAGACTTGCAGATTCTTTGCTGGCAATTTAATTTACTAAGTGAATTAAAAACAACGTTGAAAATAATTTTCATAGCAGTGAAAATATGAAAATGGATGTGCCTCATATAAATCGGTATTAAACATGGAACGAAAAGATGCGCTGTCTCTCATTTTTGAGCGTCAGAATGAATTTAGCGATACAGAAAAAAAAATAGCCTCCGCAATCACAAGGGATGCAACGTACTTTTCTATCACGGGTATTTCACAACTTTCAGAAGCGATTGGCGTCAGCGCCGCATCTATTAGTCGATTTGCTCGTAAAATAGGCTTTGAAAGTACCAAAGAACTTAAGTTCTATCTGGCACAACAATCAGGAAACGGAGAAGTAGCCAGTATTGATGAAAGACTCGTAACTGATGGGTTTAACGTCCTATACGAATCCATTAGTACGGTTTTACTAAATAATGTGGTCACTCTATCAGGGAGCTATATTTCAATTCTGGCTAACTTTATCGAGCAGTCAGAACGTCTGTTCATATTTAGCAAAGATCTCGCGTTTTCTGGCGTGTTAGTTGATGCTGAGTATCGCTTTGCCAAGCTCAATAAAAATATCACAACCGCAAGTCATTCTGATCTCATCAGGGTACACAGCCACTCTATACGTTCATCCGATGTCGTCATTTGTATAGATATAGACGGGCAAGATGAGGATCTGCTGAACGTCATTATGGCTGGAAAAAAAGCGCAAGCGAGGACGGTGAGCGTCTGTGCGGCGATGTCAGCCATTACTCAACATGCTGACTTAGTCATTGCCATTAATAGTATGGATCTCACTAATGACAACCAAACCTTAGCTTACCGCCACCTATTGATGGCCTACCTCGACTCGATTGAATTTGAAATCGAAAGCAAAAGGCGCGCTATGTACGATGCATTGATTGAATCAACAGATAACTAAAATGCTCCCCCTCCAGAAACCAAAAAGCCAGAGCATCTTGCTCTGGCTTCCCAATATCAATCAATGTTTCAAGATTAAAGCAGGACCAAGTAAGTCATAAACAGCACACACAGCGCATAAATCACTGGGTGTACTTGTTTGCCTTTACCTGCAACAACCATAGTAAATGCATAGCTAATGAAGCCCATCGCCATACCGTTAGCTGGAGAGAAGCTCAGTACTGTAAACATGATGGTGAAGAAAGCGGCAATACGTGACTCTTTCTTTTCCCAGTTTATTTGTCCAAGACGACCAATCATGTAGATACCAACAACAACCATCGCAGGTGCAACCATCGCTGCCGAGAAAATTGAGAACAGTGGGTATAGGAATAGCGAGATTAGGAATAACCCAGCCACCATTACAGCCGCCAAACCCGTCTTCGCACCTTGAGAAGAAGCAATGCCAGACTCAGAGAAGGCCGTAATAGATGTCGTACCTAATACAGAACCAATCACCGTGCCGCCAGCGTCAGCAACCAGTGCAGAGCGCGCATTTGGCACCTTACCGTCTTTATCAATAATACCTGCATCACGGCCAACACCAACAATGGTGCTTAAACCATCAAAGAAATCGACAATCAAGAAGATGATAACGATAAACAGTAGGTCGAACATCTTCTCTGCCGTGAAGCCTGAGAAGTTAAAGATCGCACCAAAGCTGCCTTCCATGCTTGGTGGCATAGTGACAAATTGCTCTGGAATCGGCGCATGGTTAGTACCAAGAAAGATATCCGCCAGAATCGTTAATACAATCGCGGAGATAAACGAGATGAACGTTGCCAGCTTGATATCACGAACCATACAACCCAAAGCGATAAAAATACTCACGAAAGCAATCAATACTTGCGGGTCAGTAATATCGCCCATTCCCACTAATACAAATGGGTTTGAAACAATGATGCCAGCGTTTTTTAGGCCCAAGAAAGCAATGAACAGACCGAGTGAAACGGTGATTGCTAGCTTCAAATCCTCAGGAATCGACTCAATCATCGCTTTACGCATGTTGGTCATCGACAGAATCAGATAAAGCACACCTGATAGGAAAATACCAAACAGTGCTTCATGCCATACTAAGGCAACAGAACCACTAAATAACAATCCCTTGAAGAAGCCGTTCATGCTCATGCCCGGAGCAAGCATCACTGGGTAATTACCAAATATTCCCATGATTAGCGTAGCAAGTGCCGCTGCTAATGCCGTTGCTGTAAAAATCGCACCGCGATCCATACCTGGAATATCGCCAAGAATGGCTGGGTTCACTGCCAATATGTAGCTCATTGCTAAAAAAGTAATGAAACCGGCGTACAGCTCAGTGCCAATAGTGGATTTTCTTTCGGTAATTTTGAAGGTAGATTCAAGAATAGAATCAGACGCTCTCTTCTTGATTGCAGTATCGACGCTCACGGTGAGACCTTATTCAGTTAATTTATAAATCGGTGGGATTATCACGCTGAATATGGTTAAACGCTCAATACAAGCAACCAACATAGGACTGTAGCAACCGAGTTAGGCTCAGTAGTAGAAACGTTTAGACCAAATCACTAAACATATACAGTGCGATAAAACTTTGGCGCGAATTCTAATTGCTCTCATGAATAATTCAATGATTTTCGACATTATTTTGCACAAAAATTACGCCATAAAATCAACTTGTTGATAAACAAGCAAACGTTTGCCAACAATTGAAAAACATACACTTTAATTTTGGCCCGTTTTATTTGAAAAATTAATGCTCTCTTGCCCTCAACAATTGCGGATTTCTCTCATGCACTCATCCGCTTGTCGAAATATGGCAAATCATGCTATTCTTCGCCTCCATTTTTCTGACCAAAAATCCATCGACTTAAACAGATAAATCAATGAATGATTTACCTCTCGATGACGATTATTTCGGTCAGTGCTATCTTTAATTGAAGACGAATCACTTTCGGCTTCCATCCAACCAAACGTGGAACAGTACAGATGGGCAAAGGTACTCTATATATCGTATCTGCACCTAGCGGCGCAGGAAAATCTAGCTTGATCTCAGCGATGCTAGAAACCAATCCAACATACGCGATGAAAGTATCGGTTTCTCATACCACTCGTGGTATGCGTCCGGGCGAGCAAGATGGCGTACACTACCACTTCGTACAAAAAGAGCACTTTGAAGAACTGATCAGTAAAAATGAGTTCCTCGAATACGCTGAAGTGTTTGGTAACTACTACGGTACGTCTCAGGTTTGGATTGAACAGAATCTAGAGAAAGGCATTGATGTCTTCCTTGATATTGACTGGCAAGGTGCTCGTCAAATTCGCCAGCAAATGCCACTAGCACGCAGTGTTTTCATTTTACCGCCATCGAACGGTGAGCTTGAGCGTCGTTTAAATGCTCGCGGCCAAGATAGCGATACAGTGATTGCAAAGCGTATGGCAGAAGCAAAAGCAGAAATTTCTCACTACAGCGAATACGACTACGTCATTATCAACGATGATTTTGATGCAGCATTAATGGACTTTAAAGCCATTATTCGTGCAGAAAGATTGAAGCAAGATAAGCAAGCTGCTAAATATAAAGGCATGCTTAACGCGCTTTTGGCGGAATAAGTCAGACAAACTGACTGAAACCGTTCAATTAACGTCATGACCCTAGCAATGAAATGATCATGCATAGCGTCATAACACCCCAAGATCCTTTAGGATCAAATCTATTTAATCGCTAGAAAGTGTCACATTAAACTTGTATACTTTCTCGTCATTAAAAATTTAAGTTAACTAATTGGAGTCCTCATGGCACGCGTAACTGTTCAAGATGCTGTTGAAAAAGTAGGCAATCGTTTCGACCTAGTTCTGATTTCGGCACGCCGCGCTCGTCAAATGCAGACTGGTGGTAAAGATTCACTAGTGCCAGAAGAGAATGATAAGCCAACGGTTATCGCTCTACGCGAAATCGAAGAAGGCCTTATTACTAAAGATGTTCTAGACGCACGTGAGCGCCAAGAACAGCAAGAGCAAGAAGCAGCAGAACTAGCAGCAGTAAGTAGCATCGCTCACACTCGCTAACCAGTTCTTTTTAAGGGATTAGTTCGCAAGGAATCTCTTTGCAAAGTAAGTTGCTTATACAATTAAACAACCTGCCGGGCCTATAATTTGTATCTATTTGATAGCCTCAAAGACGTTGCCCAAGAATACCTAACAGAGCCTCAAATTGAGGCTCTGCGTCAATCTTATGTGGTAGCAAGAGACGCCCATGAAGGGCAAACCCGCTCAAGCGGTGAACCATACATCATCCACCCTGTCGCTGTGTCTCGTATCTTGGCTGAAATGCGCCTTGATATTGAAACACTACAAGCCGCTCTCCTTCACGATGTCATTGAAGACTGTGATGTCACTAAAGAAGACTTAGAAGAGCAGTTTGGCAATACAGTTGCAGAACTCGTCGATGGTGTGTCTAAGCTGGATAAGCTTAAATTTCGAGATCGCAAAGAAGCCCAAGCCGAAAACTTCCGTAAGATGGTCCTTGCCATGGTGCAAGACATTCGCGTTATTTTGATCAAGCTTGCTGACCGTACTCACAACATGCGTACCCTTGGGGCACTTCGCCCTGATAAAAAGCGTCGTATTGCTCGTGAAACCCTCGAAATATACTCTCCTTTGGCGCATCGCCTCGGTATCCATAATATTAAGACAGAGCTTGAAGAGCTCGGTTTTGAAGCGCTTTACCCTAATCGCTACCGCGTCCTTAAAGAGGTGGTTCGAGCAGCGCGTGGCAACCGAAAAGAGATGATTCAACGCATTCACAGTGAGATTGAAGGTCGCCTAGAAGATGTTGGGCTTAAGGCTCGTGTTTTCGGTCGTGAAAAAAACCTTTTCTCTATCTACAACAAAATGAAAACCAAGGAACAGAAATTCCATACCATTATGGATATCTACGCCTTCCGAGTTGTCATTGAAGATGTAGACACCTGTTATCGCGTTCTCGGCCAAGTTCATAGCCTGTATAAGCCACGCCCTGGTCGCATGAAAGATTATATTGCGGTACCAAAAGCGAATGGCTACCAATCTTTGCACACCTCCATGATCGGCCCTCACGGTGTCCCTGTCGAAGTACAAATTCGTACTGACGATATGGACCAAATGGCTGACAAAGGTGTCGCAGCGCACTGGTCTTATAAAGGCGATGGCGATCGTACAGGTACCACCGCGCAGGTGAAAGCTCAACGTTGGATGCAAAGCTTACTTGAACTACAACAAAGCGCTGGTAACTCTTTTGAGTTCATCGAAAACGTAAAATCGGATCTGTTCCCAGATGAGATTTATGTCTTCACGCCAAAAGGCCGCATTGTTGAGTTACCTGTTGGTGCAACAGCCGTTGATTTCGCTTATGAAGTGCATACTGATGTCGGCAATATGTGTGTCGGTGCGCGGGTTGACCGCAATCCATACCCACTGAGCAAGTCACTTAAGAATGGCCAAACCATTGAGATCATCAGTGCGCCGGGCGCGCGTCCAAACGCCGCATGGCTCAACTATGTTGTGACCTCTCGTGCTCGAACTAAGATTCGTCAGGTTCTTAAAACCATGCGTCGTGAAGAATCCGTGACTCTTGGTCGCAGGTTACTGAATCATGCATTGGGTGACCAATCGATTTCTGATCTGTCTGAAAGTAATATTGAGCAGGTATTAAGCGATCTTAAAATCAACGATATCGAAGACTTACTCGCAGCGATTGGTTTGGGTGAGCTAATGAGTATCGTCATTGCACGTCGTCTACTTGGTGACAGCGATGAACTCAGCGAAGTCGTCAGCAAAGATGGCAAACCGAAGAAGAAACTGCCTATTCGTGGCGCTGAAGGGATCTTACTGACCTTTGCTAACTGTTGTCATCCAATTCCAGATGATCACATCATTGCGCACGTCTCTCCGGGTCGTGGGTTAGTGGTTCACCGTGAAACCTGTCCTAATGTTCGTGGCTACCAAAAAGAGCCCGACAAGTACATGGGTGTTGAATGGTCTGAAGATTACGACCAAGAGTTCATCACCGAGTTAACCGTTGATATGCAAAATAGCCAAGGTGCTTTAGCAGAATTAACCAATGTTATCTCTAAGACAGGCTCTAATATTCACGGCATTTCTACAGAAGAACGTGATGGCCGTTTGTATACCATCACGATGCTACTGACGACGAAAGACCGCGTGCATCTAGCTGGAATCATGAAGAAGATTCGTGTCATGCCTCACGCTCTCAGAGTTAGACGTAAACGAAACTAGCTTCTCTATTGAATGCGCTCAGATTGAGCGCATTTTTATTATGGCTTTAACAATATTTATCTTAAATAAACGAACACATCATGAATTTAGAAAGATACCAGCGTATTCAAGAGGTGCTGACAGCGCGCCAAACAGACCTGACTCTCTGTTTAGAAGAGGTCCACAAACCTAACAACGTATCAGCGATTATCCGCACCGCTGATGCCACAGGCATTCATAAAATCCATGCAATTTGGCCGAGTGCCCAAATGAAAACCCTTAGTCACACCTCAGCAGGTGCAAGAAACTGGGTGGAAGTGGACACGCATAATGACATTGTTGATGCAGTTGCCGAATTTAAAGCCCAAGGCATGCAGGTATTGGTCACTAACCTTTCTGATACCGCGGTAGACTTTCGTGACGTTGATTACACCAAACCAACTGCCATTATTCTCGGCAATGAAAAAGTCGGTGCTTCAAAAAAAGCGCTAGAGCTTGCCGATCAAGACATCATCATTCCAATGATGGGCATGGTTCAATCACTTAATGTCTCAGTGGCAAGTGCAATTGTGATGTATGAAGCCCAACGTCAACGCCAACAAGCGGGGATGTATGACCGTGAAGAGAGCTCTATTCCTAAAGAGTCTATTCATCGAACTCTGTTTGAACGTGGTCATCCGGTTCTAGCCAAAGTCGCGAAACGGAAAAAACTGCCTTACCCGCCACTTGATGACGAAGGCCAAATCGTTGCTGACGAATCGTGGTGGAAAGAGATGCAAAGCAAATAGCTACAACTCTTGTTAAACGTAGTCTTTATTGATACCCAATCTATCACAGCACTCGCCAGATTAAGTGACGCTTATTCTGGCTAGCTTCTGTATCGCTAATTTTTCCTGTACAAAAACACAGCCCAATGGTTAACTACCCTCATCTATCTGCTGCTGACATGTGAGCCTATTTATGTCCCAACTTCTTTCTGCTATCTCTCTCACTTCGCTCTCAGGCGTAGGCGCAAAAGTTGCAGAAAAACTCGCAAAAGTTGGTCTGCACTCCGTTCAAGATTTACTGTTTCATCTGCCTTACCGCTATGAAGATCGTACCCGCGTTTACCCTATTGCTAAACTTCATGCAGGGCTTTGGGCCGCAGTACAAGGCAAGGTGATGAGCGTTGATACCCTGTTTGGTAAACGCAAAATGCTAGCGGTTAAAATTAGCGATGGGAATGGCACAATTACGCTACGTTTTTTCAATTTCACTGCAGGTATCAAGAATAACTTTGCAGAAGGAAAGTGGGTCCATGCTTATGGTGAGATTAAACGTGGGGGGATGGGACTTGAGATCATTCACCCTGATTACAATTTTTCATCACCCGATCAAGCACCAGACATGGAGCAAACTTTAACCCCCGTTTATCCAACGACCGATGGGTTAAGGCAACTAACACTGAGAAACATTACAGACCAAGCCCTAGCTTTACTGGATAAAGCCGCAGTACAAGAGCTTCTGCCTAGTGGACTTTACGACCACCAACAAACATTAGGCCAAGCATTGCATACCATCCATCGCCCACCTCCGAACATCAATTTAGAGCTGTTCGATGAAGGTAAGCACCCGGCTCAACTTCGTTTAATTATTGAAGAGTTACTAGCTCAGAATCTATCGATGCTCGCGGTTCGCAGTAAAGGGCAACAAGATAACGCGATTCCACTACCTACTGTTACTAACCTAAAAAAACAGCTTCTCGATCAGCTTCCATTTACACCCACTAACGCACAGGCAAGAGTCGTCAGCGAGATTGAACACGATCTGACACTTCCTCATCCAATGATGCGTCTAGTTCAAGGTGATGTGGGCTCAGGTAAAACCTTGGTCGCCGCACTTGCAGCCGCTAGAGCTATTGAACACGGCCATCAAGTCGCACTCATGGCGCCCACCGAACTATTGGCAGAACAGCACGCGATTAACTTTGCAAATTGGTTTGAAAAGATGGGAATTCAAGTCGGGTGGCTGGCAGGAAAGTTGACAGGGAAAGCGAAACAAACAGAATTAGCGCGTATCGCCTCAGGTGAAGCGCAAATGGTGGTTGGAACGCACGCACTGTTTCAGCAGCATGTTGAGTTTCATAATCTCACGCTAGTGATTATTGATGAACAACACCGTTTTGGTGTCCATCAGCGATTAGAACTTAGAGAAAAAGGGGCCAAACAAGGCTATTACCCACATCAACTGGTAATGACAGCGACACCTATTCCGCGAACTCTGGCGATGACGGCCTATGCAGATTTAGAAACCTCCATTATCGATGAGCTACCACCGGGAAGAACGCCGATTCAAACTGTGGCGATTCCTGATACCAAACGAGATGACATTGTTGAGCGTGTGAGAAATGCTTGCCTGAATGAAGGTAAGCAAGCGTATTGGGTGTGTACCTTAATTGATGAATCGGAAGTCCTTGAAGCACAAGCTGCGGCAGATACCGCCGAAGAGCTGCAACGAAGGCTACCCGATGTGAAAATTGGTTTGGTTCACGGTCGAATGAAAGCGGCAGAGAAACAAGCTGTGATGCAAGAATTTAAAGAGAACAAACTGCACCTATTAGTGGCGACGACCGTCATTGAAGTGGGCGTGGATGTACCTAATGCCAGCTTAATGATCATTGAAAACCCTGAAAGGCTTGGGCTTGCTCAGCTTCATCAGCTTCGAGGTCGTGTTGGCCGAGGTAAAGTGGCTAGCCATTGTGTATTGCTTTACCACGCACCGCTGTCGAAAACCGCACAAAAGCGTTTAGGGGTTCTGCGTGAAAGTAACGATGGATTTGTGATTGCTCAGCGCGATTTAGAGATCCGTGGCCCCGGTGAATTGCTAGGGACTAAGCAGACTGGCTTGGCTGACTTTAAAATAGCAGATTTAGTTCGAGATCAGCACCTGATCCCAGACATTCAACGCATGGCGCGTCATGTTCACGACCAATACCCTGTCAATGCGGCTGCCATCATCGAACGCTGGCTTGGAGAGAGGGACTTCTACGCGAAAGCATAGAGATACTGTCTGAAATAAATGAGTAGGTCTGAAATAAATTAGCAGAAAAAACAAGGCTGGCACTACACCAGCCTCATTTACTCTACGTCATTCTTTTTGAGGCAAATCTCTACGATCTAAATTAGCTATTTAGTAGGGAAACTCAGCTGTGCTTTTAATCCACCACTGCTTCGATTATTGACCACAACCGTTCCACGATGCTGGCTAACAATACGTTTTACAATTGCCAAGCCAAGTCCCGTGCCCTCACTACCTCTCGCGGTATCTCCACGAGTAAAGGGTTCAAATAGCTTACTAACCTGATCAGGAGCAATGCCGACACCATTATCCTCAATGCAGACCCACACTAGCTTTTTGTCAGCGGTCACTCCAGTGCTAATTCGTATCCAACCGTTACCGTAGCGCACCGCGTTTACTACTAAGTTGGTGATCGCCCGTTTAATCGCAATTGAATTACCAATCGCTGGCTTTTCGTTTTGCTCAAAGACGGTTTCAATTTCAACATCAGCATTCATTTCAGCCAAAACAATCTCATTGGAAATATCATTCAGATAGACTGGCGTAAAGGTCTCTCGATTTACCGGCTTAAGGTAATCCATAAACTGACTGATGATCTCATTACACTCTTCCGTATCACTGATAATACCTTCCGCAAGGTAACTGTCTTCTGCAGACATCATCTCAGTGGCTAGACGAATACGAGTCAAAGGCGTCCGCAGATCATGACTGATACCCGCCATAAGTAGTGCTCGGTCTTCCTCTAACGCTTGGATACCTTTCGACATCTGGTTAAAGGCACTGGTTACTGAGCGAATCTCCGATGGTCCTTTTTCTGGCAACGGAGGTGGTATTTCCCCACGTCCGACACCCTTCGCCGCTTTCTCAAGCGCAATTAAGGGACGATTTTGCAAACGAATAAACAGCCAGCCACCCGCTATAACCAGTAGCGCAACGATTAGACTATTATAAAACAGCGGCTTAAAGTCATTCTCTTGCAGTTCGGAAAGTGGAATACGAATGAGAGAGTTCGGTAGTGAATCAATTCTTAACCATAAAATATAGCTATCACTACCAAGGATCATTCTTACTTCTGTATTGATATTTAATTCGTGAGTCATATCTTCACTCATCAAATCAATACTCATCGCTTTGTCAAACTTGCTCGCAATTGGGCTATCTTTGGCATGAATGGTCACCCCAAGCTGCTCTAAGACTCGCCTGCGCAGTGGCGCATCCATCTCAAGATCTTCAAGACCACCATTGGACTCATCCAACATCAAACGAATTTCATGACCAATGATCTTATTGAACTGCTGCAAACTCGGCATTAAGGCGTAATTAAACACCGCATAATACGAATAGACTTGGCTTGCGATAAGCAGGGTAAGAAAAAGGAGGATGGTTTGAGTGAACGAGCTGCGAATGCGCATAACAGGAAACCTTTGCTAATCCTTAGCAATTTGCCCAAATGGCCAGTAGAAAACTAACCGTTTGGGCATACAAATAAGGTGTGAAGAGAGATTAAACTTCTTTACCGTCTGGTACGAATACGTAGCCCAGACCCCATACTGTTTGAATATAGCGAGGCTTACTTGGGTCAACTTCTAGCATGCGGCGCAAGCGAGAAATTTGTACGTCAATCGAGCGCTCCATTGCTGAATACTCACGACCACGTGCCATGTTCATCAGTTTGTCACGAGACATAGGCTCACGAGCGTTAGTCACTAGCGCTTTCAGTACTGCAAATTCACCTGAGGTAAGAGGCATTGGCTCTTCACCACGGAACATTTCACGTGTACCTAGATTGAGTCGGAACTCACCAAATTCAACCTGAGCTTCTTCTGAGCTTGGCGCACCTGGTGCTTCAATCGTTTGACGACGAAGTACCGCTTTAATACGAGCGAGCAACTCACGCGGATTAAATGGTTTTGGTAAATAGTCATCTGCACCCACTTCAAGGCCAACAATACGATCAATCTCATCGCCTTTTGCTGTCAGCATCAAAATCGGCAGCAGGTTATTTGAGTTTCTCAGGCGACGACAAATCGACAGGCCATCTTCTCCTGGAAGCATTAAATCTAACACCATAAGGTGAAAGTTTTCGCGTGTTAATAGGCGGTCCATCTGCTCACTATTGGCAACACTGCGTACTTGGAATCCCTGCTCTGATAAGTATCGCTCTAGCAATGCGCGTAATCGTGCATCGTCATCTACCACTAAAATTTTAAAGTTTTCTTGCATGTAATGATTCCACCTATTAATAAGCTTGCACTCAAAACAGAGTCGCAGTTGGAAATGTAACATTGTTAAGCACAATGTGGCGCAAAGAATTGTTAACGTTTATTACTTTTCTACTTACTGTATTAAGCACTTTCAATAATCATACGTCAAATATATGAAAACAAACCTAATTACTCGCACAGACTATGAACTGGTTTCATTATTCCGGTCACAAACTTTTTGAATGATATTACCTTGCTCTGGATGATTTTATACTCGTGACTCAACGCTTATCGTATTCAATCGAATTAATGAACCACTCTTTTTCACCTTCTGGTGTTTTAACCACAAACTCATCGTCTACTTCTTTTTTAAGTAGTGCTCTCGCCATAGGGGAGTCAATCGAGATATAGCCTTTCGCATCGCCATATATCTCTTCAGGGCCAACAATACGAAATCTCTTCACTTCGCCCTCTTCATTTTCAATCTCAACCCACGCACCGAAGAAGACTTTGCCTTCTTGCTGTGGTGAATAATCGACGATCGTGACATCCGGTAAGAATTTTCTAAGAAATCGAACACGGCGGTCTATTTGACGAAGTAATCGCTTGTTGAAGGTGTAATCTGCATTTTCAGAGCGATCGCCAAGGCCTGCCGCCCAGGTAACTATCTTAGTGATTTCGGGTCTCTTTTCATGCCACAAATGATCATGTTCTTGTTTGAGCTTATTGTAACCTTCTCGGGTAATGAGCTTGGTTTTCACTTTTTGATACCTCTTTTAGGGTTACTGACTTAACACTAATCAACTGTGGCTAATGTACAACATCTCTATCGATTTGCGACCTACAAAAATAAAATCCCTGATTTGGGCTGCAAATCAGGGATCAGGTCAATCTATCGAGCGTTATTTTTTATCAGCCGGATCGCCGCCTAAGATGAAGTTCTCATCGCTACTGACCACTGCACCGTATTTTAAAAAGTTCTTACCCAAGATCATGCTGTAGCGGAAGCGCTCACGGTCTTGCAGGTTCACATGCACAATCTTCTCCAGATCGCCCAGCTTCACCATCATCTCAACCACAGGTCGTACATTGGCCTCTTCCCCTTTCTTAGCGCGAATACGCATTATGTCCACAACTGGCTTGGTGAATGCGTGTTTATCCCCTTGACGGTTTTCATATATAAAGCTCACCATATCTTGGCCATCTTTCTTGAACAGCTTAATATCATGCGCGTTTATTGAACTCACATCGGCCCCTGTATCCAGTTTTACAGGGAACTCTAAACCTTCCACTTTTGCCATTTCTATATGGCCCGCTTTAAATAATGGGTAGGATTGCAGTAAGTATTCAGAGCGAGGGTTTATGTACACCCCATCTTTACTCATTTTCTGCCCAAGAATGAAATACGGTGTTTTCTCATCTTCATCCAACACTTCTAGTGCGTATTGAAGCTCGGTCGCTTGACCATTTCGCGTATAGCTGCCTTCAACAACAGGGCGAACGGTATCGCCAACTCGAATGTTTTTGACTACCTCTTTATTGAGTTTTTTCTCATTGCCTTGTCGATCTTCTACATAAAACTCAACTTGGTCTTTACCCTCTTTTTCAAACACTTCGAAACTGGTTACTTTCAATAACGGTGTTTTGACCGACAAAGAAGGTTTTGCTTTTAAGCTCAAGCCATCAAGCTCTATCTGTTCAAGTGGGGAGATAATCAGTGGTTTTTTATTCTTAACGATGTGGCTAAACGCAATAGGCGCTTTATCAAGCACATTAGACGCGCTGCTATCTATCATGAAGTTTTGATTAATAGTACTAGTGCCCACTCGCAACTGAGACTTGCTGCCTGAACGATCGCGTAAATAGACCATCCAGTGCTGAATATTGCCTTTGCTCACTTCAACAGGAATATAAACCAATGGGCGTTTATCACCACCGACTTTGAGCATGCGAACCATTGGCAATGACATCGCTTTCTTCTTACCATCTTTGCCAACCATGTCAAAGCTGACTAAGTTCGCTTTCTTATCCACATCAATATTAAGTGCATGCAGCATACTGTAATCATTTCTCAGAGAGAAACTCACGTTTAACTCAATACCATCTACATTAACCTGCTCTTTTTTACCCACAACTTGAGCACTCTCTTGCTCTTGAAGGTAATCATAGCCAGCAAAAACCCAAGCGTTATCCGTCAAAAAAGTTTTGCCAATCAAAATAGGTGCAGAGAACTGGCTGCGATCCGTTAAGTTCACATCTGTCATCACAGTGGTGCCCGCAATGGTCAACGGAATATCAATCACAGGGCGATACAGCGGCTCTTCACTGGTGCGACTTTTAATCACACTGGTGCGCGCAAGTGGACGTTCTATAGCAATTTTTTCACCGGTATAAGGATGACGAATAGTAAAGCTCACCACACCTTGAATATTACGTTCAGGCGTATCAAAGCTCTCTAGCCACCAGTTACTTTTTGGACCACCGTACTCATCGACAATGGTCTTCATTAATTCTTTATCTTTTAAGCCTTTATACTTAGGGTTTCCACTGGTGATATGAATATCTTCAGCATGCATTGACGTGGTATCTGCACCGGTGTCAATTTTCCCCGCAAAAGGGATACCTGAAATATCATCCACGGTATCAAGGTAGACACTTTCAACACGCCCAAGTACGACCTTTTTATCAAGCTGATAAATGGGGTGTTGCGTGGTGTATTTAGAGTCCAATGCCAAAGAAGCACCAGAAAAAAGAGTCGTACTAAGCATCGCAATTACTAAAGACATTTTTTTCATTATTGATTCCGTAATTCTGAGAGAAAAGTCGTTACTTCTCTTCCTTGAGAAATTTGAGCTCTGGAAAGCGGATAAGTTCGAGTTACTTTATTTTTTTACATAACTTTAACCAAAATCGACCAAAAATCTCTGATCGACTTGGAAATTTGACAGCTGACTTGCAAAAATATTGGAAAATCCACTGGTTACCCCAATATTAAGATAAATCAAAGGTGCTAATGTCCACGTGTCGTTTCAATACATGTACATTAGTCAATATTAGAACAAAAGAGAATTCTCAGATGAGCCAAGCTATCTGCAATGCTATTGCCCGTGAACTGAATGTTCGCCCAGAGCAAGTTACTGCCGCTGTCACCCTAATTGATGATGGTAATACCGTACCCTTTATTGCTCGTTACCGAAAAGAAGTCACAGGTGGGCTTGATGATACTCAGCTACGTAATTTAGACAGTCGCCTTTCATATTTGAGAGAGCTAGGTGATAGACGTGAAACGATATTAAAATCGATTCGTGAACAAGGAAAGCTGACTCCTGAACTAGAAAATGAGCTAAATCAAGCAGAAAGTAAAACCCGTTTGGAAGATCTCTACCTGCCGTACAAACAAAAACGTCGTACTAAAGGGCAAATCGCGATTGAAGCAGGGCTAGAGCCACTTGCGGATACCTTATGGTCAAATCCTCAAACAGAACCTGAGTCTGAAGCGGCCAAATACATTAAAGATGATAATGGCATCAAAGACACCAAAGCAGCACTTGATGGTGCTCGCGCTATCGTCATGGAGCGTATTGCTGAAGATGCCAACCTATTAGAAAAAGTGCGCCATTACTTATCGCGTAATGCCGAACTCAGTTCACGTGTGGTTGAAGGTAAAGAACATCAAGGCGAGAAGTTTAAAGATTACTTTGAGCACAATGAGCTGATCAGTAAAGTCCCTTCCCACCGTGCGTTAGCTATGCTTCGTGGTCGTAATGAAGGCTTTCTGTCCATCGCTATGAATGCTGATCCAGCTCAGGAAGCAAGTGTTCGCCAATCGTATTGTGAAACCATTATTACCGACCACTATGGTATTAACCTTAACAGTGCTCCTGCTGATGCTTGGCGTAAACAGGTAATTAGCTGGGCATGGCGCATCAAAGTATCGATGCACATGGAAACAGAGTTGATGGGCGCATTGAAAGAGCGTTCGGAAGTGGAAGCGATTGAAGTGTTTGCCACCAACTTAAAAGATCTGTTGATGGCCGCTCCGGCTGGCCCAAAAGCAACACTAGGCCTAGACCCGGGTTTACGTACTGGCTCTAAAATCGCGATTGTTGATTCGACAGGTAAAGTTCTAGCTACCGATACCATCTACCCTCACCCGCCACAAAAGCAATATGACCAATCGGCTCATACGGTTGAGAAGCTGGTCAAAAAATACAATGTAGACCTAATTGCCATCGGTAATGGTACGGCTTCACGTGAAACCGATACGTTTGTGGCAGATGTCATTAAACGTGGCAGCCTAAAAGTACAAAAGATCACAGTGAGCGAAGCAGGTGCATCGGTGTATTCCGCTTCAGAGTTAGCCGCGAATGAATTCCCGAATATGGACGTATCACTGCGTGGTGCGGTGTCGATTGCCCGTCGCCTACAAGATCCACTCGCCGAGCTTGTGAAAATTGATCCTAAGTCTATCGGTGTGGGCCAATACCAGCACGATGTGGGTCAATCAATGCTCGCAAAACGTCTAGACGCAGTCGTCGAGGATTGTGTAAACGCGGTGGGCGTGGATGTGAATACCGCGTCTGCGGCACTGCTTAATCGCGTCGCTGGCTTAAGTGCCACGATGGCGCAAAATATCGTTGATTATCGCGATACTAATGGTCGCTTTGAAGCACGTACCACACTGAAAAAAGTCGCTCGCCTTGGGCCAAAAGCATTTGAACAGTGTGCTGGGTTCCTACGTATCATGGATGGAAAAAACCCACTCGACGCATCGGCGGTTCACCCTGAAGCCTACCCAGTGGTAAAAGCGATTTCAGATAAAAACAGCACCGCGGTGAAAGCCTTAGTGGGTAACAGTGAGTTCTTGCGTAACCTAAAGGCCGTCGATTACACCAATGACAGTTTTGGGGTTCCAACTGTAACGGACATCATCAAAGAGCTCGATAAACCGGGCCGAGATCCTCGCCCTGAATTTAAAACCGCGAGCTTTGCTGAAGGTGTCACTAAGGTTTCAGACCTAGAAGTAGGTATGGTCTTAGAAGGCGTGGTGTCGAACGTAGCTAATTTCGGTGCGTTTGTTGACATTGGTGTTCATCAAGACGGTTTAGTGCATATCTCAGCTCTGACCGATCGTTTTGTTGCAGACCCTCGTGAAGTGGTCAAAGCGGGTGATATTGTGAAAGTTAAAGTGGTGGAAGTCGATGCCCAACGTAAACGCATTGCCCTTACGATGCGCATAAACGATGAACCGGGTCAAGATAATCGACCGCAACGTTCTAATTCTGGTTCTCAGAAGCAAAATAGTTCACCAAGATCGAATCAAAGCCGTTCGCAAAATCAAGGCTCTCGTCAGCAAAATGATGCATCTGGCGGCGCGATGGGTGGTGCGTTTGCCGCAGCCTTTGCTAAAGCAAAAAAATAGTCTCTGTTTAAGAGCAGCAACAAATAGATAAAAAAATACCCACTGAAAGTGGGTATTTTTATAGATAGCGATAAACACTTGAGCACTTGTAACCTAACTTACCTATCTAGCTATATAACTCTCTATATAAATAAGTAAGCATTCGTACTCATGTCTACAACACCGCTATAACCTCAGACGGTACGTTAGGGGCAACTGCGTGACCGTAATGATATTTTATTACTGTTCGCCGTTTTGCCATCTGTCCCTCAGTTATCGCTGCATCAACAATGTGCTTAGGTAACCTAAATCGCATTGCATAGCCTTTGCCTTGCTTTTTACTGTAAGTATTTAAAGCTAATAAACTAAAAAGCCGCTCTAACACACTTTTTGGTTCTTCACTTTGCGGCTCAGTAACTTCGCCATCAGCTTCCGTATCGTAACTTGGATGCTCTGACGGATCCCATGAGGATCGCCTTCGCCGTTTATCGTCCGCTTTTAACTTACGCTCTGCATTCGACTTTACTAACTCTGCGGTTGGTACGACAGGCTCACGAATTCTATTGTCTCTCGCGGCCTGCTCCGTTTGCACATTAACCGATGGGGCGATAAGTGGCACACTAACGTTAGTCGGTGACACGATCATAGCCAAATACCTCCTTGGCATCGCCCAACCCGATAATGCTTTTTCGTATTATCAGCTATATTGGGTTAATTAACTTATCGGCTAGAGTGGTTAAAAATTTAGCAATTCTTGGCGTTTTTCTTCAAAAGCGACAATTATTTCTCCCCAAAAGCGACAATTTGATGACAGAAAGAATCCAGCTCCGTCATAAATGGCGCGTGTGATGACTGACTAAAAACATATTGCTCCGTTAGCGGAAGGTGCGCTTCAACATCTGTGGCAACCTTAATCGGCACTAAGCCATCTAATCGTCCATAAAGCCTCAGCATAGGCACTGAGAGCGTTTCTAATTGAGGGCGTAAATCAACATTCGCCAACATCTCTAAACCCGCCAGCAGTGATTGTGGATTGGGAGTAGGACGCGACAGTACCGCTTTTTTAAGCTGCTTTACATCTTGCCTTGCGGACGGGCTACCCATCGCTTGTAATGCCATGAAACGTTCAATGGTGGTTTGAAAGTCATCGACTAACTGCTCGGTAAACGCATCGAGCACCTTTGGTTGAATACCTCGCCAAGGCCGCGCGGCTGCAAATTTAGGTGAGCTCGCCACCGTAATAAGCTTACTGACTATCTCACTGTGATTCAGCGCCATGTGGGTCGCCACTAAACCACCCAATGACCAACCAAGCCAAATTGCCTGTTCAGGAGCATGAGGCAGTAAACATTGAGCGATCTCTTCTAAACTGGCTGCATGTAAATGAGCGCTGTGACCATAACCCGGTAAATCGACAACGTGTACTCGATAATGCTGATTGAGTACCTCAACCGTTTGATCCCATACTGCACCGTTCATTCCCCAGCCATGCAGCAAAACCAAATCCTCACCTTGCCCACTCACTTGCCAATGCAACGCGTTATCCATGGCGCTTTCTCTCTTCATGATTACAGTCTCTATTCAACGTCACAATATCCCCTACTAAATCAGCCCTATACCCACACTCGTTCAATTCACAATGAAGGTATGTTCATCAAACTATGTATGCTCATGTTATCTGATTGGCTACAAAAAACCATGCATCAGCATGTCGGCTGCTATTGCGATTTATGTCGATTACCCATTGAACCAAGACATCGCGCTTTAGCACACTTGCCCAGCTCCATCTGGTGTTACAGTTGTCTTGCGCTGTTTGCACCCACACCACGCTGTTTACGTTGCGGCCTAACCACGATTACAACGACACCCCAATGTGGGCAATGCCTAAGCAACCCACCACTATGGTCTAGTCTCTACTGTGTCGGTGACTATACTGCTCCGCTGTCGGGATACATTCATCGCTTCAAATATCAGCAGCAATTCTGGCACGCCAAACCTCTTTCGGCTCTGCTTAGCCTGCACATTGACTCCAAGCCAGAGCTGATTACCTGTGTACCTTTACACTGGCAACGCTACTTACTGCGAGGCTTCAATCAAAGTGAGTTACTTGCCAAACAGTTAGCAAAAATCATGAGCATCCCAACATCAACCGATCTGTTTTCTCGCATCAAACATACGCCTCAGCAAAAGGGGCTAAACAAACGTCAAAGACAGAAAAATCTACAGCAGGCGTTTCGTCTCAACTTTAATCCTAAGCAAAAACATATCGCGATTTTTGACGATGTGGTCACGACAGGCAGTACAACCCATCATTTATGTAAATTACTGCTTGATGCTGGCGTCGAAACCATTGATATTTATTGTATCTGCCGCACTCCTGAATTGGATAACTCGATATAAAGACTATAGATTTCGTTTTTAGGTCTAGAAATTAGATTTATCAGGAGTAGAATGGCGCAATAATAGCTTACAAAATTACTCAGGTATTCGTCGTGTCAAACACTATTACTATTACAGAAACAGCGCAAACTCACTTCGGAGGCTTACTTGGCCAACAACCCGAAGGTACTAATATTCGCGTATTTGTTGTTAACCCTGGTACACAAAATGCTGAATGTGGCGTTTCTTACTGCCCACCAGAAGCGGTTGAAGCAACGGATACCGAGTTAAAATTTGAACTATTCTCCGCTTTTGTTGATGAACTTAGTCTTCCATTTCTAGAAGATGCTGAAGTCGACTTTGTTACAGACAAAATGGGGTCTCAGCTAACGTTAAAAGCACCAAACGCTAAAATGCGTAAAGTATCAGATGATGCTTCACTGATTGAACGTGTTGAATACGCGATTCAAACTCAAGTGAACCCTCAACTTGCCGGTCACGGTGGTCACGTTAGCTTGGTTGAAATCACTGAAGATGGCATTGCAATTGTTGCCTTTGGTGGTGGTTGTAATGGCTGTTCAATGGTTGATGTCACTCTAAAAGAAGGCATCGAGAAAGAGCTACTTCAACAATTTGAAGGTGAGCTAACGGCTGTACGTGATGCAACTGAGCATGACCGCGGTGAGCACTCTTACTACTAAGAGTGAAAGATTTGAAATTAAGCCGATGTAATTACGTCGGCTTTTTTGTATTAAATCCAATAATTTGATTTACCTCCAAAGGATCCCTTTTCATCTTAGTGAGTTATTTCATATATTAGGAACTGCTTTCTTTGTTATGTTAACAACAGAACATACCTATTGCGCTTAAGACTCAACCTATCGGAGCGAATATTATGACAACACTGAGTCCACCAACCATTCTCGCTATACGTTCGGTTGCTCAATCAAAACTGTTTACTATCGAATCTCTCGACCTGCGTTTTAGTAATGGTGTGTTGCGTACCTATGAGCGAATGAAGCCAAGTGGTCGTCATGCTGTAATGATGGTGCCTATCACTGAACAAGGTGATCTACTGTTGGTGCGAGAATACGCTGCCGGTACAGAGCGTTATGAGCTTGGGTTCCCTAAGGGCCTAATTGATCATGGTGAATCGGCAGATGAAGCCGCTAACCGAGAGCTTAAAGAAGAGATTGGTTTTGGCGCCAACTCACTCACACCACTCAAGCGCGTGGTCTTAGCTCCTTCTTATTTTTCCAGCCAAATGACCCTATTCATCGCACAGGACCTATACTCTGAGAAGCTAGAGGGTGATGAACCTGAACCGTTGGATGTGGTACGTTGGCCATTAGCTCAAGCTGAAGAGCTAGTAACTCATTTAGATTTTTGTGAAGCACGAAGCATTACCGCCTTACTACTCGCTCTGAAGCATTTAAAAAAATAATAACAACAGAGTCTTAGGAATTATTATGTCTACTGATAAAGACTTATCTCATCTATTGCCTTCCGTAATTGAGGTGGCTCGCTCTGCCGGTCAACTTATCCTCGATATTTACCAAACTAAACAGTATGAATCGTATGTGAAAAGTGATGAAACGCCGGTCACGAGTGCCGACATTGCTGCACATAAACTCATCCTTAAACAGATGTCTGAGCTAACTCCTGATATTCCCGTACTCTCTGAAGAGGCAGCGGATATTAGCTTAGAGCAGCGTAAACAATGGGACCGTTACTGGTTAGTGGACCCACTGGATGGCACGCAAGAGTTCATTGCTCGAAGCGGTGATTTCGCCACGATCATTGCCCTTATCGACAACAATAAACCGATCAT
The DNA here is from genome assembly GCF_050337265.1 of Vibrio lamellibrachiae. NCBI lineage: Bacteria > Pseudomonadati > Pseudomonadota > Gammaproteobacteria > Vibrionales > Vibrionaceae > Vibrio > Vibrio lamellibrachiae. Next base: position 42,072 of record NZ_JAKJSU010000014.1, read on the forward strand.
GGGCGTTGTGTACGCACCGGTTTCAGGTGTCACTTACTACGCATACTCTGGCAAAGGGGCGTGGAAGATTCCTAATACAGACGAAGCGCCAAATGTTGAAAATGCGGTGAGTATAGAGTCGCACAAACATAAACAGGACCAAAAGCAATCTATTGGTATCGCAATTAGCCGTCGACAAGATATTAATGGTATTACTGGCCGAATGAGCAGCGCTTGGGATTATGACCTAGTGCCACTGGGTTCTGCTGCGCTAAAAGCCTGTATCGTTGCAGAAGGCAGTGTTGATTGCTATTTAAGAGTCGGCCCGACAGGGGAATGGGATACCGCAGCAACCCAATGTATCGTTGAAGAAGCGGGTGGGCGGATACTGAGCACTAAGCTTGCCCCTCTCTCCTACAACGAACGCGAAACGCTAGAGAATCCTAATTTCATTGTGCTTGGTGATGAAGGTTTACCGTGGGATGAAATTTTAACGGTAAAGGATTAAAGCCCACCGAATAACATATGCATTTGAAAAAAAAGCGAGCTCCTAAGAGCTCGCTTTTCTATTTAATGGCTGTAATTTACAGCCATTTATGAATTAGTTTTCATCTAACTCTAACGGCAACTCTATAGCGTGCCTTTGAAATCAAGTGGATAACGCCCTTGGTTGTTAGGATTACCAAGCCACTTTAATTGACTGGATAAGTTAGCTGGGAATGCCGCTTCCGGCTTAAACCAACCACTGGCTTGATACTGATGTTGACCGTTAGCACTCACTTCTAGTTTGGCCTCAAACTCAGCTGTGACTTGTTCACTGCCCTGATCGCCATTAAGTGAAATCACATTATCTTGGCAAGTTATGTTCACAACGACTGGACCCAAATCTAATTCAGCAATTGGCGTAAACGCTTTATTACCACTCCAAACCATCGATCCTAAGCCCTTTTGGCAATATGGCATCGGTTTATCAAGTTCAGTGATAGCGAGTTCCGTTAGAGAAACCTCCAGTTGCCCTTCAAGATCGAGTGGCAATGGCAGGTTCAGTTGTTCCACAGCAAATTGAGCGGGTAGTGATGCAATCGTCTCTTTCGCATAGGCTCCAGAAAAGCTGTAGCCAATGACGCCACGCCCTCTTAATTCCATTACGCTGCCTTGACCAAATCGGACTTCAGCTTGAGCCTTGCCTAGTAATAACTGGCTAGGATTAATGTTCCAATGAACCTGACCCAATGACGTACCTTGCCAACTAACTTGTTGTACGCTGCCTTGCCAAACGGTTCCCTGAACACTCTGAATCACCAATGCACGAGGCATAGGAATATACTGCAATGCAAACCTTGCTGGCATATGTGCCACAAGACTGACGGTTAAGGTAAGTACGATAAGTAACGCAATAACGATAATACGCTTCATTAACCACCTCGTTTAAACTGTAAGCGCTTCACATCCACCACTCCAGGCTGATCGGTACGAGCGATATCAAGGTGTTCAACATCAACCCCTTGCTGCTCTTTTAGATAAGTAATCCAACCTAAGAACTGATTAAATTCGAGTGGCTGCACCCAAACTTGAAACATATCGTCACGAGGTTGAATACGAATAAGTTCAACCTTAAAACGGTTAGCCGAAGAAGAGATCACCTGATTAAGCGGCTGAGTGGTTGTCGCTAGCCCACTTTTCGCTCGCAACTGAACAATTTCATCGGCTTTGCTTTGTACCCAATTCAATAGCTGTTTTTCACTGTTGATTCGATTATTCGCTTGTATACTGCGTTGATTCAAAGGCTCAAGAATGCCCCAGTAGCCAATCCCAACGATCAATAATCCCGAACAGATCAACACTAATCGCTGCTCTCGCAAGCTAATGCTTTGCCACCAAAGCTTAAAAGACGTGACTAATTTATCCATCATCAAGCTCCCTTTCTTTTCAATACAAAGCTGCCATTGACCCACTCACCCGAACGACTGAGCTGCCCCTGTTCAACATCGAAACTTTCAGAAAACTTGACTCTAACTTGCTCGAAGCTTTGGAAGTCTTTGCTTTGAGCCTGAATTCGAATCTCTTCTCGATTACCATCATATCGAATGCTTAATAGCGTCATAGAGCTGTTTCCCTTCAATGATTCAGGGATTTTTATCATCCACTCAAGCATCGGGTAGCCCGAACCACCGCCAGATAAACGGCTGGCTTCATCATTCATCTGCCTTTTCAAATAACTCACAGTTGGTATACGAGTTTTACCCGGTAGCGCTTCACGGAAAATACGCTCACTTTCGGCTCTATACGCCTGTGCTTGTGTTTCATCATGATTGATTTTCAACCAATGCTGACCCGCAAACACGCAGACAAGTACCGCCGCCGCAACAGCCGACTTCTTCCAAATTGACCAATACTTCAACATTGATGAGCTAGGTTTGAATTCCCCAGTCAGCAGGTTCACTTTAGAGCCAATTGCACCCTCGCTAAGAAGCTGCATTATCAAAGGCGCATCAACACTTTTCCACGGCTGTTCGTGGGAAAGCGCGATTTCTGGCAGAGCACTGTAAGCGGTCAGGGGTAGATAGTCGCCCCCTTCTTTTACCCAATCTGAAGCATGTAAAAGCTCAAACCATGGAGACTCAATGCAAAGACCTAAGTAATCGCCTTTTCGTACTAGCCATTGCTGGTTGATATTGGCAGCCGTCAGGTGTTCACTGTGTGGCAGAGCCAATACGTCAGGCAGCACTTTATGAACGATGATGCCAAGGCTTTTTAACTCACCTAAACAATCGCTTAACCAATTTTTATCAACGGCTGCAATACTCGCTCGCTTAGCATTTTTACCTAAACCGGTACTTTTAGATAATATGGTAAAGTGCAATTCATCGACATCTTGGGCGATATCGTCTTCCATTAGGTACGGCAGCATCGATTCCAATTGACGAGAAGAACCCGCAGGTAAATCGACCTCAGCCAGTACGACATCCTCGCCAGACAGCAATACAATCACTTGTCTTTGATCGGCATAATCCGCTAATTCAGATACGATTTGCCAATCAGCTAGTTCACCGCTGGCAATGACTTCGTTTTGTGTTGTCGACCAAACGAGCCATTGAATCTGTGCATTTTTGTCACTACTCAGTCGAACTGTCAGAAACTCGCTCACTGATCCCTCCAAAGCGACGGCGAATCACCGTTGCTGTTTCTCTATTATCACTAAATAACAGACTCCGAATTCTTACTCGAGAGTCATTGACTAATACTTGTGCGTCCAATTCAAAATAAGCGCTATCGACACTCAAATACGCTTTTGCTTCATCACGAACGCTTTGTTCTATCGCGCTAACCGAGCCTTCAGCCATAAAGTCATCAATGGATGACCACCCATCAAAAGGGCGAGATTCAATTAACGATTTTGCATTTTGTTCACTCAAATGAGGTTGGAATAGAGCCACCAACAACGCCGATTGTTCAACATCAATCGTGTTGATATTTAAACGCCAATCATCATTTGGTAACGCGCAAATATACGGTGCGATCTTTTGCATCACATCACCCGAGACTTGTTGAACAGATCGCAACTCACTGATATCAGCAATCAGTCCATTCGCGGCCATATAGGCTGGAGAGAGCGATTCATAGTAACTATCACCAGCACCCGATGATGACTGAACGGAGTGCTCTTGGCTGATGTAATCCCACGTTGAATCTGCGATGACCTCTGCTTGATAGCCTTCGACTTCAACCTCTTCGAGTAACGCTTGCCAAAATCGAACTAAATACGGTCTATTCGATTGAGAAGAGTCACTTTTAACTCGAGAAAAAACATTGAGATTAAAGCACGCCTGTTTATCAAACATACGTCCATTTAATGTGCCGTAATCCAGCGGGTATGTTTGCTCTTCAAGCGCCCAAGGCTGAGACAGATTAATCGTATCACTGTCTTGGTAGCTCTGCTCAATACCAACCTTAGCTAAACTCTCAACGCCAATGCTGTACCAATAGGCCTGCTGATAGGTTAATTGGTTGCTACCTCGCTTGAACTGAGTAAACAGTCGGCTCGACATCGTAGCGGCAATTGACACCATCACAGCCAGTAACATCAGTACGATAATCAGTGCTACACCACGCTGTTTAGCTTTAGGCTTACGGTTAGCTCTAGACTTGCCATTGGCTCTAAGTATCATCATCCGAGCCTCCGCTGCTAGAGCCATCATCGTTATTTGGTGTATCCTCGACATGAGTAATTGAGCCACTTGCCACTAAATAGACTCGCTCAATTTTCCCATAATCGGTTAACTCTAATTCGAGTGCGATGGCCTGTGGTAATGCTTGTTCGACACTCCACTCTTCTATCCAAGAGCCTTGATAATAAAAACGCATGCTGAACGCTTCTACTTCAGTGAGCAGCGGGGTAACCACCGCTTGTTGACCGATTGGAGTATCAGGGTAGCGCCACCATACTCGCTCTAACGTTTTATCTTTAATTCGATAGCCCACTTTAATGATTTCACCACGTGGGAACTGTTGCTGTGGGTTATGCCAACCTAAGCGCGTGAAAAGTACACCTTTACTGTCTGACTCTAACAAGTAATCTTGCCACTGCAGTAATTGAACGCCTTCCTGATCGCCGCCTTGTTCACCATTGGTGCGAAATTGTCTGGTCGCTATCTGACGAAAATCACTGTCCATGATAACCAAACTTCGTTGCAACTCTTTCAGTCGTTCACCACGTTCAAGTGACATGGCGTTGCTAAGCCGCACTTGATCAACCACTTGGTATGCGCTGACACTCAATGCAGCAAAGATACCCATTGCGACCAAAACCTCTAACAAGGTAAAACCTTGCTGAGCTTTGGCAAATTTAAGAGCTTTTGGGTTGCTATGGGTCAATTGCTTATGAGGCTGCTTTCGACTACTTATTACCCGCAAAAAAATCGGGAATAATTTACTCAGGAACATAGCTTCTCACCGTGACAATCGCGTCACCCTGTTTACTGAGTGATGAGCTCACATCAAATGCTTTTAGTAAGCCGTCAGAGGTTTTAACTGGCGTTACTTTCCAGTACCACTCTCTGCTCGCTAGCTCTTCGCTCCCTTGCTGCGCCTTTAACGCTGTCGGGTTGAGCATCACTTTTGCCATTTGGTTATCTACTACCATAGCTGCAAAGGTTTTGTCTTCTAAATGAGTAATGGTATTAATGTGCTGACCCACCGAGCGTATGACAGAAATGGCGGCAGTGGCAAAAATGGCTAATGCAATTAGAACCTCTAGCAGAGTCATACCTCGTACAGAGTGTTTTCTTCGCTTAGAAGAAGCGCAATAAGTCGGATGATGTTTAAAATTCATCTTGATCCCCCGGGGCCAATAATAAAATCTGGCCATTCTCTTTGACAACAACTTGCCAGCTATCGAGCTTGGCATCTCGTTCTTGAGGGTAAATCGCGATAGAAACGGGGGTTACCTCGCCACTTGAGAAGATGAAAATTTGTGGTGGAAGTGGTTTCTCGTCAGCATCAATATCAGCAAACATCTCTTCATCAAATAGCGACCCCGGATTAAACAAACGATCTTTATCATTCCAGATATCACCGCCCAACGTCATTTGAATCGCTATATTCTCTTCAGCTAAAGAGGTTTGCTCTGGAATGGTGTCAAAACCCATGGTTTTCCATTCACCGTTCTCAATTCCCATCCAAAGGTAACGAGAGCGGGTTTCGTCCACTCTTAATCCAAAATCTTTACCGCTCAATATCGCTTCATCATTGAGCAGTTGGAGGCGTTGGAACAGTGACTGAGCCTGACTTTTGGCTTTGTCTTCACTGTTATTAGGCAATACAGAAAGTGTTGTAACCACAGCCACGGAAATCACCACTAGAACTAACAGTATTTCTAGTAAGGTAAAGCCCTGCTGTTTGAATTTCATCATGCTATGACAACTCTAACTGTATGATTTTAATTCACTCGCTTAAGCAAGTGCCTAGCTACTGATGATTACTGAAAATCTTGTAGATTCCAGTTACCAATATCAGAGTTAATCCCTTCTCCACCTTCTTGAGCATCAGCACCTAGAGTAAAGATATCAATCACGCCGTGCTCACCTGGATTTAGGTATTGGTATTCGTTGCCCCACGGGTCTGTTGGTAAGCGTGTTACGTAACCATTTTCAGGGTAATTACGTGGCTCTGGGTTGTTTGGTTTTGTCACCAACGCTTCTAAACCTTGATCGGTCGTTGGGAATGTATGGTGGTTGAGTCGGTACTTCATTAACTCACTTTCTAATGCTGCAATATCAATCACAGCTTTTTTCTGATCCGCTTGGTCTTTACTACCTATAAGGTTAGGTACAACAAAGCTCGCGAGTAAACCTAAGATAACCACGACTACCATGACTTCTAATAGGGTAAAGCCTGACTGTTTGTTCATTTTACGTCTCATTTTTTCTCCAAAAACCATTGAGGCATAGATTGTGGTCTTAACGACTCATCAAATTATTCATTTCTAAAATTGGCATCAAGGTCGCCATTACAATAAACAGCACTAGCCCTGCCATTAAAGCAATCAGCATTGGCGTAAATAACCCCAATGCTATGTTTACGGTTGATTCAAACTGAGTATCTTGGTTATCCGCTGCGCGAGTTAGCATACTTTCAAGCTGACCACTTTGCTCACCACTGGCTATCATATGTAGCATCATCGGTGGAAACAGTTTGGTTTGATCGAGCGCTTTTCTTAAACTCGCCCCTTCTCTGACATTATCAGACGCCAACAGGACTTGCTGTTTAATGTACTGATTAGTCATAACATCCACCGCGACCTGCATCCCTTCTAAAATTGGGATGGCGCTGGATGTACAGATAGATAATGTTCGAGCAAAGCGAGCCGTATTAAGCCCTTTAATTATCTTGCCAATTAATGGCAGCGATAACATGGTTTCATCCCAGCTTAATCGAATTTCTGGCTTGGTTAACAACCACTTAATAAACGCTATAACAGTGATTGTGCTAATAAGTAGAACCAAGCCCCATTGTTGTACAAAATCACTCGCGGCTAATAGGATCTGGGTCGATTGAGGTAAGTCTTGCGCCATCTGCACAAATTGATCGATGATTTTAGGTACAACCGCAGCCAATAAGAACGCCACAATACTGATCGCAAAGACTACTAATACAATCGGGTAGATCATCGCTTGAAGAAGCTTAGAACGCATTTTTTCACGGTTCTCTGCGTAATCAGCTAAACGCTCTAATACCGCATCCAAGTGGCCCGACTTTTCACCCGCAGCCACCATCGAACGAAACAGATCATCAAACACATGAGAATAATCGGCTAAGCTATCCGCTAAGGTATAACCTTCTGTCACCTTAGACCTCACCGCAGCCAACATGGTACGAATGCGCGGCTTTTCTGACTGTTCAGAGACGGCTTTTAAACACTCTTCAAGTGGCATGCCGGATTGAACCAGTGTCGATAACTGTCTAGTAATGAGAGCTAAATCTGGCGTGCTGAGTCCACGTTTAAAGCTCAGCCCACCTTGCGCAGATTGAGCACTGTTTTTGGCGCGAGTCTCCGTCACCTCAATAGGGATAAGACCTTGCTCTTTTAGGCGTGAACGAACTTGACGAGCATTATCACCATCGATAACCCCCTTCTTTTGCCGCCCTTTGGCATTTAACGCTTTATACTCAAATGCCGCCATTAGGTTTCCTTAGTCACTCGCATTACTTCTTCAATAGACGTAATACCTCGACGAACTTTCAATAAACCATCACTACGAATGCTCGGCGTTTTCTGGCGAACGGCTTGTTCTATTGCTTGCTCACCCGCTTCACTGTGGATTAGGGCTTGCACGTTCTCATCAACCAAGAGCAGCTCATGGATACCAGTACGACCTCGGTAGCCTTTGTTATTACAGCTTTCACAGCCCTCGGCACGATGCAAAATAAGTTCTTCATCGGGAGCAACGTCAAACAACGCCTTTTGATCAGGCAGTGCTTGGTATGGCTGCTTACAATCACGGCATAACGTTCGTACCAATCGCTGAGCCAATACACCAAGCAGAGAAGATGAGATCAAAAATGGCTCGATCCCCATGTCTCGTAGACGAGTGATCGCACCGACAGCAGTATTGGTGTGCAGAGTCGACATAACCAAGTGACCCGTTAATGACGCTTGAACACCAATTTGAGCCGTTTCTAAATCACGAATTTCGCCAACCATAACCACATCAGGATCTTGACGAAGAATCGCTCTTAAACCACGAGCAAAGGTCATCTCAACTTTCGGGTTAACCTGTGTTTGGCCGATACCATCGATATCAAATTCAATCGGGTCTTCAACGGTTAAGATATTTCGTTCGTTACTGTTTAGCTCTTGAAGACCTGCATACAGGGTGGTCGATTTACCAGAACCGGTAGGACCCGTCACCAAAATAATGCCATGTGGTCGTTCAATCAGCGTTCTAAAGCTGTCGTGATTAGGTTTAGTCATGCCTAAGCTGTGCAGGTCCAAACGGGTCGCGTTCTTATCAAGTAGACGCATAACCACTCGCTCACCGTGAGATGAAGGCATGGTTGAGACACGAACGTCAACGGCTCGGCCACCAATACGCAGTGAAATACGACCATCTTGAGGGACACGTTTTTCAGCGATATCGAGCTTCGCCATCACCTTCACTCGAGAAACAAGTAACGGTGCTAGCTTGCGACTTGGCGCAAGAACATCACGTAAGACACCATCGACACGAAAACGAATCGACAATGATTTTTCAAACGTTTCGATGTGTATATCAGATGCGCCTTCTTTGATTGCTTCACCCAGCATGGCGTTAATCAATTTGATGATCGGTGCATCGTCTTCAGCTTCAAGCAAGTCCTCATCATGAGGAAGCTCTTCCGCTAAAGAGAAAAAGTCATCACTGTCAGCACCGATATCTTCCATTAACTGACGCGCTTCTGAAGAGTCACGCTGATACACTTCCGTCAGTTTGCTATCAAACTCTTCAACGCTTTGCTCAATGGGCGTAAAGGCAACTTTCGCGACTCGCTTTACTTCCACTAAAGCTTCAATCGCCAGCGGTGCTACATAAAATAGTGTGCTGCCTTGCTCGTTGTGCTCAAGTACGACCTTGAAGCGATTAGCAAAACTAAAGGGCAAGCGCTGTATGACGCTATTGTTTAGTTGCTCGCTCATTTCCCTGTGCCCATTTGATCGAGGAAGGCTTGAATTTCCGCAGGGTGACCTATCTCTTGACCAAACTCTGGCAGTACTGGAATGTTATTATCTTCCATCAACTTTAAGCCTTGATCGGCTTTAAACAGTTGCTCTGCACGAATGTAGTTGTATTTACGTTGAGTGATACCATCAGCCGTCATGCCATCGCGAATGATGGTTGGCTTGATGAAGACCATTAAGTTCTTTTTCTCAACCTGAGTGCTAGTCGATTTAAATAAGTGACCTAAGAAAGGAATATCGCCCAGTAGCGGTACTTTCGACTCACTCTCAAGGGCGCGCTCATCGATAAGCCCACCTAAGACAATCATCTGCCCGTCTTCGATCATAACGGTGGTATTTATCTGACGCTTAGCAAAGCGAACATCAACCGCGCCTTGGGCACCCAGTACATTTGATACTTCTTGTTCGATATCCAGTTGTACTGAATTACCTTCGTTAATTTGTGGTACCACTTTAAGCTTGATACCAACTTCTTTACGGTCAACGGTTTGGAATGGATTATCGTTATTGGAGCCAGAGGTTGAGCCTGTGACAACCGGCACTTCCTCACCAACGATGAATGAAGCTTCGCCATTATCCATTACCGTAATACTTGGAGAGGAAAGAATATTTGAATTGGAATCGGTGGATACCGCACTAATCAATGCCGTCCAATCGCCCATCGCAATACTCACAGCAGCACCGTTCACGCCAGATAACGCAGCGGCTAAAGTCGAGTAATCCCCTTCCTCGGTGGTTTCACGAGATTCCCATTTATTATCGCTTGAGTTCCAGTAACTTTCCGTTTTAGTCGTGTCTTTAGCTTCTTCTAAGCCAATCATCACGTTGCCAATAGATGCACCAGTATTGCCATATTGAACAACAGCACCGGTTTCCAAGTTACCCCATTGAACGCCAAGGTTAATACCATCACCCTCTGACATTTCAACAATTAACGCTTCAATCAAAACCTGAGCACGGCGAATATCAAGCTGAGAGACGACATCTTGAATCGCATTCATTATATCTGGCGGCGCCGTCACAACTAACGCGTTGGTACCGGTATGAGCCGCTATCATCACTTCGTTTCGGTTGTTACTTCCACCACCAGTTCCAGAACCCGCTCTAGCCGCTTGTTTTTCAGCTTGCAGGTTATCCGAGACACCTTTAAGCACATCAACCAATTCATCGGCTTTTGCGTACTTTAGATAGATAACGCGATTGTTGCCTTTTGAAGCCATCTCGATATCGAGCTGAGTAATCAATCGTTTCAGTCTTGCACGTACTTTTGGATCGCCAGAGATAAGAATAGAATTGGTGCGATCGTCGGCTACAAGCTTAGGCTGTAAGAATGCTGGAGTATTTTTCGTGTCAGTGGTTTTGTTTAACGCTTCAACGATACGAACCATTTCAGCGGCTGAAGCGTTGTTAAGCTCAATAACTTCTATTTCTTTATCGCCCGCTTGGTCAACACGCTTAATGATTTCAGCCAAGCGATTTACAACCGCAGCACGACCTGTAATTAAGATGATATTGGCAGGATCGTAGTGCACAACGTTACCCGCCCCGGCATTATCGTTAAGTTGGCGCAGCAGTGGTGATAACTCTCTCACAGAGACATTTCGCACTGCAACAACACGTGTGATGACACTATCGCCCTGAGCACTATCGTCACTGACGACTGGAATCGCGGAGGTTTTGGCGTCTTTCGATTTCACCACTTTCAACACACCGTTATCCATCTCAATGACAGCAAAACCGTACACTTCAAGAACATTGAGGAAGAAGCTGTAATATTGCTCAGAGGTCAACATGTCGTAACTGCGCACATCTACTTTGCCACGCACAGACGGGTCAACAATGATGGTTTTTTCTAAGTTACGACCAACAATGTTAATAAACTCTTGAATATCCGTACCTTTAAAGCTGGCACTAAAATCATTGGCTACCGCCGCTGGGGGTGCCACTAAGCTTCCTGCTAATAGGCTTCCTGCTAATAGACAAGCACTCTTGTTAAACCAATGCTTCACTTTTTACTCCTCATACTGACGCACTGTGCATCAGCATTAAAATTCAATATTAATATCATGGCTTTGACCATCTCTTTCTACAGTGAGACTTAACTCACTTAACTCAGAGATCGTTTTAAAAATTTTGCTCATTGATGCGGGGTCAGTCAGATCATGACCATTGAGTTGCGTCGCAATATCACCACTTTCTAAACCCACTGAACGAAACAGCTCTGGCTCTTTACCTGGTGTGACTCGATAACCCATCACTTTGCCATCACGCTTCACTTGCGACATGCGAACGTACTGGAATATCTTTTGTGGGTCTTTTGAAATCTGCTCACGAATCGAATCAAGTTTCGATGCGCTAGTCGCGTTACTATTCGCTACATTATTACCTTGGCGATTTTGGCTCGGTTTTGCTGCGGGGGTATTGGCTGATAACTTGCTGTAATCAATACCAGCGAGCATCAAAGTTTCATCACGCCCAGAATTATCAATAATCACTCGATCACTGAATACCGCTTTCAGCTGTGCTCGAGTGCCTTCAATCTGCTCTCGAATGCCGTAAGTTGACTGACTACCTCTGTTAGCAATAACCGCTAAACTCTTGCTTTCATCACTACTGGCAACGACACCAACTAAGGTCAAATTCAGTTTCGTTTTCGGCGCATCCTGTACGACAGGTTTTTCAACCGGTTTACTCTCTTGTTGATAAACACCAAATAAGTGGCTGTTCTTTAGCGAAGAGGTATCGAGGCTCGATTGAGGTTGGTTTTGTTGATTGATCGCTTGGGGTGTCCACGGTGTCACTGAATCCGATGGGCTTTGCACCAACCAGAACATTTTTCCCAACATCCATGCAGCAGACATCAATAACATTAAGCAGCAGACGATACTCAAGCGTTGTTGAATAGCGACGGATTTCCCCGTTATTTTCTGTAGCCAAACATTTGAAGCGACGATGTGAGAGAGATGGTTCTGCTTCACCCAAGAATATCCTTATAAATACCAATCCAAAATCACTGACAGGAAGCAGTGATTAATATTACTGATCATACAGTTATGACCCTTTAATATAACATAGGGTTGTTAAGCTACCGTGAAATCGCACGAATATTTACTGTTTACCTTGAAAAAATGGAATCACAACACCATTGTTTACCCACATTTGATGACTGATTCTCACATGTCAGTGATCGTAAACTGTCGACTTATTACCGTGCGCCAATCAATTAGAGGTATTTTTTTACTATGAGTTCCAACTCTACAGCAATAAGACTCGATAAATGGATCTGGGCCGCCCGTTTTTATAAAACGCGCTCTATTGCACGTAACATGATCGACGGTGGCAAAGTTCATTATAATGGTCAGCGCAGTAAACCAAGTAAACTTGTAGAACTGGGCGCGCTCATTACACTTAGACAAGGTCACGAAGAGAAAACCGTCGTGATTGAAAAACTGTCAGACCAGAGACGTGGAGCGCCAGAAGCACAGACGCTTTATACTGAGACAGCAGAAAGCATCGCAAAACGAGAAACAAATGCAGAGCAGCGTAAACTTCACGCTCATAGCCCTGCCCCAGAACGTCGACCTGACAAAAAGCAGCGTCGAAACATTATTAAATTTAAGAATCAATAAGCTGGAGCTCCCTAGATGGAAAGCAATGTATTAAACCGCTACCTTTTTGAAGATCTTTCTGTACGCGGTGAGTTGGTACAAGTGGATGAAGCCTACCAACAAATTATTTCTGGCAAGGAATACCCTGTAGCCGTGCAAAAGCTACTGGGTGAGCTACTAGTATCAACAACCCTGTTAACCGCAACGCTTAAATTCGAAGGTTCAATTACCATGCAACTGCAAGGTGATGGCCCAGTATCACTGGTTGTGATCAATGGCGACCATGATCAGAAAATTCGTGGTGTTGCGCGTTTTAAAGATGATATTGACGATCAGGCATCACTTCATGAACTCATCGGTAAAGGTCACCTCGTGATCACGATTGAACCAAAGAAAGGTGAACGATACCAAGGTGTGGTTGGACTTGAAGGTGACAACCTAGCTGAAATCCTAGAAGGCTACTTTGAGCGCTCTGAGCAATTAAAAACGCGCCTCTGGATTCGTACAGGTGAAGTTGAAGGTAAAAAATGCGCAGCTGGTATGTTGCTGCAAGTCATGCCCGATGGCACAGGCTCTGCTGATGACTTCGAGCACCTTGAACAGCTAACTGATACAGTTAAAGATGAAGAGCTATTCACACTAGAAGCGAACGAATTGTTGTATCGCCTTTATAACCAAGAGAAAGTTCAGCTTTTCACACCACAGCCAGTCGAATTTCACTGCGGTTGCTCTCGTGAACGCAGCGGCGCAGCCATTATTACCGTTAGCCAAGAAGAGCTTGCCGACATCATCGCCACCGAAGGTGCTGTTTCTCTGCATTGTGATTACTGTGGAACGAGTTATTCATTTAACGAAGAACAGGTGAAAGAGCTGTTTATTGAAGCCAACTCTGGCAACAGTACGCTGCATTAATTCGTACAAACTGTTTAATTTACCTGTTCTAATTCGCAAAGCGTATTAAGCACGTAAAAACCGCCATACAAGCCAGCTCATTGCTGGCTTTTTTTGTGATCAAACCCCGGTAACACAAGGGTTTTCACCATAAAATAACCACACTTAATTTCTTCAACTTAATAATTCTTTTGATCTAGCGCAAAGGTTTGCTTACAGGATAAAATGGTTCTTGCCATTATGTGATGGGACACATAAGCCACACCGGAATTGTGGGTATTTTTTGAACTACATCCCTTTTTTCCGTCTACCTCGTTGGTAGTATGATGAGCAAATAAAAAAATAATAAAATTTCAAATCCCTACAAAATCTATCCTTACAAGGAGCACCTATGACCGTTATGGAACATACAAAGGCTGCACAAATCGATCTAACAAAGCACGGAATTACTGGCGCAACTGAGATTCTTCGCAATCCTAGTTACGAGCAATTATTCGAAGAGGAAACCCGTTCAAGTTTAGAAGGCTACGAAAAAGGCGTAGTAACTGAACTTGGTGCTGTTGCTGTTGATACTGGGATCTTTACTGGCCGCTCGCCAAAAGATAAGTACATCGTTAAAGATGCGACAACAGAAGAGCACATGTGGTGGACATCTGACGCGGTTAAAAATGATAACAAAGCAATCGACCAAGCGGTTTGGAATGACCTTAAGGCGCTTGTGACGAATCAGTTATCTGGTAAACGCTTGTTTGTGATTGATGGTTACTGTGGTGCTAACCCTGATACTCGTTTAAGTATTCGCGTAATTACTGAGGTTGCATGGCAAGCTCACTTCGTGAAAAACATGTTCATTCGTCCAAGCGAAGAAGAGCTAACAACATTTGAGCCTGACTTCGTCGTAATGAACGGCGCAAAATGTACCAACCAGAAGTGGGAAGAGCATGGTCTGAACTCTGAAAACTTCACGGTATTTAACCTAACTGAGCGCATGCAGCTGATTGGCGGCACTTGGTATGGCGGTGAGATGAAAAAAGGTATGTTCGCAATGATGAACTACTTCTTGCCTCTACAAGACATCGCCTCTATGCACTGTAGTGCTAACGTAGGTGAAGAAGGCGACGTAGCTGTGTTCTTCGGCCTATCGGGGACGGGTAAAACAACACTGTCTACTGATCCTAAACGTGCGCTTATTGGTGACGATGAGCACGGTTGGGATGATGATGGCGTATTTAACTTTGAAGGTGGCTGTTACGCAAAAACCATCAAGCTGTCTAAAGAAGCTGAGCCAGATATCTACAATGCAATCCGCCGTGATGCACTGCTAGAAAACGTAACTGTTCGCAATGATGGTTCTATTGATTTTGATGACAACTCAAAAACTGAGAACACTCGTGTTTCTTACCCAATCCACCACATCGATAACATCGTTAAACCAGTATCTAAAGGTGGTCACGCAAACAAAGTGATCTTCTTATCAGCGGATGCATTTGGTGTGCTTCCTCCAGTGTCTAAGCTGACACCTGAGCAAACTAAGTACCACTTCCTATCAGGCTTTACCGCGAAACTAGCAGGTACTGAGCGTGGTATTACTGAACCAACGCCTACGTTCTCTGCATGTTTCGGTGCGGCGTTCCTAACGCTACACCCAACTAAGTATGCTGAAGTACTGGTTAAGCGTATGGAAGCGGCAGGTGCTGAAGCTTACCTTGTCAACACAGGTTGGAACGGCAGTGGCAAGCGTATCTCTATTCAAGATACTCGCGGAATCATCGATGCAATCCTAGATGGCTCGATTGAGAAAGCTGAAACGACGTCTATTCCAGTGTTTAATTTAGAAGTTCCAACATCCCTACCAGGTGTTGACCCTTCCATCTTAGACCCTCGTGATACTTACACAGACCCACTACAGTGGGAAAGCAAAGCGAATGATCTAGCCCAGCGCTTTATCAATAACTTTGATAAGTACACAGATAATAACGAAGGTCAGTCTCTGGTTGCCGCAGGTCCACAGCTCGACTAAAAGCAAACCAAGTGGATTAAAGCTGATAACTGTTACTAAAAAACTGACAACTTTGGCTCTTAATCTCACAACTTAGTACAAGCCCCTAACTTTAGGGGCTTTTTCTATTGATGCACACTTCATTTTGTACCAATCTATAGACTCTTATTGATACGATCTCACTCAAATTGGATTACATCTGAAATGAAAAAGCTGCTGGTCATTCCGCTAATCCTAATTGCTCTGCTCATTTCGCTCGTCGCATCGGCTTATGCTATTTCTCAAACTCGCTACGCTTCTGCCGCTGGGAATTATCTATTTGAGCTATTTCTAGACAGCCAAATTCAGGTTGAAAAAATCACCTACAACGCACCACTCCACTTCAGCTTTGAGGGTGTCACTTATCAACGCACACAAAAACAGAGTCAAAAGCTGAAAACGACGTACATTCCTAAAGTCGAACTGTGGATCAATCGAACCCCTTATCAACAAGGGAAATGGGTGCTCGATAGCCTGCTCATTGATGGTTTAAGCCTACAACAGTCGCAACTCTCTTTTGAATGGCAAAATAATCTCACACTGCATCAACTCGCTTTGAATAATTTCGATCTCTCCTATCAAGACAGCATCGCTCGTGGGATCAACATTCAGATTAAAAAACCACTCTGGCATGACGATAAGCAACGGATCCCCTTTGGAGAGATTCAACTCAGTGCCGAGCAGTTTTACTATCATGGCGAAGCACTCAATCAGCTATTGATCGACGCTGACTACAAGCCAAATAACAGCACCATTTTTGGTCTTTCATTTGAATGGCGCGACGCTGAAATATCTGGTCAAGCCGAGCAGTATGATCACGGTTGGTCACTGGTTAATATGACGCTTAATAAGCTCAATTTAACTGAACTTGAAAAACTAACCGCACTTTCATCAGGCCAAACTACGATATTCAATAACATCTCTCACATTAATAGCCTTGATGTACTTAACAGTCATTTCTCCTCCGGTGATGTTCAAATCGTAAATTTGGATGCATCGGTCGAAAATATAACGCTGCCTTCATTGTCCACACAATCTCTATTTCAATCCTTATCATGGTGGCAGCAAGAGAGTGCGTACCTTTCGTTTAATGCCGAGAGCATCGCCTACCAAGATCAGCTTTTAATCTCTCCGATGGCAAAATTAGAGCTATCACCGAATCAGGTTTCTATCGCTGAATTTGATAGTGACTATCTTCAAGGTCGGATTCAGCTTTCAGGAAAACTTACCCCAACAACAACAAAACTTGATTGGCTAAAAGCCACCGGCCTGAAGTTAGTTGAGGACACACAGCAGAGTTTATCGTTACTGACTGACTACTTAGATCAACAAGATGCAGTGGCCATTGATCAACTCGACATCCTACGTAGTCAGGTAATTCAGATTAAACACGCACCATTTTGGCAAGTGTCAGGGCTGAATGTCTCAGGAAGTAACCTAGAGCTGAAACGAAACCAAACGTTGGGCCTATGGAATGGAGAGATCGAACTCTCCGCAAATAGTCTAAGTTACGATGATGCAATAGCAACACAAGCGGTGATCAACAGTAATTCAAATGACGGGGCTTGGGAGCTAGAGCGGCTCTTCATTCCACTAGAAAAAGGCTATTTTGATGCATCGGGTTATTGGGAACTCAATAGCCTCAGCCGTCCATGGCAGCTGATCGCTCATGGTGATGGGCTACCACTAAAAATGATTCATACCGTGGCTAACCTACCTATTCAACTTGATGGTGAGCTGGAGTTTGAGCTAAACGCGCATGGATTATCAGGCAATAAAGAGATGCTAGATCATTCACTGACGGGCACTATTCTCGCCAGCGTACGTGATGCTGAGTTAACTTATACCAAAGCTCAAGGTTATGGCAGCGCGCAGCCACAAAGCTTACTGATACCCTTTTACATGCGAGATCTAGAGGTGAATTCCAATAGAGGTCGCGTATCAATGAGTGACAGTAAAGTGGAAGGTGAAAATCTAGTGGGTTCACTGCATGGCAACATCGATTTGGTGATGCCAAAAGTAGGCAATATTGAGCTGTTAATTGAACAAGAGTGCCAGCAACTGAGCTTTGATCTACTCAATAACAAAACGACTTCCCATCATAATTGCTCTTAACGCATTTGGGGCAATAACTTATTCGAGCTAAGTAATTCGGTGTAATCACGAAGACCTAATTACACCGATAGTATATTGAGGTTAAACAGAAAGGGTCGACTGGTAATTTGGTAGCAGCATATAAGTGCCAATAAACTCAACCGCTGCTTTGTCACCACTGTAAATAGTGACGTTAATGACAATACGCGCTTTTCGCCCAGACGCCAATCTATCTAAGTCACCACTGATACCATCCAAAGAGGTACTCGCCACAGGGTTATGCTCCACAGGGTGACGATATCGAATTCGGCTATCAGCCAAAACAATATCACCTTGTAAGCCGCGCTCTTTAAGCAATAACCACGTCATTCCCCAACCCGTTAAGGTTGCGAGTGTAAATGCAGAGCCTGCAAACATGGTGTTGTGTGGGTTAAGATTCGGATTTAACTGCGCGCTACACTCAAATTGATAACCGGTATATTGGTTAATTTTAATGCCCATCTTGTCACTGATTGGGATCTGATTTTCCCAACGCTCTTGTAACTCAGTACACCATTCCGGCTTTCGAAGTACATTGGCCATTGGATCCAGTGTCTTCACCATCTGTTGGTGACGCATAGGCCCACGCTGATCAGTTAGCTCACCACGACGCTCAAAATGGTTTTTTTCATAAAATGAGATGGCATCTTCACGAGCATTACATACTAACCGCTTTACACCTTCTTGGCGGGCTAACGACTCAAGAGCCACCAACAGCAGCGAACCCATGCCTTTGTTACGACGGTTACTTTTCACCGCCATATAACGTACTTGGCCTTCATCGTCAGGCGTAATATACAGACGCCCAATCGCCATTGGTCGCCCTCTTCCATCCACGATCATGCGGTGATGGCTAGTTGAATCATATTCATCACGCTCTGAACCTAGCGGCATTTGCCACGGCTCACGCAACATCTGCCAGCGAAAGTGATAATACTTATTCAGCTGGTTATCTGTTTTTGGTGTAATCAGTTTGAACATTGAACTCTTCCTAGCGTTTTACGTCTGTCTGTTAAAATTAGCCGCGGTCGATTTTTATTAATTATAGATCCGCTGACTGTCGTTCTCATTTTCTCGCTTTGTTTTTACTCGATTAATCTTTACTCAATACGTATTAACTACACTTGTAGCCAAAAAGTCACGGGGCCATCGTTCACAAGCGATACTTTCATATCAGCAGCGAATCGTCCTCGCTCCGTTGGTAGCACGGCTTCACACTGATCTGAAAAGTAGTCATACAAACGCTCTGCATCAGCTGGATGTGCACCACGTGAAAAGCCTGCTCTGGTTCCTTTTTTAGTGTCTGCCGGTAAGGTGAACTGAGAAACGACCAGCACTTTACCACTAACTTGTTTCACATTGAGGTTCATCTTGCCTTCATCATCACTGAAAACTCGATATGTGGTAACGCGCTCCATTAAGCGTTTTGCTTTGGCTTCATCGTCATCTTTCTCAACACCGAGCAGTACCAGTAGACCTTGCTCGATTTCTCCAACCACTTCACCATCAACCTTTACCGCAGCTTCACTTACTCTCTGAATCAGCGCAATCACACTCTTTTCCTTTCTCTTGCTCAATACTTTGAACATTCTGACTATCTTGAACGCTCGATTGTAGCATCTCTGAATCTTGTGACCACTGAGTCTCTTCGCCCAATGCTGCGGTGACTTCCGCGCCAATCAAAACAATTAACCAACACAAGTAGACCCAAACAAACAAAATAGGGATCGCCGCCAGTGCGCCATAAATAAGCTGATAAGAAGGGAAATGAGTAATATAAGCCGCGAAGCCTTTTTTGCTCAGTTCAAACAAGATAGCAGCAACGATCGCACCAACCACTGCGTGCTTAAAAAGCACCTTTTTGTTGGGAACAAGCAGGTAAAGTACGATAAAAGCAAAGAAAGAGAGTAAAAACGGCAACCAGCGAAGCAGCAAATTATAGACACCCGTAATGGCTTCACTGTCGATGATCTTCAAAGAGGTGATATAAGAGGTGGCAGCAATACTTGCCCCAACAAGGATAGGTCCTAAAGTCAGTACCATCCAATACATTGAAAAGGAAAAAACGGGGCGGCGCTTCTCTGTGACTCGCCAAATAAAGTTAAGATTCTTATCAATATTGGAAATCAGCATCAGTGCGGCAACAAACAAAAACAAGCCACCAACGGCGGTCATTTTTCCGGTATTCGCAATAAACTCAGCTAACGCGCCTTTAACAGCATCGCCCGCCGCCGGAACAAAGTGCGTAATAACAAAGTCTTGTATGACATCGCCAGCAGTAGCAAAGATTGAAAACGACGAGAGCACAGACAGCAATACCGTTAGCATCGGCACGATTGAGAGCAAAGTAATGTAGGTGAGATACCCAGCGTTTACATTGATTCTATCGTGCTTCATCCGAGTCAAAAGATAGCGACAATAGGCTAGCCCATGCTTTAACGCGGTATTTAGAGTAATCGCATCCAACTTCAACCTGTTTCTCCCTGATACAGTGTAATTAAATTAAGCTTATCAGTTAACAGGCTCTACTCGCTACCAATCTAGATTATTTTCTAACAGAGGCCAATATCTCATCAACTCTTTGTTCCACATTCCCCCAAGGCACATCAACAACTTCAAAACCTAATTCTCGATAGGTGCTCTCAAGCTGATCATGGATAGCGAGAGCCTCTTCAAATGGGTACGGCCTCACATCATCTTGAACATAAATCGATGCTTCAGGTCGACAAAAAAACACCTGAGGATGATAGCCCTTGCTGCCTTCTACATACTTGTTGTCAACCTCAATCGCACCCTGTTTTAGGTAGGCGCAAATATCAGGAATGGCGCGATCCATAAATGAGAGTCGTCGGCTCGCTATGGCCGCCTGTTTCTGCTCACCCATGACGTCCAAACAAAGCTCTGCAAAGCCCGTTAAGTTCGTCCACGGCAGTATTCCATGCTCTAGTTGGCTTTGCTGCTCAATCAATTGGCGAGAGCTTTCAGCAAAGGTTTGATGACCTCGTGCAGCCAGCGCATTAATCAAGGTTGTTTTTCCAGCCCCTGGTCCACCCGAAATAATAATTGGTTTCATTTCTGCTTTATTCATCATAAACCTTCTAACTTCATAACCTTCAGACACAAAAAAGGGCAAGAAGAAATCTTCTCACCCTTTTTATTGTTTGTCTGTTACAGCATTAAGCCGTTAAGCAAACAAGTAATTAAGCGTCTTTCGCTGGACGTGCAGCACGCTTACGCTCGTTTTCAGTAAGAAGTTTCTTACGAATACGAACGCTTTCTGGCGTTACTTCTACTAGCTCATCTTCGTCGATAAACTCAAGAGCTTGCTCAAGTGTGTGACGGATAGGCGGAGAAAGAACCTGCGCTTCATCAGTACCAGATGCACGAACGTTAGTTAGCTGCTTACCTTTCAAACAGTTAACTGTTAGGTCGTTAGAACGGTTGTGAATACCGATTACTTGGCCTTCATATACTTCGTCTGCGTGCTCTGCAAATAGGCGACCACGGTTTTGAAGGAAGAACAGTGCGTAAGTTAGTGCTTTACCTGTGCCGTTTGAAACAAGTACGCCGTTGTTACGTTGACCGATTACGCCGCCTTTGTGTGGCCCGTAGTGATCGTATGAGTGGTAAATAAGACCAGAACCAGACGTCATTGTTAAGAATTCAGTTTGGAAACCGATAAGACCACGAGAAGGCATCATGAAGTCCATGCGAACACGGCCTTTACCATCTGGAGCCATATCTGTTAGCTCACCTTTACGTAGACCGATGCTTTCCATGATTGCACCTTGGTGCTCTTCAACAACATCGATAGTTACCGTCTCAAACGGTTCCATTAGTTGACCATCTTCTTCTTTGATGATTACTTCTGGACGAGATACTGCTAGCTCGAAACCTTCACGACGCATGTTCTCGATAAGGATCGATAGGTGAAGTTCACCACGACCTGATACACGGAAACGGTCTGGGCTGTCAGTCTCTTCAACGCGTAGTGCAACGTTGTGTACTAGCTCTTTTTGTAGACGCTCAAGGATGTTACGTGACGTTACAAACTTACCTTCTTTACCCGCGAACGGAGAAGTGTTTACTTGGAATGTCATTGTTACCGTTGGTTCGTCAACAGAAAGTGGTTCCATTGCTTCAACGTTGTTTTGGTCACAGATAGTGTCTGAAATTTTCAGCTCACCAAGACCTGTGATTGCAATGATGTCACCAGCGTTAGCTTGTTCAACTTCGTGACGCTCAAGACCTAGGTAACCTAGAACTGTGCCCACTTTACCATTACGTTTCTTACCGTCTGCACCAACAATAGTTACTTGTTGGTTTGGCTTGATGCTACCGCGAGTTACACGACATACGCCGATAACGCCAACGTAAGAGCTGTAATCAAGCTGAGATACTTGCATTTGAAGTGAACCATCAAGATCAACTTGCGGCGCTTCTACTGTGTCTACAACGGCTTGGAACAGTGGTTCCATGTCTTCGCCAACAGTACCTTCTTCCATTGTTGCCCAGCCGTTTAGTGCTGAAGCGTAAACAACAGTGAAGTCTAGTTGCTCATCAGTTGCGCCTAGGTTGTCGAAAAGATCGAAAACTTGATCCATAACCCAATCAGGGCGAGCACCAGGACGGTCAATCTTGTTGATAACAACGATTGGCTTAAGGCCGTGTGCGAATGCTTTTTGAGTAACGAAACGAGTTTGAGGCATTGGGCCATCAACAGCGTCAACGATAAGTAGAACTGAATCTACCATTGACATGATACGCTCAACTTCACCACCGAAGTCCGCGTGTCCAGGAGTATCTACGATGTTGATGCGGTAGTCATTCCAGTTAATTGCTGTGTTCTTAGCAAGAATGGTAATGCCACGCTCTTTTTCGATGTCGTTCGAGTCCATGACTCGCTCTTCAGCTTCACCGCGAGACTCAAGCGTACCTGATTGCAGTAGCAGTTTATCAACCAGCGTTGTTTTGCCGTGGTCAACGTGCGCGATGATCGCGATATTTCTTAACTTATCAATCTGTGGAGTAGCCATGGATTTTGATTCACTTTTAAAGAAGCAACCCTCTTAAATAATCGATTATTTAATGAGCATTACTTTATTTGATTAAAAAAACGTCCGTAATGTACCAGATTCTGGGAAAAAACCCAGAAATATGTGATCCATCACAGCGATTTCCTTCCATATAAGACTAGATGATGAGTTGATTTGGGACAAATTAGAATCAGGTACGCATTATTGCCATTGACATTTTCGGCAAATATTGGCTGAATAACATCTGTTGTTTGTTTCATATTGGTGCAATTGCACCGCAATGCACCAATACAGTGCCATTGCGGATCATTTTGGTGCAATCGTATTGGTTGATTCCAACAGCTTTTATATAATGCATTGAAATTAATGGATTAATTTTTTTGGCACGATAATAGCTTTATTGTAATCAGCATCGATTAATACTAATGAAACGAAATTAATCAATGCTGGGTTTCTTACTTTTATTATAAGTTCATCACTTTTATAGAAGACTATTTTATCGAGCTAATACCGCTTTAATTACACTGGAGGTTATCCAAGATGTCAGTAGAAAATGTCCTATCGCTAATCCAAGAAAACGAAGTTAAGTTTATTGACCTGCGCTTTACAGATACAAAAGGTAAAGAGCAACATATCTCAATTCCGTCTCACCAAGTTGACGCAGACTTCTTCGAAGAAGGTAAGATGTTCGATGGTTCTTCAGTTGCTGGCTGGAAAGGTATCAACGAATCAGACATGGTAATGATGCCTGACGCATCTAGCGCTGTTCTTGACCCTTTCACAGAAGACTCAACGCTAAATATCCGTTGTGATATTTTAGAGCCTGCAACAATGCAAGGCTACGACCGTGACCCACGTTCAATCGCTAAGCGTTCTGAAGAGTACCTACGTTCAACAGGTATCGCAGACACAGTTCTGATCGGTCCTGAACCAGAATTCTTCCTATTTGATGATGTTAAGTTTAACACTGACATGTCAGGTTCTTTCTTCAAGATTGACGACGTAGAAGCAGCTTGGAACACAGGTTCTGATTACGAAGGCGGTAACAAAGGTCACCGTCCTGGCGTTAAAGGCGGTTACTTCCCAGTAGCTCCTGTTGATTCATCTCAAGATATCCGTTCTGCTATGTGTTTAATCATGGAAGAGATGGGTCTTGTTGTTGAAGCTCACCACCACGAAGTAGCAACTGCGGGTCAAAACGAAATCGCTACTCGCTTCAACACGCTAACAACAAAAGCTGATGAGACTCAAATCTACAAGTACGTTGTACACAACGTTGCTCACGCATTTGGTAAAACAGCGACATTCATGCCTAAGCCACTTGTTGGTGATAATGGTTCTGGTATGCACGTTCACCAATCTCTAGCGAAAGACGGTGTTAACCTATTCGCTGGTGATAAGTACGGCGGCCTATCTGAGCTAGCTATTCACTACATCGGTGGTGTAATCAAGCACGCTCGCGCTATTAACGCATTCGCTAACCCATCAACTAACTCGTACAAGCGTCTTGTACCAGGCTTCGAAGCACCAGTAATGCTTGCATACTCTGCACGTAACCGTTCTGCTTCTATCCGTATCCCAGTGGTACCAAGCCCTAAAGCACGTCGTATCGAGCTACGTTTTGGTGACCCAGCAGCTAACCCATACCTATGCTACTCAGCAATGCTTATGGCTGGCCTTGACGGAATCAAGAACAAGATTCACCCTGGCGAAGCGATGGACAAAGATCTATACGACCTACCAGCAGAAGAAGCAGCAGAAATCCCAACAGTTGCAGAATCTCTAGAAGTTGCTCTAAAAGCACTTGATGAAGACCGTGAGTTCCTAACTGCCGGCGGCGTATTCTCTGATGACTTTATCGATTCTTACATCGGTCTTAAGTCTCAAGACGTAGAGCGCGTAAACATGACAACTCACCCACTTGAGTTTGAACTTTACTACTCTGTATAACCTCAATTCGTAATTCACAAAGTATTGTGTAATTTATAGTTGAAGTTACTATTTTATTAGGCTCACCTCGCAGGTGGGCCTTTTTTGTATTTGGCCCATGAACATCGACCTTTAACATACTCAATTGATTGATTATTTGAAGGATACTTATGATGAAAAAGCGACTTCCTACCCGCTCTGTGCTGCTCACTCCTAACTTCGCTATTTCTTCTTTAGTCGCTCTCTTAATATTCACTCCCAGCTTACTCTTCGCTCAGACTATCTATACCTGGGAGGATGACCAAGGCGTTCTCCATTTTAGCGACTCTCCAGGTGGCAAGAGTACTAAGGCGCTAACCTTACCCGATCATCAAGCAAATGCCCCTGCACCCTCATTTGAGAACTTACCTAGCGATACCTCTAGCAATAAAACTGTGCCAAATAAAAAAACCAAGACTGCGCTTCAACCTGAGCCGCTGTCACTCTCTTTTCAATCTCCGCAGAGTGACCAAACCATTCGCAGTAACCAAGGCCATATCAACGTGACTTCAAAGCTAAATCGTAAATTGGTCGTGGGTGAGCACCTACAACTGATCTTCAATGACGCGTCATACGCAGCACCCAACACAAATGGAGAGTGGCAACTAAAAAGTATTAATCGCGGCACTCATACTATTTCAATTCAAGCGTTTAGAGACGGCAAGCTTATTGCATCATCCAACACTATAACGGTGCATTTACATCGTGCTT
Organism: Vibrio lamellibrachiae; assembly: GCF_050337265.1. NCBI lineage: Bacteria > Pseudomonadati > Pseudomonadota > Gammaproteobacteria > Vibrionales > Vibrionaceae > Vibrio > Vibrio lamellibrachiae. The sequence continues at coordinate 67,653 of NZ_JAKJSU010000014.1, forward strand.
CTATAAAGTAACGCAAAACGGGTCTGAAACTTCATGACACAGCCCCTTTTTACTTTCTCTTGTAGCATCGATGCGCCATACTGGAATTCATATGCACCATAATGGTGCGATGGTGATTTTCCAGAGACATAAGGATGATGCAGTGAGCCGAGATCTGAGCGACTTAGAGTTAAGTAATGCGATACTAAATAATGTCGTCACCGCAACACTGATGTTGGATGAATCTCTGACCGTGAGATACGCCAACCCGGCGGCAGAGCAACTCTTTACTCAAAGCGCCAAACGCATCATCGACCAACCCCTTTCTAACCTCATTCAACATGCCTCTATGGACTTAGCACTGCTGTCTCAACCTCTTCAAAGTGGCCAAAGTATCACGGATAGCGACGTCACTTTCGTGGTGGATGGAAAACCATTGATGCTCGAAGTGACTGTCAGCCCACTATCGTGGAAAAAAGAGCTGATGCTGTTAGTTGAAATGAGAAAAATTGGCCAGCAGCGTCGTTTATCTCAAGAACTGAATCAACATGCACAGCAGCAAGCAGCTAAACTGCTGGTTCGTGGTTTAGCTCATGAGATAAAAAACCCGCTAGGTGGTCTTCGTGGTGCGGCTCAATTACTTGAACGGATGCTGCCCGATCCCAATCTGACGGAATATACGCAAATCATTATTGAACAAGCCGACAGATTAAGAGCTTTGGTAGATCGATTACTTGGCCCACAAAAGCCCGGTAAAAAGCAGCCTGAAAATCTTCACTCAATTATTGAAAAGGCACGTCAACTGGTTGAACTAGAGTCACAGCATACTATCGCTATTGAACGTGACTATGATCCAAGCTTGCCTGAAATTTTGGTCGACGCCGATCAAATAGAACAAGCGCTGCTTAATATCGTCAGTAACGCCGCGCAAATTCTTGCCGAACATAAAACCGAGCATCCAACAATTACCATTCGCACCAGAACAGTGCATCAAGCGAATATTCATGGTCAAAGGCACAAACTCAGTGCACGAATAGAGATCATCGATAATGGACCTGGTATCGCTTCAGAATTACTCGACACACTGTTCTACCCAATGATCACAGGGCGCGAGGGTGGAACAGGACTCGGACTTTCAATATCACAAAACTTAATCGATCAGCACAACGGAAAAATAGACGTTGAAAGCTGGCCCGGTAAAACAACATTTACCATCTATCTACCGATTTAATATTTATCACTTACAACTTTAAGCTTGCAACGTCGTTGCCGTAAGGATTACACACTATGAGTAAAGGATACGTTTGGGTTGTCGACGACGACAGCTCCATCCGCTGGGTAATGGAGAAGACACTCTCATCTGCCAACATTAAATGTGAAACATTTGCCGATGCAGAAAGTGTCTTACTTGCCCTAGAGCGAGAAACACCTGATGTATTGGTATCTGATATTCGCATGCCGGGCATTGATGGGATACAGCTGCTTGAGCAAATCCACGCGCGCTCTCCAGAGCTGCCAGTGATCATCATGACAGCGCACTCAGACCTTGATGCTGCGGTTAATGCATACCAAAAAGGCGCATTTGAATACCTACCCAAACCTTTTGATGTCGATGAAACGCTCACTTTAGTCGAGCGAGCAATCACGCATAATCAAGAGCAGCGCAAAGCACAAAACGTCGAAGAGGTCTCATCAGACGAAACGCCAGAAATTATAGGTGAAGCTCCCGCTATGCAAGAGGTCTTTCGTGCGATTGGCCGTTTGTCTCGCTCATCAATATCAGTACTGATTAACGGGGAATCAGGAACTGGTAAAGAGCTGGTCGCACACGCACTGCATCGCCATAGTCCGCGCGCCAAGAAACCTTTCATTGCACTCAATATGGCTGCAATTCCAAAAGATTTAATTGAATCAGAACTGTTTGGTCATGAAAAAGGCGCCTTTACTGGAGCCAATAGTGTTCGACAAGGTCGATTTGAACAAGCGAATGGCGGCACCCTGTTTCTAGATGAAATTGGTGATATGCCACTCGATATTCAAACTCGATTACTACGAGTGCTTTCGGATGGGCAGTTCTACCGTGTTGGCGGACACTCCGCGATTCAAGTTGATGTTCGTATTGTGGCTGCAACCCATCAAAATCTTGAAAACCTCGTTCATCAAGGCGATTTTCGTGAAGACTTGTTTCACCGACTTAATGTAATTCGAATTCATATTCCCGCGCTTCGCGAACGTAAGCAGGATATTGAAAAGCTCACGCTACATTTCTTATCACTGGCCGCAGAAGAGCTTAAAGTTGATATCAAGACATTAAACCCAGCAACCGTTGAAGTACTCAATAACCTCGAATGGCCGGGTAATGTTCGTCAGTTAGAAAACATTTGTCGCTGGTTAACCGTGATGGCGAGTGGTAATGAGATTCTACCTAGCGATCTTCCTACAGAACTTATCAATGAAAAACCTGCCGTAGCATTAAGTGAAGGAGAGAACTGGCAAGCACTGCTCGCCTATTGGGCTAAGCAAGCGCTTTCATCGGGAGAAACCGAGTTGCTTACCTTTGCTCAACCAGAGTTTGAACGCATTCTCCTTGAAGCAGCACTCAATCATACTAATGGTCATAAACAAGATGCTGCAAAGGTTCTAGGCTGGGGAAGAAATACACTGACGAGGAAACTAAAAGAGCTATACTGAGTGAAATAAGGAAATACGCCGCATGAATGAGACAGAGCACCTATATAATACTTATATGGTATACCATTCGGCCCACGTTTAGGGCATGCTTAAAAAGTAACCCCTCGATATAAATGCGCGTATATAACATATTCACGGAAGTAAATGACTCAGATAACATTAAGAACAGCGGTCGTCGTACCCTTCATCTTGATATTTTTGATCGCGATGAGCAGTATCATTTTCGTTCAGAAATACAGCTATGAAGAGATGGTTGAGCAGGTCAGTGATAAACATCTCACATCACTGACCACCAACGTTGTTCAAAAACTCAACTACTACCTTGAAGAACCGTTTCAGGCCACCCTATCCATCAGTCATAATATTGGCCAAAACCAGCTATACACTAAAGGCAGTTTAGAATCTATTGAGCGGTATATTCTAAGCAGCTTTGAGTCATTGTATAAGCCAGTTTCTCAACTTGGTGTCATCAGCTTTGGTAGCGAAGCCAGTGAATATATTGGCTTTAGAAAAGAAACCAATAATGACTTTAGCTTAATGTTAAAAGACAGTCGATCTAATGGAAAGTTGACCATTTATCAAGGCAGAGAAATCAGCGAGCAAACTCGAGCGGTGATCGATAACTATGACCCAAAGGTCCGCCCTTGGTACACGCCTGTTTCAAGCAGTAAAAAGCCAGCTTGGTCAACGATATACACCGATGCAGATGAAAGGCAAGCGATCACTATTTCTGCACTAGCTCCCGTATTTGAAGATGAAACGTTTATCGGTGTTGTTGCCAATGATATCAAACTGCACACTTTCAATGCCTTTCTAAACGAGCTTAAACAACAAACCAAAGCGACCATCTACATTTTTGATAATGACCACCAACTGGTCACACACTCTAGCAGCAAAAGTGTCGTCTCTTGGGGAACACCCATTACCGACAAAGGCGATCGCTTACTCGCAATAGAGAGTGCTAACCCGATAATTCAAGCGATGGCGGTGTACATCCAACCGCTTGCTTTTCCCATTCAGTCTCGCTTATACAAATTCGATTCCATCATTGGTGGCGAACGCTACTTTAGCCAAGTTACGCCTTACACAGATCAACATGGGCTTGAGTGGTATATCGGTGTTTCGATTTCAGAGCCAGACCTCCTTGGTGCACTGCCGAACAACCAACGTTTAAGTTGGAGTGTAGGGATTGTGGTCAGCATTATAGGTATTGCCATTGGTCTAGTGGCATTCAACCGAGTAACCAAGCCCATTTCAGCAACCGCTCAGTCCGCTCGAAATCTTGCCAAAGGTAACTGGAATAGCAGCATGCCAAACCTTGGGTACATTTATGAAATCAACATGTTAGTCAAAGCCTTTAATGAGATGACGAATAATCTAAAATCATCATTTGATGCACTACGTCACCAGTTAACTTATGACTCTTTGACACAGCTTTACAGCAGAGGGGGCTTGCTAGAGGCTAGTGAAAAATTAAATGCGAAGCAAACCGGAAGCCTTTACTTGGTTGGGATTGACCGGTTTAGAGAAATTAACGACAGCCTTGGTCATCAACAAGCAGATAAACTATTAGTCGTTGCAGCAACGCGATTACGGGACACATTACCAAACCATTATCTTATCGCTCGTGGTAGTGACGAGTTTGCAATTTACGCTCCTGGGGTCGCAGAGCACGAGGAGGTCTCCTTATTAACCAATCGCTTACTTCAAGCGTTCGCTTCTCCCTTTAGCATGAAATCAGACAAGCTCATCGTTAATGTTTCTATTGGCGTGGTCAACACATCTCCAGATAAAGAGATGACCGTATGGTTACGCAATAGCAGCATTGCGCTAAGTAAAGCGAAACAAGACAAAACTCGAACTAGTGTGTATAGCCCCGAAATGGCCGAAGTCTCACGCAATCGCACCAAGATGCTCGCGAACATTAGCGCTGCAATTGAAAAACAAGAGTTTGTACCTTTCTATCAGCCGATCATTGATTTAGAAACGGGCAAAATACTTGGGGCAGAAGCTTTGGCTCGCTGGGTGAACAAACACGGTCTCATCTCTCCCCTTGAGTTTATTCCATTAGCCGAAGATAACGGCTTCATTAGTGATATCGGTCATCAGATTTTATTGAAAGCGTGTACCGATACAGCATCTGCAATTCACTCTGGTCAGTGGGCAGAGGATTTTGTCCTTCACGTTAACTTATCCGTCGAGCAGTTGGCTAAAGATGAGTTTATCGATGATGTTAAAGATATCTTAGCAAGCACCCAACTCAACGCTAATAACCTGACGCTAGAAATCACCGAATCACGCATCGTCGACAATGATCCGATGATCATGAAAAATATGTTCGCCCTTAAAGATCTGGGTATTTCCATTGCTATTGATGACTTTGGGACGGGTTACTCTTCATTGGCCTATTTACACAAACTGCCTTTCGACTGCCTAAAAATCGACCGCAGTTTTGTCTGTGAGTTAGAACCAGAAAATCTCGATAATTCAATCGTGGCGGCTATTGTCAATATAACCAAAGGCTTCAAGGTGAATCTTGTGGCAGAAGGGGTCGAAACTCAACAGCAAGCAGAATTACTCCGCAAACTGCAATGCCCACAAGCCCAAGGATTCTTATACAGCCGCCCAGTTCCGTTTGAAGAGTGGCCAACACATTTAGTTAACATGAAATAACAAATAGGGGATTTAACCCGTTTTACGCACTTTCACTACTGACAGTGCAGTGAATGGTTTTTATACTTAGCATCTGTTGCCCTAATAAAACCCCACTATTAATTGGAATGAATACAATGATTAATAAAAATATCCCTTTGACTGACCTACATCGTCACCTTGACGGTAACATTCGTACTCAGACCATATTAGATCTAGGCAAAAAATTTGGCATTGCACTTCCAGCTTACGATATTGAAGGCCTAACGCCTCACGTGCAGATTGTTGAAGCCGAGCCATCATTAGTCGCCTTCTTATCAAAGTTAGATTGGGGGGTTGCGGTATTGGGCGATCTCGACGCATGTCGCCGAGTGGCCTATGAGAATGTTGAAGATGTTCTTAACGCACAAATTGACTATGCAGAACTGCGCTTTTCACCTTACTACATGGCAATGAAACACAAACTTCCGGTTGCAGGTGTGGTTGAAGCCGTGGTTGATGGAGTACAAGCCGGTGTACGTGATTTTGGCGTTAAAGCAAACCTGATTGGTATCATGAGCCGCACTTTTGGCATTGATGCTTGTCAGCAAGAACTTGATGCAATTTTGACCCAAAAGGATCACATTGTTGCTGTTGATTTAGCCGGTGATGAACTTGGTCAACCGGGCGATCGCTTTGTGACTCATTTTAATCAAGTTCGCGATGCGGGTTTGAATGTAACCGTTCACGCTGGAGAAGCGGCTGGTGCAGAGAGTATGTGGCAGGCCATTCAAGAGCTTGGCGCAACTCGTATTGGTCACGGTGTTAAAGCGATACACGATCCTAAACTGATGGATTACCTTGCAGAGCATCGAATTGGTATTGAATCATGCCTAACGTCGAACATTCAAACCAGTACCGTTGAATCGTTAGAAAATCACCCAATTAAACAGTTTTTAGATCATGGTGTACTCGCATGTCTTAATACTGATGACCCAGCGGTTGAAGGGATTGAGCTTCCTTATGAATATGAAGTCGCAGCACCTCAAGCAGGATTAAGCCAAGCGCAAATTAAACAAGCTCAGCTTAACGGCTTAGAACTTGCCTTCCTTTCTGCTCAAGAGAAACAAGAGCTGACGGATAAAGTAAGCCAACGCTAAGCAAACCACCACATAAAGTTAACACTAAAAAGCCTCTAGTCTGCGAAGATTAGAGGCCTTTATTTATATTCCAGAGAACTACATACACAACACTTAATCACTACCACTCAACAGGCTGATTATCTTGCGCTGTTTTATGCGCCTTTCCAAGAGCACTGCTGCTCTTACGACCGAACAGTTCATTAAGCATCTCTTCACTATCGGCTGTCAGTATTAAGATTTCAATTCTTCGGTTAACGGCACTATTAGGATTGTCCTCATCAAGCAGCATTTTGTCTGACATCGCTGTCACTTGAGAAACTCGATCCGCAGGCATACCGCCAAACTCAAGAACCTCTCGTGCACGCTGTGCTCGTTGCCCTGACAAGTTCCAGTTATTATTTCTAGAACGCTGATTAAACGCTGTTGCATCCGCATGACCTGAAATCATAATGGCATTTTCAACGGTAGTGAACACAGGAGCCAATGCGAGCAGCAAGTCTTCAAAATAGTCGGTTAAGCTTGAACCACCTAAGCGGAACATCGGTCGCTGCTTATCATCATTGACCAAGATTCGGAGGCCTTGTGGCACGATTTCAATCTGTACATGCTCACCTATTGATAAGTGATCACTATACGCATTCATAAACTCGCCCAATACCACCATCTGCTCTTGGCTATCATAACGACCAGCAACCAAAGACAGACTCTCGCTGCCTATACCACCGAAGTTATCACCGTCTCCATCCTTGACGTTAATGGTTAAGCTATTGCCCATATTTCGAGGATTACTTGGATTTACACTAAGTAAATCAGGTAATGCGCTACCACCAAAATCAATAGCAAATAAACTATTATCAACAAATTGCTCCTCTATCGGAATCATTTGCGGCTGGCCTGCTAACTTGCCAACGATTCGTTCTTTTTCATCCGATGTGGTCACTTGCAGTATCCACATCACCATAAAAAAGGCCATCATGGCTAAGGTAAAATCCGCAAACGCGACTTTCCATGCCCCGCCTTTAAATATAGGTGTATTTCTACGACGTGCGCGCCGAATAATGATCTGCTCTGATTGACTACGCATTATTGAAATACTCGCTGAGTTACCCAAGTCTCCATTTCAGAGAAGGTTGGTTTAACATCCAATAAGATTAACTTACGCCCTGCATCAACCGAAACTAATGACCCTTTACCTGAGGTATGAGAAACCAATATGGCACGTACACATTCAAACGCTGAAATCTCACGTCTTACACGCTTTTCCATCGCAGCACTGATTGGGTCAAAAACACAGTAACAAAAGAAAATACCTAGGAAAGTACCCACCAACGCTGCTGCAACACTAACGCCAATCTCAGCCATATCAGCATTAATATTGGTCATGGTAATCACGATACCCATAACCGCCGCTAAGATACCAAAACCCGGCATAGCCTCTGCTAAACGGTGCATACTCTTTGAAGGGGTTAGCATGTCATCTTCGATAGCAGCAATTTCTTGTTCAAGCAGGTTCTCTAATTCGTGGCCACTGATTTTACCCATCGCGAGTAAACGGAAGTTATCGCAAATGAAGGTAACCAGTTTCGGGTGCTCCATGATCTCAGGATAAGCCAAAAACATGCTGCTTTGGTACGGTTCTTCAATATGCTCGTCCAATGCACGCATGCCACCAACACGTACTTGTTCAAGCAAGTGGTGCATCATTGAAAGTAGCTCGCGGTAAAGCTTACGCTCATCTTTTTTGACCATGATGGCTTTGGTCTGCTGCCACATTTCAACAATCACATATTGTGGATTACCTAAAATGACAGCACCTGCGCCTGCACCCAAAATAATAATCAATTCAGCCGGTTGCCACATGGTTCCTAAATAGCCTCCAGCCATTAAGTAACCGCCAAACACACCAAATATGATGACGATAACGCCGATAAGTTTTTGCATGATTGTTCCTTTATAGTTGACTCTTAATCATCGTCTGAAGATTATTTAATGCTTGTTTATGCAGCTGACAAATTCTGGCTTCAGTGAGCCCAACTACCATTGCAATCTCTTTTAAGCTCAGCTCTTTTAAGTAGTACAAACTCAAAATTAACCGTTCACGTTCAGGTAACCGACCCAATGCGTACTTCAATAAATCTTGATCAATCAGGTTCTGAACCGCGCTATCATTTGGTTCTAAATGAAAGTGTTCACTGCCTTGTTCAAATAGTTGCTCAAGGCTTTGTAGCTCTTCAGCTTGGCTCACATAGAGCAAACGATGGTACTCATTCGATGTCAGCCCAAGCTCTTGTAAAATCTCTTGCTCAGAAGGCTGACGCGATAACTTTTTAGTTAGAAGTTTGATCTTATTGGTTAGGTCATGTGCTTGCTGACGGAGTTGTCTTGGTCGCCAATCTCGACGTCTTAACTCATCTAAAATCGCGCCACGAATACGTCTTGACGCAAAATACGGGAAGTTTTCATCCATATCCCCATAACGCCTAGCGGCTTCTAACAAGCCAAGCAAACCAAGCTGTTCCATATCATCCAGCCCAACCGTTGCCGAAGCATGTGGACGCAGTTGATTTACAATTCGCTTAACCAACTTCAGGTGTTGGCGCAGTATTGCACCTTCATCAACCGCGGAAGGTGCCGGCTGCATTTCCATATATTCATGTTGAGAACAATCTTGGGCTTCTAGCATGAGGTCACCTGTCTGTTATTGAAGAACCAGCTTGGTGAACAACACATCATCAATGTTGTACATAAAGCCATTTTCCAGAAGCGTTTTTGCAAGGTTCATCTGCACTTGCTTCTGCATGTAGTCAATGTCGTTAATTGAACGCATCTCTTCGTAGCTGTATTGACTAAACATTTTTAGCAGCACGTTATTCACGACCGGGCGAAAACGAATCAGTTCTTCATGCGCAGTGAGACTCGACGTTTTCAAGTCCAGCTCTAGCAACAAGTAATGAGTACGCTCTTCACCATTAAGGGAAATGACGAATTTATCCAAAGACATAAAGTGAGTTTGTTCATCTTTAGCGCTCGAGCCAAAGATAGAAGAGACATCTTTCGTATCATCATTGATAAAATGAAGCGTGCCAAAAGCAGTCCCTGCAATCAGAGCTGAGGCGGTAACACCTGCCAAGACTAACTTGACCAGAGGGTGACTGAAGTTAAACATAAAAATTCCTTAGACTAAGCGGGTGATGCGGTGGTCTTCGAGACCTGACGACTGAAAAGTTGAAGCGTGCCAGTCGGATTCCGCAACCATAATATTTTCGAGTGTTTCAGCTTGTGTATCTTGGTACTGGGATTCACCATGATCACCCACGTCAACGCTGACTTGGCTACCCATTAGCTCTTTAGATTCCAGTTCAAGACGCAATCGTTCGGCACTTTGTTGGATCGCTTCTCTTAATGCAGGGTCGTTAGCCAGTACTTGGATCTGCACTTTGCTGCCATCGACTCTGACACTTAATTCCAATGCACCTAAATGCGGCGGATCAAGACGGATTCGAGCGTGTGAAATATCCTGGCTCATCTGCATTTGCACGCGATCTTTTAGCACTGACATCATCTGCTGCCCCCACTGCTGCTTGTTCTCATCAACCTTAACCGCTGACCATTCAACAAGGTGGGAAGCATTCGCAGCAGCTTCCGTCGGAGCAATAGGTGCAATACCAGCTTGCAGGTTTTGCATCGTCATAAACGACTGAGGTGATTGCGCGCCACGCTGCATCTGCGCTAATAATTCAGGGTTGTGCATCTCTGGTCGAACGGGAACCATCGCATTAGAAATGATGCGTTCCATTGCCTGAGAAAAGTTAAGCGTATCCTGCGGGAGCTGTGATTGAGCTAATACTTGAGGGCGATGCTGTTGACCAAGCTGAACATCCACACTTTGAAGGCCATCAGCACGACGCATCATAGCCAATAACTGTTCACGAATTTCGCCACCAAAGTGATTAGTCAATTCCACAACACGGAACTGCCCATCAGGGGGAAGCTGAGACATCAGTGACTGGTCACTGTCAAACTGCCAATCTTCCATATCTGCGAGCTCTTTGAGTTGGTCATAGAGATCAAACCAATACTGACCAGACTGAGCACCTTCGGCTGTAGTGACATCAGATATTCCCAATAGCGCTGCAAAACCCGCTGACGAGCCGCTATTCTCCGATCGAATTGGCGTTGCAGTTACTTGAGATTGGCTAGACGCTGACGCGGCGTGAACAGCACTCATGCCATTGCCCTCTCTACTTGAGAATATTCCGACATACCTTCACGCTGACTTTGCAGACTCGCTAACATACGGCCAATGCGCTGCTTCTCTTCATCACACAAATTGATCGCCACAGTGTGCGACTCTTTAAGCGCGACAAGGTCATGCTTTAAACGTTGCGCGGCTGCCGGTTGCTCATTAATGGCCGTTAATATCTTGCGAATTTTCAGGTCTAGCTCACGCAGCTCTTTCCACTCTTTGTGCTTACAGTTGTGCTGTAATCTCTGATTAACCGTACGTAACAAAGCGCTATTAATTTCCATGTGCCGCTCCAAAGTTTTGCCATCCTTCCTGAATGTTGGTCATCACAGAGCGCACTTCATGAAGCTTCTCTACTTCATTTTGTGTACTCGCTTCAAACAAGCGCAGGCTACAAAAGTCATACAGATTATTCATCTGTTCGGCCATTTCGCCACCACGCTTCATGTCGAGCGCACTGTTCAAACCACCGATGATGTCGAGACAACGTGCAATCGCTTCGCCTTTCTCTTTAAAGCGCTTGGCCTCCATGTGAGCTTCCGCTCGGGTCAAGGTATCGAGAAATCCGCCAATCAGCATCAGCACCAGTTGATATGGGCTAGATGCGGCAGCTTGTGCTTCTACATCAACTTGTTGATAGGCATCGAAGCCCGACTCATCATTAAACATTTACTACTCCTTAAAACATGAACATGCCTGCGGTCGATTGCATCTGTGACATGGCTTGCGCCATTGCAGAGTATTCACGTAGGTAACGGTTATAGGTTTTTTCCATTCGGTAATCGAGGGTCTCTTTTTTATCGTCCACTCGATCGATATTGCCTTGTATAGTGCTTTGACGCGTCTTAAGCAGGTTGTCGCTGCTGTTGCTCCCTGTGTACGGACCGATCGCTTTTTCAAGCGAGGCTAGCGCGCCATTGTCACCCAAGAAGATCGCGTCAATTTTCTCTGGGTTTTCGCTCAGTGCTTTTTCAAAGCGAGCGTTATCAATTTTTAGTGTGCCGTCACGATTCGCTTCGATGCCGATGCTGTACAACGTGCCTTCATCAAACATGCCTCGAGTAGCGTTATTAAGCGCTCCCTTGATGCCACGAGCGGTTGAATCGCCCGCCAATGCGCCAGCAACGCTGATCGAGATACTATTATCATCATCGTCATCGTCGTCATCGCTATCTTTATCCAGCTGATAATCGGTTTTTGTGTGCTTTAAAATCGTTCGCATCAAATCGTTATATGCGTCAACGAACTCCGTCACCGCCTCTTTCGACGCTTCATTATCGGCGCCAACGGTTAACGTTAGCGGGGAGTCTCCTGCTTCATGAGCCTTGGTCACTTCAAAACTAACGTCATAGATAGCGTCATCGAAGGTATTGCTGCTGCTAGTCATTTCAAGGCCATCTTGGCCACCTAGCATCACGATGGCATCGGCCGCTGCATTGAGTTCACGATGGCTATGAGTGGCGCCAGTGACGCTTACATCAAACTTATTCTCGACACCGGTTTCGTCAGAGCCCAATACCAAGTGTTTCTCACCACCGGAGCTAACCACACTGGCATTGATGCCAACATCGAGTTCGTTGATGTGATCCGTTAACTCACCCAAGTCGGCAAAATCTGCAAAATTAAGCTCTATCGCTTCGCCATCCGCGGTGGTCAATGTCATCGAACCTTCATCAGGCAGTTCGCCACCATCAAAACTAAAAGAGTCTTGCTGCGCTTTCGCCAGTTGCTTCACAAACAAATCATAAGAACCCGCTCGGGCTTGGCTACCAGCCGACGCATTGATGTAACCATCTTGGCTCTGTGTTACTGAGTTTTTAATAAAGCTGTTATCAGCTTTATTCATGCCATCTAGCGCCGTCTTGAAGCTGCTGAACGCACTGTCGATATCTTTCCAAGCATCAAGTTGGTTTTTATACATCGCCTGCTGGTTTGCGTATTGAATATCAAACGGTTGACGCTGAATCATCACCATTTGCATTGCCATTTGAGCCGGATCAATCATGTCTCTCTTCCTATCGTCTATACCGCCACCACGGGCAGTTTTATCATTATTAGGGAGTGTTGCTTTGGTTGACTCTGCTCAAGTAGATTCACTCAGCCTACTGGCTTAGAGCAAAAAGCATTCCAACACCTAACTATTTGTTTAATGATGAATAAACAGCCAAAAACATCTATTTTTGTGGTTTTATTCATCACAGAAGTATTCAAAAAAACTTAAACGGAAATCGTAATTCCGATGACGGAAATGATGCGGAACCATTAATGTTATAAAGTTCCGACTCTCTCAAGTCCCAGTCGTATCTGCGTTTCTCATAGGTAACAAACGACAAATCGATGAAATCTCTTAACTGAAACGAAAGTTGAAAATGGGATCTTGTGACCAGAAAGCGTGGTTAAAAATTGAAGAGAAAAAGTAAATAAGAATAAGGAGTAGAAGCGTTTTAGTGTAAAAAAGCCGCAGAGAGGGCTGCGGCTTTGACGAGCTGTAAGCGGTAATTATCTCTTAGATTAGGCTCATTACCATGCCTGACATGCCGTTTGCTTGAGAAAGCATCGACATCGACATCTGCGTTAGCATTTGATTCTTCATCATATTTGAAGATTCAACGGCGTAGTCTGTATCCATGATACGGCCTTTCGCCATTTCAGTGTTCTCACGCATGTTACCAAGGTTAACTACAGTGTGGTCAAGGCGGTTAATCGTTGCACCGAACTGAGCGCGCAGTGCGCCAATACCTAAGCTTTCCATTGCAAAGGCACCACTTGGGCCTGGTTCACTAGGACCTTCATCATCACTGCCCGCAACACCATTAAGTAGCGCATCAACGGCATTCATACCCAGTTGAGCACCACTTAATGTATCGTCGTCACCATCTTCAAAAGGTGCACCGCCTGCAGGAGCCGATAGATCGATGTTGGCTAAATCAGCAATCGCATTACGTACATCGCCTAGGCCTGCACTAACATCAATTGTTAGCGTTTCTGCCGTTGATGAACCGATTTGAAAAGTAATCTCACCGTCAAAGATGCCAACATCTTCAGCAAATAGATTATTACCAGAGCCATACTGCGTATTATCAATAATACTCACTAACTCTTCTTGCAGCTCATCCCACTCAGCTTGCATTGCCGCATGCTCAGAGGTTGAGTTCGTTCCATTTGCCGCTTGAGTCGCCAAATCTTTCATACGGTGAGAGATATTCGTCATCTCATCAAATGCACCTTCAGCCGTTTGAAGCATAGATGTTGCATCTTGAGCATTACGAGAAGCAACAGATAGGCCATTAACTTGAGATTGAAGGCGAGTCGCGATTTGCAAACCAGCAGCATCATCTGCCGCAGAGTTGATACGGAAACCAGTAGAGATGCGCTGCATCGCTTGGTCCATTGCACCTGACGTTTTGTTTAAGTTGTTTTGAGTAAGTAAAGACGTGTAGTTTGTGTGTATCGAAAGCATGGATAAATCCTCTTAAATAATAGTAAGTGTGCTATCTCGAGGGAGACAAAACGCCTTAACAAAAAAAGAACTTAAGCTGATTTATATCTAATTTTAAGTTTAATATTTAACATTAAAAACTGAAACAAAAGTGCAATACAACCATAAAAAACATCACGATTTAACCAGTTTCAACCAGAAATATCACAAAAAGTCATTAAATCAACGAAAGGGAACCCCTTGTAAAACCAGCAAACAATCCGGTTTTACGATTTTTAGGTTAGATTTATCTTCATAGATGAAATATCCCCCATCAAAAGAGAAATATTGAGAATGTTTTCGACAATTACTCGTGCTTGGCAACAATAAGGCAGTGAGGAAAAGGCATTTCTTTCAATTGACAGCTGAAATTGGCTTGGTCACTTAAACGTATGAGTGCGTAAATAAAAAAAGCCGCAGAGAGGGCTGCGGCTTTAAAGAGTTGTAAGCAGTAATTATCTCTTAGATTAGGCTCATTACCATGCCTGACATGCCGTTTGCTTGAGAAAGCATAGACATCGACATTTGCGTTAGCATTTGGTTCTTCATCATGTTTGAAGATTCAACTGCGTAATCAGTATCCATGATACGGCCTTTAGCCATTTCAGTATTCTCACGCATGTTACCAAGGTTAACTACAGTGTGGTCTAAGCGGTTGATTGTTGCACCGAACTCACCACGGATAGAACCGATATCACCTAATAGGCCATCAACTCGGTCCATGCCGTTTGCAGCGCCGCCGCCAGCAACATCTGCTAGGTCAACACTAAATAACCCCGTACCTGGGTTTGGATTTCCGTCAGTATCAACACCTACACCGGCTTCACCGATAGCTAGTCGAACTGCTGCTACACCATCTGAAACATCCATCGTCAGCGTTTCAGCAGTAGAAGAACCGATTTGGAAGGTGATTGCGTCAGTAAATATGCCACCTGGAAGTATAGCATCAGGGTTTGATGCATCCGGTGCTCCAAATAGGCTGTTGCCCGCGCCATACTGGGTGTTGTCAATAACGCTGAGTAGTTCTTCCGCCAGTTGATCCCACTCAGCCTGCATTGCTGCGTGCTCATCAGTAGAGTTAGTGCCGTTGGCTGCTTGTGTAGCAAGATCTTTCATGCGGTGAGAGATGTTGGTCATCTCATCGAAAGCGCCTTCCGCCGTTTGTAGCATAGACGTTGCGTCTTGAGCGTTACGAGAAGCAACAGACAGACCGTTAACTTGAGATTGAAGACGAGTAGCGATTTGCAGGCCAGCTGCATCATCTGCCGCAGAGTTGATACGAAAACCCGTAGAGATGCGTTGCATTGCTTGGTCCATCGCACCTGATGTTTTGTTCAAGTTATTCTGTGTTAATAGAGACGTATAGTTTGTGTGTATCGAAAGCATGGGTAAATCCTCTTAAATAGTGGTGAATGTGTATCCACACTGAAGAGAAAACGCCTATTAAAAAAAGGAACTTAAAAAATGAAATACACTAACCAAAAACCAACAAGATAAAAATTTAATACATAAAAAACAATCAGTTAAGAAATAATAAATAGATGGGGTATCGAATAAAAACATCGAGATATCACTCCTTTTCACTCTATTTCATAGCGCTTTACTAGATTTCATCAAAGTAGTTCTCACTGACCCTCTGATTACAACAAGAACGTAATGATTGGAGCTAGTAATTATGAGCTGCAAAGGAATAGGTTCTGCCAAGTATTCTTTCAACCAAGCATTTGGTTAACGAGGAATATGTCATAGGTATGGGTAGCGGTTAGAAGTACCACGATTAGCCATCAGATTTAGCCAAGTGCGACCCAAAGAAAACTTGATATGCAGCCAGTGGTACCATTAATAGTTTATAACATTCGTTTCTATTTTCTCCGTTAATCCCCCCTTCATTATTCTAAAATTACAAACGCTTAGACGGGCAGAATTACAAATAGCACGCATAAAAAAACCGCAGCGGGGGCTGCGGTTTAACAAGATAGAATTTGGTAGATTTACAATTAGCTTGGGCTAATTAGATTAGGCTCATTACCATGCCTGACATGCCATTCGCTTGAGAAAGCATAGACATAGACATTTGCGTTAGCATTTGGTTCTTCATCATATTTGAAGATTCAACTGCATAATCAGTATCCATGATACGGCCTTTCGCCATTTCAGTGTTCTCACGCATGTTGCCAAGGTTAGTGACTGTGTGGTCAAGGCGGTTAATTGTTGCGCCGAATTGAGCACGAACCTCACCGATACCTGCATCAGTTCCATCACCACTTAGCAACAGGTCAATAGCATCCATTGCATCTTGAGCAGACGAGTTAGCACCACCACCTGGGTTAGTGTTATCTAGGCTGTGGCCTTGTAGCGCGCCAATATTGGTAACAACATTAGCAATTTCACCAGACGCATCAAAATCTAAAGTTTCACCCGTAGTTGCACCAATTTGGAATGTCATTGCACTAGTGAAAAGACCGCCATTGTTCGCATCAAAAAGGTTATTACCAGAGCCATATTGAGTATTATCAACGATGCTTTCTAGTTCTAGTTGTAGCTCATCCCACTCAGCTTCCATAGCCGCAATTTCTGAACCAGAGTTTGTACCATTTGACGCCTGTGTTGCCAAATCTTTCATACGGTGAGCGATGTTAGTCATCTCATCGAAAGCGCCTTCCGCAGTTTGTAGCATAGACGTTGCGTCTTGAGCATTACGAGAAGCAACAGACAGACCGTTTACTTGAGATTGAAGGCGTGTTGCGATTTGCAGGCCAGCAGCGTCATCAGCAGCAGAATTGATACGGAAGCCAGTAGAGATGCGCTGCATCGCTTGGTCCATTGCGCCAGATGTTTTATTTAGGTTGTTCTGTGTCATTAAAGACGTGTAGTTCGTATGAATCGATAGCATGATTAAATCCTCTTTTGATTATGCTGTACCGCTTACATAGCTATAAAACGTCGACTGGTTACCAGCGCTTAAACCACCATTTTCACTTTTTAGTTTCCACGACTGGAAAATAAATAAATTAAATGAAAAAAGCTCATATTTTGCCAAATCGGTCAATCTTCTGGCTAAAAGACAACCACTACCATTACGATTGAAATGATACCAATCCATATTGCGCGCTTCACCCATAATTTCTGCTCTCTATTGGCGAAAGTTGAATATCCATCACTACCAATCGGAGACCAAAGCAGTTGCATCGGCTGAGATAACTCCAAACCATTGGTAACCAATCGCCAACCACCGCCTACCGACGGCAACAATTTTATCATTTGATCATTCGCCAACGTTGAAGCCACTAATACCGCTTCACCCTGGGAAACCTGCCAGCGAACTTGATGCATTTGGCCATCAAGTTCAAATTGAGTCATCAGTACTCCGCGACCACTCGGCAGCTGCAGTACTGGGCTAGCCTGTTGCCCTTGTTGATAGACCATATCGTGGCGACTTGGCGTTACTTGTTGTGCCGAGTAAAGCATTCTCACCACCTGCCATTGTGCCAATGGCATGACCAAGCTAGGCATCTGCTGCTGTTGATGTTGAGTTGGAAGATGGCTTGGTTGCTTGGATGGCTGCGACATCTGCTGCTCAGATTTAAGTTGCGCAGGCTCTACGCGAACCAACTTATCAATGCCGGGAGGGAGTTGTGACTGCATACTAACCTCAGAAAAGTGACTGCCTCAAGAAATGAGTAAGCTAAAAAATTAGGTATAAAAAAAGCCAGTCAGTAACTGGCTCTTTTTCGTGTAATGAATACAACATTGAGGTGTTGCTTGGGGCTCGATTATGATCTCGTCAACAGAGCCACTACGGTATGCCGGTGAACATTCGCTTGGGTTTGGATGTTTTGATACACCTGAGTAAAGCTCGCTTCTTTTGGTAAAACACGCTCTAAATCTCGTTCAACCGTTGATAAACTTATTTCAGCGCTATTAACGTTTTTCTCGTTAATCGCAGAAATTTTCTCGTTCACCAAACGTCTATGTGCACGAAGCTCTTGAACACTGGCTTTGACCTGCTGCATCAACTGTTTGGTTTCTGCTTGAGACTCTCGCAAATGCTGGTTATCTGCTTTAAGTTTTAACGGCTCAAATCTTGGCTCGGTCGTATCAACTTTGGCGCGATTGGCTTTGCCCGCAGGAAAGCGCTCACCTTGACCCGTCACTTTCATGTGAGTTGATACGCGTTGCCAATCTTGTTCGCTGGCGTTAAATACTAATTGACGCTGTTTATCTAGGCCAACACCGATTCCGTGTTCATTGAACGCTTGGCGAAATTGCATCGCCTGTTTCTCTGGCGTTGCTTGACTATCTAACTTAACGGGAACCGCATTGGCGCCGCCTTTGCCTAAGTTAAACACCAGTGTTTCATCTCGCCCTACAGCGCGGTTGGTATCCAACCCTTTAATGCGAAAGGTAGTGCGATCATCACCGTGATAAATCGGCTTTAGTTGCCTGCTCACGACAGGCTGATTCTGAAACTCAGCTTGCTGAATAGAACGTTCCATACTGGTATTGATTCTATCGATCTCAGCAGTAATTTTCGCAGATGCACCACCAGATTTCAGAGCAAAGCTTAAGCGTTTATTCAATTCTCCTAAACCATTGCCAATCTCCATGAGGCTGCGTTCCGCCACTTGCGCAGAAGCGAGTTGTTGTTGCGCTCGCTGAAGTAGACTTTGGCGGCGAGTATGTTCTGGCGTTAATGTTTGCGATAGGCGAATCGGGTCACGCTGCTTACTTTCAGCAATACGTGGGCTCTCGACCACCTGCGTATTATGCCCCGCTCGTTTAGCAATAACAGCCGGCTGTCGATTCACACCAGAAGTTGTTGCTCTTAAATCACTAACTTGAGAAACCATACTCTATTTCAATTCCTGCTTTAAACTATCAACACTCGCTTTGAAAGCGACACTCACTTGGAAACGATGTACGCCTATAAAACAATTACATTATCGCAAACAGCGACATACTCGCCGTTTTCACGTACGTTGCTTGAGTTGCCTGCAGTGCCAATAAGTAGTTATTAAACTCCACCATGGCATCGGCATAATCAAGGTCTTCTAGTTGACCAATCAATTGATTATTAAACAATTCAACCTCTGCGTGGCCGCTGTCTAATGTACCTAATGAGTTCTGTCTTGTACCCAAATCAGTGATAGAACCGGATACTGAGCCCAAAGTTGCATCAAGAACATCCAAGCTTCGATCTAATACATCATTACTCGCTGCGTTAAAATCAGGATCACGCAGCTCATTAATTGCTTCATCAAGCTGATTAAAAATGTCCATGTCACCCGAGAAGAACATGTCACCCAAGTTAACGTTCACCTTCATAGTCACGCCATCACCGACCACGACTTCACGCACACCCATGTCACCGTTGTAAACCCAGTTACCATCTGCATCTTTATCCAGCGGCTTGGTATTGACGTCATTACCGGCAAACAGGTATTTACCGTTTTCATCTTTCGCATTCACCAGAGACTCTAAAGTGTCTTGCAACTGTTCCAATTCTGCCGCAATTGCCTCACGCTCTGCTGGACCATTACTATCATTAGCGGCCCAAAGGAGTTTGTCGCGTACCTCATGCAGGATATCGACACCATTGCTTAGATAAACCTCCTGATTTTTGAGAAGAATATCCGCTTGCTCGATATTACTTTGATATTGAGCTAATGAAGCTTGCTGACGACCCAAACTCATTACACGCGTTGATGCCATGGGGTCATCAGAGGGAACTAAAATGCGTTTACCCGTAGCCATCTGCTGCATTAGTTTGTTAATGCCAAGCGAGTTATTATTCAAACTCGATGACATCATTTGGCTATATTGATTGGTACTAACTCTCATGGGGATTCCTCAATTAAAATAGCTGCATAACAGATGCAAAGGTTTGGTTGGCGGCGTTAATAACCTGAAGATTAGCTTGGTACGCTTGCTGATATTTCATCAAGCTCACCGCTTCTTCATCTAGGTTCACGCCACTGGTGCCCGATTTTTCAATCGTCGCTTGCACGTAGATATTGCTCGCAGCGTGGTGATCAGACTGCGCTTGGCGCGTCTTCACTGCGATATCACCCAGCATTGAAGTGTAAGCACCGCCTAAAGTTTGAGAACCCAAATGAGCAATATCAAACTCTTGGTCTTTGATTTCGATAAGCTTAAGCAAGTTACCATTACTGCCCGGCTTACCGTCGTCAGAAAGTGCTAAATCTTCTGGTTTAAAGTCTGGGTCGATTTTTAAAGTCGACGCTGGGTTATCAGGGTCAAAGATAAACAGGGCTTTACCTGCATTACCGTTTAAATCAAAACCTTGTCCAAGCTGGTCGTTAAAGGCTGTGGCAAACTCAAGCGCAATATCATTGATGATCTCTTGAGATGGAATCAGTACATCTTTCTCGTAAGCATCTAGTGCGCCCAACTTGCCGCCAATATCAGAACCAATCGGGAAGTCTTGGCCGTTAAAGCTCAGTGATAGAACTTGGCTCTGTGGGTTGTTCGGATCAACCGAGACAGCAAACTGCGCGGTTTGGTTACCACTGATCAATGGCTGACCATTCGGCAACGCCAGTTCTAGCGTGCCATCACCTGGATCAGTAATGCGAATTTCGACTACTTCAGAAAGTTCGTTAATCAACACGTCACGCTCATCACGAAGGGCAGCGGTATTTTCACCACTCACTTCGCCTTTGCGAATCTCTTCATTGAGCTTACTGATGTTAGTAAGTAAGCTATTACCGTGCGCTACCGCAGAGGTACGCTGTTGGTTCAAATCAGAAAACTGACCATCAACCGAGCTGCTTAATTGATTAACACGGTTGGCCAATGCTTCCGCTTCACTGATCACTTGCTGGCGATTCGCCGAGCTATACGGCGACACACTGGCACCATTAAGTGATGAGAAGAAGTTATTGAAGCCTTGATCTAGATTCATTGAATCAGCAGAAAGTAACGTCTCTAAACGTTGCAGCTGCTGATGCGCCGTTGACGTTTGGCCAAGCATTGAGCTCGCACGAAACATTTGATTGGTTTGATACTGATCCGTTACTCGACGAATACTGGTGACGCTCACGCCGTTTCCTGCATCGTTCACGCCCATCGCGCCTACAGCACCAAACACCGCCTGCTGACGGCTGTAGCCAACCGTATTGATATTCGCAACGTTTTGGGAAGTAACGTTCATCCCTATTTGGCTAGCTTGTACGCCTGAAAGGCCTATGTTCATCAAGCTCATACTGAAGACTCCTTAAGATTGACATGCAACAGTGGTTGGCTAAAGGCTCGACTTGATTGGGTAACGTTCAAATCTTGCGACGGTAGAATTTGCTGCTCTTGTGTAGGTAAAGCGACCTCAGGGCTGGCGTTCTTAAATTCGCTCTCGACAAATGTGCCTTGAGATTGCGTCGGGAAAGGGGAAATGGAAGACGCTTCAATGGCCGCGCCTTGCATTTCACTTCCTGTTGCTTGTTCTCGACCCAATTGAGCCACAATCGACTCTGCTAAACCCATGCGGCCTTTGGACATTTCTATTGAGATCTGACCATCAAAAAACTCTTGATAAGTCTTATGTTCACGGCTGCTAAACAAAGGGTTTTCTTCATCACTTTGCAGAGCTTCACTTGCTTGACGCATCTGTTTCAGCACCATTTGTAAAAACAGCGATTCAAACTGCTCAGCGACGCCTTGAAGTGCTTGTTCGGTGTCGCCTGAGACCTTGAGATCATTTAAGTTTCGGCTATCAAAACTGGTAACAACCCCCACGTTGGCAGGCTGATGATTCGAGCGCATGATGTTTGACGGCATGTGCTGCAGGGCAAACGGATTGACAGGAAGTGTGGTGACAGTCATTACAATTCCCCCTTAAATCACAACAAGTTCAGCGTTAAGCGCACCTGAGGTGTGCAGCGCTTGCAGTATGGCCATTAAGTCATCTGGTGAGGCACCAAGGCTATTCACCGCAGTCACGATGGTTTCAAGCTCGACACCTTCAGGCCAGATAAACATAGGATTACGCTCTTGGTTAATGTCTATTTCAGACTCAGGAACAACCACAGTTTGACCGCCACCAAAGGCATTCGGTTGGCTGACATTGAACGACTCACCAATGGTCACGGTTAAGTTGCCATGGCTCACTGCAGCGCGCCCAATTTGAACCCCTTGGCCAACCACGACGGTTCCAGTTCGGGTGTTAAAGACCACTCGAGCACGTTGACGACCAATATCGACTTTCATCTCTTCCAAAATCGACATAAACACCACGCGCTGCTCGAAATCTTCCGGCGCCTGAATCTCGATACGCGCATAACTCACCGCTGTTGCTGTCTCTGGGCCAAACGTCTCATCGATAGTGCGTGAGATATTTCTAGCGGTGGTAAAATTAGGCTTTAAGAGGTTTAGGGTTACCATAGGTCGAGAGCTAAAGTCCGATGGAATTTCACTTTCAATGATCGCCCCATTAGGGATTCGTCCGGCGGTCGGCACGTTCACCGTAATGCTTGAGCCTGTACGTCCTTCCGCTTTAATACCACCAACCACAAGGTTGCCTTGAGCAACCGCATAAACTTGGCCATCAATAGCACGTAGCGGTGTCATGATTAGTGAACCACCACGTAAACTTTTCGCGTCACCAATCGAAGAGACAGTCACATCTATCGCTTGGCCTTTACCAGACAACGGCGGAATAGAAGCGTGCACACTCACCGCAGCAACGTTACGCAGTTTTGGATCGATATTGTCATCTAGCTGCAAACCAAATTGACGAAGCATGTTGGTCACAGATTGACTGGTAAATTTCACTTGATTACGGTCGCCTGTGCCATCAAGGCCAACCACCAATCCGTAACCAATCAATTGGTTTTCTCTCAGACCTTGAATATCGACCAGATCGATAAGATGTCTTTCGCTGGCGGAAGCATAGACAGGAGTAGCCGCAATAACGGGAATAGCGGCAATGCAGCCAATAAATAGAACATTTATGACCAATGTATAAAGAAACGAGCGAACTTTGGATTTCGCTCTCATTTTAAATCTCATAGCCACCTCTTAAAATGGGAATAGTGGACTAACAAACAGCTTGGTTAACCAACCTGCTTCGTTGGCATCGGCCAACACACCACTTTGTGAATAGGTGATCCGAGCATCAGCAACGCGCTGGGACGAGATCTGGTTACCATTGTTGATATCATCGACACGAACTAAACCATTGAGGCGAATAAATTCATCGCCTTGGTTAAGACGAATCCATTTCTCGCCTTTTATGCGTACAACGCCATTGGGCATCACTTCATGGACCATCACGGTAATGGAACCACTTAAAGAGTTACGCTGAGAGCTAGCTGAGTTGCCGCGAAAATCACGGTCACCTGATAAGTTCCCACTTAATCCACCAGCACTAGTTCCTGTGTCATAATCCGCAGATAATCCACCTGACGAGGTTTTACCGAAATTGGTGTTAGCTTGTTTACTCGAGCGGGTATCTTCATCCAAAGAGACCGTTAAGATATCGCCGACACGATACGCACGTCTGTCTTGAAATAGCGTCCAAATATAGCCATCACGATAAACTGAACCTGCACCTGCATCAGGCAAAGAGTAGTCCAGCGCCGGTGGTGCATAGACATCGTCATCAGGCGAAGGGCGATCATCAATCAATGAGGATGAATCGAACGAGCTACACCCAACAAGCAACAGTGCACTGAAAATCAGTGCGAATAATCTCAACATTGGTTTACCTTTATAGGTTTAGGCTTGCACTCAGTTTTAGATGCAATAGATAGTGATGAGGGCCTAAACGCATCAATCCATGAATATATCGCTGCGCATAAGACCGATAAGGTGTGGAGCTAAGCTCAAAATTGAGCACCTTATCGACCAAATACACCCTTACCGATCAAGCGTCACTTAGTTTTTAACAACTGAAGTTTTTAAGAACTGCGATTACAGAACTTGGTTTACGTATTGCAGCATTTCATCTGAAGACGACAGTGCTTTCGCGTTCATTTCGTAGCCACGTTGAGTCGTGATCATGTCGACCATCTCTTCAACAACTTGTACGTTTGAACCCTCGAGAACACCTTGCTTTAACTGACCAAAAGCACCTTCGCCGCCTACACCATCAATCGCATCTCCACTTGATGCGGTTTGGCGGAACATGTTGCCACCAAGCGCTTCAAGGCCAGCTGGATTGATAAAGTTAGACAAGGTGATTTGCCCGATTTCTTGTGGGAAGTCGCTGTTCGCTACTTTGGCTGAAACAGTACCATCGTGACCAATCGTGATCGTTTCAGCATCTTCTGGTACTTGAATGTTCTGAGCTAATGGCAGACCTTGCGCAGTGACCATCATCCCTTCTGAGTTCAAGTGGAATTGACCGTTACGCGTATAAGCTGCTTCACCGTCGGCGGTTTCAAGCTCAAAAAAGCCTTGTCCATCAATTGCCACGTCTAGGGTCTGACTCGTGGTTTGGTACATGCCTTCAGTGAACACTTTCTGTGTGCCGACAACGCGCACACCAGAACCAAGCTGAATACCACTTGGCAGTTCATTGACCTCATCAACCATGGCACCCGGTTGACGCTGAATTTGATAAAACAGGTCTTCAAACGCCACACGGTCGCGCTTGTAGCCAACAGTGTTTACGTTGGCAAGGTTGTTTGAAATAGTGGCCATTTTCGCATCTTGTGCGGCTAAGCCTGTTTTACTGATCCATAACGCTGCGTTCATTTTTGTTTCCTTTAAGCTCTTAGTAGGCGATTACCCGCTTCGGCGATTTTTTCTGCGGTTTGCATCATTTTCAGCTGCATTTCAAAGTTACGGCTGAGGTTCATTGAACTCACCATCTCTTCTACCGCTACAACATTGCTCTGCTCTAAGAAGCCTGAAACCATAGCGACTTCCCCTTCAAGGGCAGGAGCAAATGGGTCTTGGCCACGAAATAGGCCATTCTCGAGCTTGCGCAGATCCGCGGTCTCAGGGTTAACCAGTTTTACCTGACCCACCTCGATCGCTAGGATTTCCCCTTCAGGAACAATGTTAATCGTGCCGTTATCACCAAATTCGATACTGGTATACAGAGGAACATTGATTTGTTGACCATCATTACCAATCAGCGGTAAGCCGTTAATCGTTAGGTCACCATCTTGGCTTCGTTCAACGTTACCCGCTCGGGTATACGCCTCGTCACCATCTTCCATCTGTACAGCAAAGAAGCCTTCAGTACGCAGTGCTAAATCCAGCGGTCTGTCCGTCTGTTGAAGAGCTGCGGTATCAAAGCGTGTTCCGCTTGTTTCCGCCTTCACAAGTGCTCGTGTGTCATACGCAGCGCCTTTTACAGCGAACGCTTCCGCGCGTTCCATATCGGCACGAAAACCGTGAGTATTAATGTTTGCTAGGTTATTGGCTGCGACTTGCTGAGCGGTAAAAACTCGCCCTGCACCACTCGCTGCCGTGTAAATCATACGATCCATCAGAATCAGCCTTACATGTTAAATAGGACTTGAGTCAGCTGCTGCTGAGTCGATAGAGATTGAGCATTCGCTTGGTAGTTACGTTGAGCCGTCATTAGACCGACTAGCTCACCCGTTAGGTCAACGTTTGACTCTTCTAGGTAACCCGTGCTCAACGCACCCAATGTTCCTGTGCCCGGTGCGCCGGTTAGTGGCTGACCAGACGCTTGCGTTGCCGCCCAACCGGTATTACCCATTTGAACTAAGCCACCGTTATTCGGGAAGTCAGCCAAAATCACTTGGCCTTGAATCATCTGCTCACCGTTGCTGTAGTTAGCAAATAGGTAACCATCTTCATCAATCGTGATACCCGTAAGCTCACCTGCTGTGTGACCATCTGAACGGTTTGTCGATACTGCAAAGTCACTGCCGTATTGCGTTGTCCCTGTCATAGAAAGGTCGAATGCCATTGCTGATGCGCCATTTTGAGGATCATAAGCAATCGCAATATCACCCGTTGGATCGGTTAGGTTACCGTCGGTATCAAATTCCACTGAGGTTGGCGAAGCTAAGTCTTCACCGTTCATGCAGTAATGAACATCCCACTCGTTCTCGCCAGTTTTAACAAAGTACTGAGTTAACGTGTGCTCGTTGCCCAGTGAGTCATAAACCGTTGTGGTGTACGACGAGTTGTAGCTATCGCTGTCTTCAGGGTCAAAGGGGTTGTTTACGGTATCGATGTCTGTTGCGCCCGCATCAAAGTTGCTAGCAAAATCGACGCGGCTGGTCGCTTGAGCAGGCACTGAACCGGTTTTCACTTGAAGATCCGTTACTGAACCCGTTTGTACGTTGCCAAATGAATCGGCACTGTAGCCTTGCAAACGGTGACCCGAGTTATTCACAATAAAATTGTCTTTATCTTGGTTGAACATACCCGCACGTGAGTAAGAAGTAGAACCGTCTGGCGCTTCTAATACGAAGAAACCATTGCCGCCAATCGCAAGATCGGTTGGGCGTCCAGTCATCGACATGTTCGAGCCGTTGAAGCTTTGTGAAACGTTCGACATCTCTACACCGCCGCCCATTCCGCCATTCATAACCGCAGCAAATTCAGCACGAGATGACTTAAAGCCAACTGTAGATACGTTCGCAATGTTGTTACTGATTGTGTTTAGCTCTTGTGAAGTGGTGTTCAAGCCACTCATTGCAATATTAAAACTCATTTTTACTCTTCCTAAATATTAAATGGGGTGTCTAAAATTACAGGCAAAATCGCTATCCACGTGCCAGTAGGTTGAAAGGAGAAATAGTCGGGGTGTCATCGCCACCACCTGCTTTGTCGCCGTATTGAGTAACATGGAAGAAAGGCACGTAGCCCACACCACCAATAAGAAACTCAGGAGATCCGCCACCAGGTGGAATGCGCATCTTCTCAATCGTGCCAGATAGCATTAGCTCAGGCGTGTAGTTGGAATCATCGGTCACAACATTAAGGTCGTACTGACCATCTTTTAGACCTAATGATTTTGGATCAATATTGAAGGCCACTTCGCCTTCACTGTTTGAGCCAAGCTCGATGGTATGAACCACTTTGCCAGCGTCATCTTTAATCTCGATTTTCAGATCTTCAACAGACGTCGACAGGTCAATAACACCTGAATGTTTAGTGCCATCAAGTTCAATCGTATCGGTTGATACGCGAACGTCTTGACCAACCATGCCTGCGGTAGTCAACACTTGAATATTATCCAGCAACACCATCTGATTTGAGATGGTATTACTCATGCCTTGCATGGTTTCCACTTGCGTCATCTGCGCTAACTGAGTCATAAACTGAGTCGTGTCGAGCGGATCAAGTGGAGTTTGGGTTTGAATCTGAGCGATCATCAAGGTGAGAAAGGTATTATCCTGTCCACCGTTACCAGCAATCTGACCATCACTGGTTTGCTGGGTCCCTGAATCACTCGACATTACTCCGGCTAAGCTCATAAGAATTCCTTTAGTACCAAGACTGTATGGTTAAAATTAAAGCCATTACTGACCCAGTTTAAGCAGCCCTTGCTGCATGCTGCGAGTACGTGTCAGAACATCGACACTTGTTTCAAAGCTGCGTGACGCTGACATCATGTCGGCCATTTCATGCACCACGTCGACGTTCGGGTAGTAAACGTACCCTTCTTCATCTGATATCGGGTTGCCCGGCTCATAGCGGCGATCAAGCTCACCTTCGGTATTCACCACATCAAGAACCTGTACACGCGCACCGGCTGACGCCATGTTGTCGCTGAACAGCTGCTGTTGATTTTGCTGATACACAGTAGCGAAAACAGGTTTACGAGCACGGTAAGTATCCGCTTCGGTTGTCGCTCCAGAGTTGGCGTTAGCAAGGTTACTTGCGATTGTGTTCAAACGTGTGGTTTGCGCGGTCATAGACGACCCCGCTATCTGATAAATATCACCAAATGACATAACGATTACTGCCCCATAATGGCTGTCGATAGCCCTTTAAATTTCATGTTCAAGAAAGTTAAGCTGGTTTCAAAATCCACAGAATTTTGTGCAAACTGTGCTTGCTCAACTCCTAATTCAACCGTGTTGCCATCGATTGAGTTGTTGTATGGATTGCGATACATCAGCTCTTGAGGGTGAAGCCTCGTTTGAGATGATGATTGCCCTTGCTGCAGACGATGTTCCACTTGTGAAATCGCATTTTGGAAGTCAAAATCACGTGCTTTGAAGCCAGGGGTATCGACATTTGCCAAGTTTCCTGCGATAACTTTTGAGCGTTCTGCACGAAGTTCTAACGTGTGGGTATGAACGCCAAGTGCTTTGTCAAAACTGATTCCCATTTGATTTTCCTTGCAAACAAATACGGTGGTTAGTGGCTGTATATAACAAGATACGTGCCAATAATTAACCGATTGTTTTTAAAGGATTTAATCAACTAAGCATTTAAAATAGGAAGAGTCATTTCCGCTCATGGGAAGTAAAGAATTAAGAAGAGGAAGTGCCTAATGAAAAGTGACAACAGTGATGAATAGAGCGCAATGGAGTGTGGTATTTGTTAGCCTAGTAACGGCATTTTCTGTGCACGCTAAAGATACAATATCGACAAGAGATAACCCTGAAATTCAACGAGTGTTGAACCAACATATTGAACAACTGTTAAGCCAAGTCATTGTCCAAAACAGATGGCAAGCTAGCTCTAAAAGTGTCACGATTACGCTCCCTAAGGGAAGCCACCGACTCACATCGTGCTCTCAACCGCTTGAGATTACACGTCGTGACAACAGGCTATATCCTGCAGGTCGATTGCGCTTTAATGTTCAATGCCAAGGTAGCAAAGATTGGTCTGTAAACGCTCAAGCAACGGTCGACTTGGTCGTCCCAATGATCTATGTCAGCCGCACCGTTGCCAAAGACACCTTGCTAGTCAGTGACGATTTATTCACTAAGCCCACCAACTTAGCCACTATAAATCGTGATTTCATTTCTCATCCAAATACGGTCATTGGTCAACGGGCATTAAGACAGGTGCGTAGTGGTCAGTTACTCTCACCAGAACGAGTCAGTCACCCTTACATCATTAATAAAGGTGATAGCCTCATGATTGAAGCCGTTGGTGACAACTTTTCCACATCTATGCTAGGAACCGCCCTCGATAGTGGCTACTTACAACAACAGATTAGAGTGCGAAATAACAGCTCAGGAAAGACGATTCGAGCCGTGGTGATCGAGAGTGGAAAAGTACACACGCTTTTTTGAAAATATCGCTTCATTTAATTTCAAATAGACGCCTAGTTTGCTTTAAGAGAATGAAAAAGGCGGTCGTTTTAAAAAGATAACAGAACCAGACTCAAGGAATGCCCGATGATTAATATTGGCAACAACGGTAATCACACCGTTTTCAACCAAACTGTAAAGCCTTCTACTCAGACAGAAAGCAAAGTGGGCGACGTAAAAACGAACAAAGAAACGACGCTTGAGCAAAAGGTTAGCCAAGAAGCGCGTACGTTGGAGTCGCTGCAACAAGAATTACATCAGCTTCCTGAAGTTGACTTGGCTCGTGTGAATGAAATTCGCGCTCAATTATTAAAGGGTGATTATAATATCGACCTTGATGAGTTGGCTGGTGCAATCAAAACAACCCATCAACGCGACTGAGAAAACCCATTATGAGTGTGACGCCAATCAATACCTCTCGTTCAACCGCAATTAAGCAGTTTATTGTCGAGGTTAAAGCCGACCTGAATGATTATCAGCGGCTTTTTGAATTGATGGTGGTTCAACATAAGTTGCTTACAAAAAGAGAGACAGAAAAACTCTCTCAGATTTCAGGTAAGCATAAGAGTTTTCTAAGCTATTTAGAAACTCGTGCCCAACACCGCTCTCAATTACTCATTCAGATCGGTGTTTCAGCAGATGCCAGTGGCGTGGCTAAACTCGTCGCAGCACTGCCGAATAAGCTGGCTAAACCATTGGCGGCTGATTGGAATGATTTACATCGTCTAATCGAACAATGTAAAGCGCAGAACGAACGCAATAACGCTCTGCTCGACATGCAGCAAAGTATCTTAAGTCGCTTAACACAAAAAAACGATTCTCAGCTCTATTCGCCTGAATAGCTCTTAATAACAATAGTTTTCAATATCAATAGCTTTCAAAAAAACAATAGCGCTCATTAACATCAGCGAAAGCCACGATTCCCGCTTTCGCTTATCCCCCTCTACCGATTAAACACCCCTCAAAACCTTGCGCTAGCAGTCCAAACTTACGTTCATAAAAATACGCTCATAAAAAAGCGCTTAAACCGAAGTCTAAACGCTTATTTCTACGTAATTAATTTCTAATCGCTGTTATTTATTGATCGCTTGTCGGCTCGCATTCAACTTGTTAATCGTATAACGCTGTGCCCCAATCTCATCATTCATCGCTTGCTCGATACGGCTCTCTTTCTGTAGAGCTTCTCTACGACGTTTCTCTAGAACGGTGTCTAACGACTTCACTTTGATGTTTTGATTGAGTACATGCTGCTGGATACGTCTGTGTTCTGCTTTTGCTAGGGCGAGTTGCTGTTGCTGAAGAGACTGCAAATGTTGCAAGTTTCCTCGCAGTTGATCGCGATTACACCACGCCATTGCGCTCTCTCCACCATTGACCTGAACCGAGTCATATATTTCCATCAACTGGTTCACATGGCTTTGGTGCTGTTCACTTTGGCTTTGCTGCTTTTGAAGTTGCTGGCTCAAACGTTCTAATTGGTCTTGATTAATATCACGAAATTTCGCCAATCCAGATCCTTTTGTTGAACCTGTTTGTCTTGGCGAGCCATTCGCTGTTAATGAATTATTCAGTCTTGATGAACCAAAGGATCTAGCCATTACTTACCTCTTCAATCAATGTTTTTAACTGCAAGGTCGAGTCATCAAGTGAGGAAGCCTCTTCTTGTGACTGCTGTAGGAAATTCATTAGATTCGGATAAACACGAACAGCGGTGTCCATCAACGGGTCATTACCAGGCTGATAGCCGCCTAGCGGTATCAACTCTTTGACCTCTTGATAGCGACCGTAGCACTGCTTAAATTGCATGATGTCTTGGACTTGCTCTTTACTTACCACCAGCGGCATCGTACGCGAGATGGATTGAGCAATATCAATCGCAGGGTAATGCCCTGTTTCAGCCAGTTGACGGCTAAGGACAATGTGTCCATCTAAGATAGCTCGGGCGCTATCCGCTATCGGATCTTGCTGATCATCACCTTCGGTTAATACCGTATAAATCGCGCTCATGCTGCCGTTTGGATTAGAGCTGTTCCCTGCACGTTCAACAAGCTGAGGTAACATACTGAACACGGATGGCGGATACCCTTTGGTTGCTGGAGGCTCACCCAGAGCAAGACCAATTTCTCGTTGTGCCATGGCGAAACGTGTCAGTGAATCCATCAGTAATAGAACATCTTTACCTTGGTCACGGTAATGCTCTGCGACTCGGTGGCATAACTGTGACGCTCTAAGACGCATTAACGGTGATTCATCAGCAGGAGAGGCAATCACAATCGCTCGCGCTAATCCTTCGGGGCCCAGAGCATGATCAATAAACTCTTTAACCTCTCGCCCTCGCTCACCAATAAGCCCAACCACAACGATGTCTGCTTCTGTTTGACGGGTTATCATGCCAAGCAGCACACTCTTACCTACGCCACTGCCAGCAAATAACCCCATCCGCTGACCTTTACCAATGGTCAACATGCTGTTGATGGCTCGAACCCCAACATCTAAGGGATCACGAATGGGTTGGCGAGACATTGGGTTAACGCTTTTACCTTGCAGGCAAATCGTTTCACCGCCACGAAAGTCAGCTAAGCCATCAATAGGTTCTCCCATGCCATCAACCACGCGGCCAAGCCACTGATCACTAATTTTTAGTTGAGACTCCCCTTCAATAGGCCAAACTCGCGCCCCTGAAAAAAGCCCAGTAGCAGGCCGAATCGGCATTAAGTAGGCGACATCGTGATGAAAACCTACCGTTTGAGCTTCGATTTTTTCCCCACTGCCCGTTTCAACTAGGCAACGCTGCCCCGTCAATAAACGACAGCCAACCGCTTCAAGCATCAATCCAGTGACTTTAACCAAGCGTCCCGTAACTTTTGCAATAGGGACAGCCCCTAACGAGGCCATCGCGTCTTGCAGTCGTTGATCGATGCCGTTATTCATACTTGTGGCTCGAGTTCAGCTTGATAAGCGTGCGCTGCGTCAACAGAGGCTTTTGGCAGCTTCACATCGACACTGTTAGCTTCATCAAGCAGATGCTCTTTAACTGAATTCATGCATGTTTCTAAACGCAATTCACATCCGGCGTCTGCTTCTGCTGTTTTAGTGATAATACGGCAATCACCTTGGCGTAAGCTCGGATCACAGACGATATTCCACTCTGTAATTTTCTCACTGGCTACTTTCTCAATCTGAGCGAACTCTTCTTGAGCCATCAGAACTTTGATTCCTTGCGGCTCACTCGGTAGAGTTTCAAGTGTCTCTTCGACAAGGGCTAATATTTGTTGTGGTTGCAGGGCTAATTCACAGCGAATGACCTGCTGAGCAACCTTTTGCACCAATTCACACACTAACTCTCGTTGACGACGTTCTTGCTCTGCAAACAGGCGCTCGACTTTCTCACTCATGCTTGCAAACGGAACACTGGCAATAAGGAACTCTTTTTTACCTTCAGAGATACCCTGCTCAATGCCCTGCTGCTGACCTTTAACTAGCCCCTGTTCAAAGCCTTGCAGCTGACCTTTTTCAATGCCTTCTTGCAGACCTTCGTCATAACCTTTGGTCATGCCAAGCTGAAAACCTTGGCTGTATTGCTCTTGAATATCGCCACTGCCAGAAGGTTCGTTTCCAATCGCAGTATCCGCTTCCTGATCCATCAGAGGAGAGTCGCCATCTAGCTCAAAGCTAAACTCTCGGTCGAGATCAACGGCCATATCAAAGTCGTCAAAACCAAACTCATCGACAGGCGCAGCTTGCTCAACTGGAGAGGTAACCGATGCCGCCAGCTGAGCTGAATCAACCAAAGGAGGAAAGCGATGGCTTCGATATTCATGAGGCGCTAGGCGCATCACTCGATTTCGTCTAAACATCGTTATTCCACCGTTTTCTCTTGATAAAGTTGTAGATTAATTTGACCTGTTTCATTGAGATCGCGAACATAATCCATGATTTCATCACGCGCTTTCTTCACTTGGCTGACGGACACTTTGCCCAACATTGCGATTTCAGACTCAAACGACTGACGCATACGACGAGGTAAAATAGCCAAAATAGATTTACGTGTTTGTGTATCTGCACCTTTAAGAGCCAGAGCCAGTGTTTCAACTGGGATCTCTTCAATGATTCTCGTACGAACCGCTTCCGATTGACGAGTAAGCACACCAAATTCGTACATTTTATTTTTCAGGCGATCAACCAACTCATGGTCTTGATCACCCAAGGCCTGCATGAGACCGGCTTGGTCACCTTGGTAACGGTTGATGATATCAGCCGCCTGCTGCTCACCTTCTACAACCGAGCTTGAGTTTTCTGCCAAGTACTCGATACAACGTTCAACGAGATCTTTCAGCTCTTGAGCCACCTCTTTGTTCACTTCGGTTAAGTTGGCAATGCGGTACAGCAAATCGTGCTGTGTCTCTTTGTCATACTCAACCAAGGTTGCGGAAGCGATGTCTGCAGGCAAAAAGGCAATGAACAACGCTCGCATTTGAATATGTTCATGGCTTAAGAAACGCGCCAACTGATTAGGCTGAATCCACTGTAAGCGCTGCATAATAGTTCGGACTTCATCGCCGTAAATGCTATCGAGTAAGCTACGAGCTAGTCGACCACCAAGCGCTTTATCTAGCGTGCGTTGTAAGAAGGTACGTGATGCACCACTGATCCCAGATTGAGCTCTGAATTCATTGAAAAAACACTGCAATACGTATTGAGCTTCAATGCTGCGAATCGCTGATTGATGCGCCATGGCATGGCTCACTTTAAGGAGCTCATCACGAGACATATGTCCCATGACTTTCGCTGCAGAATCTTCACCCATACTCAGCAACAAAATGGCTGCTTGCTCTACGGGATCGAGTAAAACTTCATCTGGAAAAGACATATTATTAAGACTCATTGTTGCTCACCCATTTTTTAACCACATCCGCGACACGTTCTGATTCTGCATCAGTGAGCTTTTGTAAATGTTCAACCTGAACTTCAAGGTTCGAGCCTGATGGAGGAAGATCGTAGAGGTCGGTCGCGAGTGTACTTCCAGACTCTGCTGCTCCGCCAAATTGAACCGAATTCAGTAAGGCATCAGCAAGATCTTGTTCGTTATCAATATGACTACCGATACTTCCCAGTTCATCTGCGGTATTTGGAGCTTCAATCGCCTCATTACTGGCTTGTGAGCCTAGTGCTGATTGAGCACCACCAGCTGACGCCAGACCCGATGACGCTTGAGTCGATGTTTTAAGTGCATTCACTAATGGGCGTAACACAAACAAAATAAAACTCAGCGCAATCAGTCCGTAAATAGTGTATTGAATCAGCATTAGGTTCTGCGCTTGTTGCCACCACGGTAAAGGCTCAGTGACTACGACAGGTGCTTGTGCAAAATTAAAGGCATGCAAGCTAAATTGATCACCACGTTCATCCATATATCCCACTGAATCCTTTATCATTTGAGCAACTTGTTCAAGCTGCTCAGGTTGCCAGCCTTGCTCATTGGTTGCATCGTTAATTAGTACTGAGACAGAAAGATGATCCACGGAGCCTTGTGCTTGGCGCGTGTGTCGAACCTTACGTCCTACATCATAATGACGGGTGCTTTCAGCGCGTTCATTACGAGATTCATTAGTCGCATCTTCCCCTGCTGGAGCTTGATTACTCAGTGAACCCGGAATACCCAGCGCTAGCTGACCTGACGTATTGTCCTGTTTATTAAACTCAGTACGTACCACAGGGTCGCTGTCGATTGACTCATGCGTCTCTTCGACTTGGTCAAAGTTAAGCGTTGCCGCCACTTGAACTCGGAAATTACCGACACCAAGTAAAGGCGCTAACATGTCGCCTGCTCGGCGAACAATATCTCGCTCGATGCGCTGCTGCATTTCATGATTCTGTACACTTAAACGACCGTTATTGCCGTTTTTCAAATCAGCACTGAGCAGATTGCCAAACTGGTCAATCACAGAGACACCTTCCACTGGCATACCTGAAATACTGCCACTGACTAGGTTTACAATCGCCTCAACTTGCGAAGGGCTTAATTCTTTACCCGGCAGCAGATCTAACATAACCGCTGCAGACGGCTTCTCTTCGTTAATGCCCACAAACAGAGTTCGATTTGGAATGGCTAAATGGACGCGAGCATGATTGACCGAGTTAATGGCAAGAATAGTTCGAGCAAGTTCGCCTTCTAACCCTTGGCGATAGCGAGCACTTTCAATAAATTGACTGGTACCAAGCCCGGTCGCTTTATCTAAAATATCCAAACCTGGCGGTAACTTCGCCGATACACCATGCGCAGCTAAGGTGATACGAGCATCAGCTAGTTTGTTTTCTGGGACTAGGATTTGGCCCGTAACACGATCAATTTGATGAGAAATTTTCGCTTGGCTTAAAACCTCTAAAATTTCTGCACTGTCGTAGCGCTCATTCTCACCATACAACGCCTTATAAGGGCTAGTATGACTCCATAAAATTACGACGATAAACAACGAAATCAGTACCGTAAGCGCTGTGATCTGCGCAACTTTACTGTGTTTTCCGATCTGTTCTTTAGCCGTATCTCGCCATTGTTGCCACTTAGGTGACTCGGAGCTTGGCTGGTTTTCTACAATTGTTGTACTCATTTGATTCTCACTACAATGGCATCTTCAGTACATCGTCATACGCAGCCATTAACTTATTGCGTACTTGTGTCAGTGCTTGAAAAGAAATACTGGCTTTTTGACTGGCAACCATGGCGCCAACCAAATCATCAGAGCGTCCTGCATCTACATCAGCCGTCATTTGACTCGCGTGTTGTTGATGGTTATCAACGCGTCGCACCGCTTGGTGCATCGCACTTTGGAAATTGTCACTTTGAATCGTTTGTTGATTCGGTATCACACTGATGCCTTGGTGGGCATGATCGCGCATTGATGCCATTCGTTGCATCATGTCCTGTTGCATTACCGAAGGAGGGTTTGACATAAACTGCTCTCTAATAATTTACGCGGCTAATAGCCTAAGCGGCTGAATGAGAATAATGCGAAACTGCATCAACGTTGATGCCCTGCTCTCGCATGGCGGCAATCTTGTAGCGCAGAGCACGAGTCGTAATACCGAGTGCGTCTGCGGTTAAGTTTCGACGTCCATTAAATTTCGCTAATGTGTCTAAAATGAACTGATTTTCTGCTTTTTTCTTACTGTCTTTTAGGCCACTTTGGTAACAAACCTGAGTCGGCTGGTTGATTGAATTATCCGAGTGTTCACTAAGTGCTACCGTCATTGAGTCATTCACTGGCAGCATCAAATCCTGTGGTGTAATCCACGTAGAATGACGCATCACCAAGGCTCGTTGAATGGTGTTTTCTAGCTCTCGAATATTTCCTACCCAGTCATAAGCCAACAAGCTATTTTCCGCTTCTGCGGATAAACGGCAGGTTTCAGTACAACCCTGGTTGTATTTGGCGATAAAGTGCTTAGCAAGAGGAAGAACATCCTCTTTACGCTCACGAAGTGGTGGCCATTGAAGTGGCAACACATCAAGACGATAGTACAAGTCTTGTCGGAACAGACGTTGGCTCACGGCCTCTTGTAAATTCACATTAGTAGCCGCAATAATTCGAACGTCCAGAGCAATTGACTTATGGCTACCCAAACGCTCAACTTCTCGCTCTTGAAGAACACGCAATAGCTTCGCTTGCACCGCTAATGGGATTTCACCAATCTCATCGAGCAGTAAGGTTCCGCCATTGGCTTCTTCAAACTTACCCGCTTGAGCCGCTGTTGCACCGGTAAAGGCGCCTTTAACGTGGCCAAATAACACCGCCTCTAACATCGTTTCTGGGATGGCTGCGCAGTTAATCGCGACAAATGGCCCTTCACTTCGATGTGAATGCTGGTGTACGTATTGAGCAAGCACTTCTTTACCTGTTCCAGACTCGCCAGTAATTAACACTGTCGCATCTGTTTTTGCAGCGCGATGTGCCAATTGCAGTACTTGCTGACTACGCCAACTTGAGGCAATTAAATTTGGCGAAGAGGAACGCACAGTATTCACTCGCTGAAGTAATTCAACTAACTGCATTGGTTGGTAAGGCGTCAGCAAATAGTCTGACGCACCTGCACGCATGGCACGGCTTGCTAAATCATGCTGTTGATAATCAACGATAGCGATCAGCGCAGAATAAGGATTAAGGTGTTTGGACTTTTCCACCACCTCAATTAAGGACATATCGGGCAACTCTGAAGAAACAATCAATACCGATTCCGGTGATGCATTAAGATGAATTAACGCATCAAAGCCGGTGCTAACGACTCGGCAGCGATAGCCTGACTCTTGTAACATCACTTGCGTCTTTTCTAATTGCTGCACATCGTTATGAGCAACGATGACTTCTGTAGCAGTTATTCGATTCACGCCTGATCACTCCCACTTTTGTCATTACGCACAATACGAACTTGAACACGTCGATTAAGTTCACGGTTGGCCTCGCTATTGTTGGCCTTCAAGGGATAACGATGCCCGTGTGCTCTTAATTGAATCTTCTTAGTATCGACACCGACTTTTTTGAACTCTGCCATGACCGCTTTCGCACGCTCACGGGCCAAACCGAGGTTATTGAGTGAGTTGCCACTGTTGTCAGTATGACCATCCAGCAAAATAGTGGTGATGGAGGAATCGTAATGAATGTAACTCGCAACATCGGCGATATTGAGTTTCTGCTGAAGCGACAGTTCGCTTGAACCCAGTGGGAAATGGAACAAATTGTCTTTTGCTTGTGGGTAATCCATCGGCAGCAGATTCGTCATGCAAACTTTCATTTCTTGTAAACTGTGAGAGAAGTTAACAGACGGCAGATCCCAGGTTTTCACTTGCTGATGCTGGCTATACTGAGCTGAAACTTGCGCCCATGCGCCTTTTTCCATTTTATTCAGCAAACTTTTAATTTTACGCCCATCTTCAAAAATGATTTGTTGCGTCCCACGGGTTCGACCTTCTATCCACGGCTGGCTGTTACTGTTTTCTTTCCATGGCTCATCGTTCACGTTGAGCCAAGTGCTGTCGACAAAGTAAGGTCGTTGAAAGGTACTGAGGGTTAGGTAAGGCTGCTTGCCTGAACGAACAATAACCGTTGCATCACCATCAAATTCCAATGGGGTTTTCATCTGACAATGGAAACGATCGCCACTAAAGTGCCATTGGACTTGATCGAGTGGTTTCTGAATTGATTTAGCGATAGCAGATAAAGGTAAACACCCCATCGTAATCAACATCACCACATTTATCACTTTCATAGCTATCACTCACTCCATTAAGCAAAAATCAAATAGGCTCGAACAAACGACAATTAACAACGAAAAGTTAAACTTTTATTTCACCTAATAATTTGGAATGTGATCTACATGCCAAATTAGATTTATTAATAAAAATGTCATTAATTAATTAATATAACCATCAGGTAACGACTTATTTAAAACACGAATCATGCTATTTAGTGAGGTGGTAAATTACTATAAATATATACTTATTCATTGCATATGATTGCATTAAGATCACAACAAGGTTGTTTTGCAGACTAAAACATAATCTACCCATTAATATCCTGTAACACTGAGACACAAAATAAAACAGCAATACCGCTAAGCTTCACAATTTCAGACAGTTAGTTAACATTTCCATGACGAAAGGCTCAAAAAATCAATTTGGGATCTTGGTTCACTTATATTGATAAATCATTACTATTTTAATTAGGATTAATGCTTAATTAATCCGTTCAAAAAGTTTAGACATTATTAACAAATATATTAAAGAGATAACTTTCATATATATTAACTTTCTAGCCATGGCTAGATCACGAGCTAACCTAGATTAAAATATGAAAAATAATATAAAGACAGATAACGCAAAACTTAAAAAAGAATCGGACAATATTATTGTGCATAATATAGACACAAGAACATTAGGCCGACCATTAAACATGGCTAGACAAAACTTAATTCCATTACTTAATAAATCGGAAGAGCAGTTAAAACTAACCATCAACAGTATGACTCGAAGAAATGATACGGTCGTAAAAATTGCGGAGATTAGCATTGAAATGCAGTCGATACCGCCAATCCATCATGAGCCTATCTACTTTTCTCATAATCGTAATCACGGCATGAGTATGATTGTTGTCAGTGGTGATTTGATTACTCAGATCGCGGATGCGTTTTATGGTGGAGCACCAAGCTTTGTCCATAAAGATGCGACTATCCATCCACCATTGAATTCTAGTGAGAAACGAGTTCAAGCAAGGCTTGGGGCAACGGTTCTTAATCAACTGAGCTCAGAATGGCAAACAGTCACACCGCACTCTCCTCTAGATACAACAACACTACATGTGGTTTTCAATATCACAATTGGTGAAAGTATTGGTCAGCTAAGCATGCAACTTGACGATCACCTGTTGATTCACTTAGGTCAGCCAACGGCTTCCGTGATACGAGATCCACTAGAGATTGAAGAACGACGTAGCAAACAGTTACAGCAAGTGCCTGTTCAGCTGAACGCTATTTTGGCCAGTCAAAGAATCTCACTAAATCAAGTCTCCAAGCTCAAAGTTGGTGACATTATTTCAGCAGATATCAAAGAGTTGGTTGAAGTTAGCTCCGGCGCTCAAAAACTATTCAAAGCTCGAGTAACAGAACAGAACAATCATTTGGTACTGCAAATTACAGATCACATCAACCCATCAGAGAACTTTCAAAAATGAACGACGAAACATTAGACCTAATGCTTGAAGATGACCTCAACTTTGATGCTGAGGTGGCAGATATTTTTAACGCTCCACAGGAGCAAGTCGAGCCTCCGCCACAAATGGCAGAAAGAGAGCTTAGCTTCTTCCGCCAAATTCCTGTAACTGTGACCCTCGAAGTCGCGAGCACTGCGGTGACTTTAGGTGAGCTAATGCAAGTGGGTCCTAACTCAGTTATTGAATTGGATAAGCTAAATGGCGAACCACTGGACGTGAAAGTAAACGGTCACTTACTGGGTCATGCAGAGGTCGTGGTTATCAATGATAAGTATGGTTTACGCATCACTGATATTGCAGAAGATGCGCTAAATGACGTTACTAACTAAGCACGTATCTATGTTAACTCGTGTTTTTATTGTCATTGCTATGTTGGTTTTTTCCAATATAGCTTTGGCTGATCAAGGCATTCCTTTTCTTACTGTCTCTGATGGTGGGAGCAGTGAAGAGTACTCAGTAAAAGTTCAAATCCTGATTTTAATGACGGCATTGAGCTTTTTACCTGCCATGCTCATGATGATGACTAGCTTTACTCGGATCATCATTGTATTGGCTATTTTGCGTCAAGCTCTTGGTCTACAACAAAGCCCACCAAACCGTATTTTAATTGGCATAGCACTCACTATGACAATGCTTCTGATGAAACCTGTTTGGACACCTATTTTTGAAGATGCTTACAAGCCATATGAGGCGGGTGAGATCACCTTGCAGCAAGCGTTTGCTGTTGCTGAACAGCCAGTTCGTCAATTCATGCTCAGTCAAACCTACGAAAATTCGCTTGAACAGATGCTACGAATTGCCGGAGACCCTCTTGATTTAGAGCCAGAAGAGATAAGCTTTGCGGTACTGATGCCTGCGTTCGTTATCAGTGAACTCAAAACCGCATTCCAAATTGGATTTATGTTGTTCATCCCGTTTTTAATCATTGATATTGTTGTCGCCAGTGTTCTGATGGCAATGGGTATGATGATGCTTTCACCATTGATTATCTCATTACCATTTAAGTTGATGGTCTTTGTTATGGTGGATGGTTGGGCCATGACGGTTGGCAGCTTAAGTGCCAGTTTCGGGGGATTGTGATGAACAGCGCCGTAACTGCAAATCTGTATGCCGATGCGATATATATGATCATCACTATGGTGGTGGTCTTAATTGGCCCAAGCCTTTTGGTTGGTTTAGTTGTGGCGATTTTCCAAGCGACCACACAAATCAATGAACAGACGATGAGTTTCTTACCTAGGCTTATCACAACCTTATTGATGCTGATTTTTGCCGGAGGTTGGTTGCTGAGAAACATCTCAGATTTTTTCAATAACCTGTTTTATACCATTCCAATGATTGTCAGTTAGTCTCAATGGTCAATCTTACTTTCGCGGAAATCACTTCAATTATCGGTCAACTTTGGTGGCCGTTCTTTCGTTTTTCTGCCGCTTTTATGGCCATGCCATTTTTTGGTAATGCCTTCATGCCCAATCGGGCCCGAATATTATTGGCGCTTATAATCTCATTCATTGCTGCGCCACTGTTACCGCCAATGCCAGCCGTAGATCCTATCTCAGTTCACGCTGTCGCGATCGCCCTTGAGCAGATCGCGATTGGCACACTACTGGGTATCAGTCTCCACTTTCTATTTGCTGCCATGGCGATGGTGGGGCAAATAATTTCGATGCAGATGGGCCTTGGTATGGCGATGATGAATGATCCTGCCAATGGTATTACTGTTGCCCTCATTGGTAACTACTTCTTGATGTTCACCACTTTGATGTTTCTCTCTTTAGATGGACACTTAGTTGCCCTCGACATCATTGTGCAAAGTTTTGACCGCTTCCCTGTTGGAAGTGGGATTAGCGAAACATCCCTACGTTATTTTATTGGCCTGTTTAGCTGGATGATGACCGCTGCAGTGTCGATTGCTCTACCAACCATCGCGGCAATGCTTACGGTTAACTTAACCTTTGGTGTAATGAACCGCGCGGCACCATCACTGAACGTTTTTGCCCTTGGTTTTCCAATGTCGATGATTCTAGGGCTATGTGCTGTTTTACTTTCTCTTTCTGGCCTGCCAAGCATCTACGCCGAGCTTACCCATCAAATATTGTCTGATATGAAATTAATGGGGGGCAATTAACATGGCAGAGAATCAAACCAGTCAGGATAAAAGTGAAAAACCCAGTCATCAGAAGTTAAAGAAAGCCAAAGGTGAAGGGCAAGCAGCCCGTTCCAAAGAGTTCGTCGTTGGCGTGTTGTTTATCGCCATTGCGTTATTTTTGTGGGCCTATGGGGCGTACTTAGGTGAACAAGCCGTAAAGCTGTTCACCATTAACTACCAGCTTAGCTATGATGATATCCGCCAACCCGATGTGATGTTGAGAAAGCTAGGAGAAAGCGTTCAACTGCTTGGCGGTCTGTTTCTTCCAATGGCTGCCGTACTCATTTTAGTGACTATTTTAAGCTCGATGATCCCAGGTGGCTGGGTCATGTCTCTTAAACTTATCAAACCAAAGCTAAGTAAAATAAGTCCTATCGAAGGGTTTAAACGACTGTTTTCTATTAAATCTTTAGTTGAGCTTGTGAAATCTATTTTGAAAGTCGTGCTGATAGGCGGCGTTATGTATCTGCTACTCAGCACGAATTTGCTCTCACTGATTTCTGCTCAGCGTGCACCTTTGGAGCAAGGTGTGGCTCTCACTCTAAACCATTTAATTTT
Source organism: Vibrio lamellibrachiae (assembly GCF_050337265.1). Lineage (NCBI taxonomy): Bacteria > Pseudomonadati > Pseudomonadota > Gammaproteobacteria > Vibrionales > Vibrionaceae > Vibrio > Vibrio lamellibrachiae. The sequence continues at coordinate 110,505 of NZ_JAKJSU010000014.1, forward strand.
GGCGATAATTTGTTTTGGTTTTGTCGTTCTCTTCATCGGCCTTCTCGATATGCCTTATCAGCTATGGAACCATATTAAGCAGCTCAAGATGACAAAACAGGAAGTGAAAGAGGAGCATAAGAATACCGAAGGGCGGCCTGAAATTAAGCAGAAAATTAAGCAACTTCAGCAACAGATGTCACAACGCCGCATCGATAATTCGGTACCTGGAGCGGATGTTGTCATTACTAACCCTACTCACTATGCCGTGGCAATTAAATACGACCTAGCTAGGGCGGGTGCACCATTTGTTGTTGCAAAAGGTGAGGATGAGATGGCTCTAAGAATTCAAACAATTGCTAAAAATAATGATATCGAAGTTCTCTGTCTACCACCGCTAACACGTGCGGTGTACTTCAATACTCGCATTGACCAAGAGGTACCGGGCCCGCTATTTGTTGCTATCGCTCATGTACTGACTTATGTCATGCAGCTTAAAGAGTACAAGCAAACCAAACAAGTTCAGCCAACACCATTACCAACTTTAATTATACCTAACGAACTGCGTCACGACTGATGCGACATAACACCTGATTAGGCGATGCTATGTCGCAAAAATATTGAGTAATCACTTATGAAAGAAAAGTTAAACATGCTATTCCCTGCAATTAAGAGCAATTATTTTGGTATTCCAATCTTATTGCTGACCGTGCTCGCAATGGTGATATTGCCATTGCCGCCGTTTCTTCTTGATGCTCTGTTTATTTTTAATATCGTCCTTGCCGTCATCGTACTTTTAGTTGCGGTATCGAGTAAACGACCACTTGAGTTTAGTGTTTTCCCAACCATTTTATTAGTCGCAACCTTAATGCGACTGACATTGAATGTAGCTTCAACACGTATCGTTCTGCTTGAAGGTCACAATGGCGGTGACGCTGCTGGTAAGGTTATTCAAGCCTTTGGTAACGTGGTGATCGGCGGTAACTACTTCGTCGGTATCGTTGTATTCGTCATATTAATGATCATTAACTTTGTCGTAATCACCAAAGGTGGAGAACGTATATCTGAAGTGTCAGCGCGTTTTACCTTAGACTCACTACCCGGTAAACAGATGGCGATTGATGCTGACCTGAATGCAGGTTTGATCGATCAAGAGCAAGCTAAGTCACGTCGTCGAGAGATAGCGCGAGAAGCTGACTTCTATGGTTCAATGGATGGTGCGTCCAAGTTTGTCCGAGGCGATGCAATAGCGGCAATGATGATTCTGATCATCAATATCTTGGGTGGTGTCACTATTGGTATGGTTCAGCACGATCTAAGCGCAGCTGAAGCATTCCAACGATTTGCATTACTTACCATAGGTGATGGCCTTGTTGCTCAAATTCCTTCGTTATTATTGGCAGTAGCAGCAGCAATCATTGTTACTCGTGTCAGTGATTCTGGCGAGCTATCTGATGATGTTCAAGAACAAATGCTGGCCTCACCAACCACCTTAGCAACCGCTTCTGGTGTTATGTTCGTGATTGGTATAGTTCCAGGAATGCCACATCTGGCCTTTTTCAGTTTTGCCGCACTACTTGCCTTTGCGGCATGGCGTCAAGCGAAGCAAACCCTCAATCCCGAGCCATTAGAACAAGCCGAGGCTGTTGCAGAAGCCATTGCCCAAGACAATACCCCAACACTGACTTGGGGAGATGTTCCCGCAGTACATGCCTTGTCACTTGAACTTGGCTACCGACTGGTTAATTTAGTGGATAAAAACCAAGGGGAACCATTAGCATTAAGAGTTCGAGGCGTTCGTAAAACCATTACTGAACAAGCTGGATTTTTAATCCCTGAAATTGCGATTCGAGATAACCTCAAGCTAAAACCAACGCAATACACTCTCTCTCTCTATGGTGAGGTTTTAGGTAAAGGTGAAATCGATCCTGAACGTCTGATGGCGTTAGCTGTCGGGGAAGTATACGGGCAACTTGATGGCGTTCTTGGAAAAGACCCCGCGTACAACTTAGATGCAGTATGGATTGAACCGACCAATAAACCACAAGCACTGAACCTTGGCTACTCTGTTGTTGACGGCGCTACAGTTATCGCAACACACTTAAGTAAAATAGTTAAAGAGCATACTTCAGAGCTATTCGGTCATGATGATGTAGAACGAGTCATGGAGCGGTTATCGCAGCATTCACCTAAACTTGCTGAAGCATTATCAACACAATTAACCCATCAACAGCAAATGCGGGTTTATCGCCAACTGCTTGTTGATCAAGTGCCAATTAAAGACATGGTTAATATTGCTGCCATCATGCTTGAAAGCAGTGAGGTCACTAAAGATCCGATTCTAATTGCTTCAGATGTGCGATGTGGATTGAAGCGAACGCTGACCAGTACTCTGCTTGGCAATAGCAATGACTTTAATATCTTCACGCTCAGTGATGCTCTAGAGAAAATGCTCATGACAGCTCTCACCAAAGCTCAACAAACAGGCGCCGTTGCCTTAGATAGCTTCCCAGTCGAGCCTAATTTATTAGCGCAACTTCAGCAAAACATGCCTAATATTCGTGAACAGTTAAAGCAAAATGGATTCAAACCGGTTTTACTTGTTGCTCCTCAGCTAAGGCCATTACTATCTCGCTACGCTAGAACCTTTGCGAAAGGCTTAGTCGTGCTTTCATACAATGAGATCCCAGAAGACAAAAACATTAATGTATTAGGACACTTAGGCTAAAAACTATTCCTAAGAAGATACCTATCCTTTCCAATGCCATTGATTGTTCAATGGCATTTTTATTACCCGCTACTTTCTTCCTAAGCGTAGATACCCTTCATGCCTCGCCTAAATTATGCCTAGCTTTTTATATATCTATCGTAAGAGTTGAGCATAGATCAACTACTTCATCACACAGAGTACGCTTGGTGTCACTAGAGGAAGTGTTTACTCGCGACTATGCCAACATAGCTAATGTCATTGGTTAACGGTAATACATATTCTAATAACCGATATGAAAAAGCCCCTATCGTTAGATAGGGGCTCGATAAACATATGTCGATATTTGGCTAGGAGTAGTAATAAAGAGTACAGATTATTTTCTTCCAAATAGAAAAAAGCCCAAGTCTTTCGACTTGGGCTTTCTAATGTGGCGGAGAGATAGGGATTTGAACCCTAGAAGGGCTACAAACCCTTGCCGGTTTTCAAGACCGGTGCTTTCGACCACTCAGCCATCTCTCCGTAAATCTTCATCGTCAGATTAGTGCACTGATGATGTTGTTACCTGCTTGAACAAGTAACGATATTTAAAGCCTGGCGATGTCCTACTCTCACATGGGGAAACCCCACACTACCATCGGCGCTACTGCGTTTCACTTCTGAGTTCGGCATGGAATCAGGTGGGTCCGCAACGCTATGGTCGCCAAGCAAATTCTAAAATTCGGAAAACTGATTATAAAAGTTCAAACACGCATTCAATGTTCTTATATTGAGTCCAATCAAAACCCCTTGGGTGTTGTATGGTTAAGCCTCACGGGCAATTAGTACAGGTTAGCTCAATGCCTCGCAGCACTTACACACCCTGCCTATCAACGTTCTAGTCTTGAACAACCCTTAAGGGCACTTAAAGTGCCAGGGAAGACTCATCTCAGGGCTCGCTTCGCGCTTAGATGCTTTCAGCGCTTATCGATTCCGAACTTAGCTACCGGGCAATGCCACTGGCGTGACAACCCGAACACCAGAGGTTCGTCCACTCCGGTCCTCTCGTACTAGGAGCAGCCCCCTTCAATCTTCCAACGCCCACGGCAGATAGGGAC
>NZ_JAKJSU010000015.1:0-112271 GCF_050337265.1 Vibrio lamellibrachiae
AACTTCGGTTGTAACTTCGGTTGTGATTGTTTAATATTTGAGTCCGGCAAAATCGAAATGTTGTCTCGCTCATTCAAATAATGAGACAACGAGTTTACACCTTGGTTAGTTGCCATACAGAAACCTTTTGGGGTTGTATGGTTAAGTGACTAAGCGTACACGGTGGATGCCTTGGCAGTCAGAGGCGATGAAAGACGTAATAACTTGCGATAAGCCCAGATTAGGTAGTAATAACCTTTTGAGTCTGGGATTTCTGAATGGGGAAACCCACGTGCATAAGCACGTATCGTTRYGTGAATACATAGCRYAACGAGGCGAACCCGGGGAACTGAAACATCTAAGTACCCGGAGGAGTAGAAATCAACCGAGATTCCGAAAGTAGCGGCGAGCGAAATTGGATTAGCCCTTAAGCTTTTAATGATGCAGGTGAAGAGTCTGGAAAGTCTCGCGATACAGGGTGATAGCCCCGTAACCGACACATCATAATCAGTGAAATCGAGTAGGGCGGGACACGTGATATCCTGTCTGAATATGGGGGGACCATCCTCCAAGGCTAAATACTACTGACTGACCGATAGTGAACCAGTACCGTGAGGGAAAGGCGAAAAGAACCCCTGTGAGGGGAGTGAAATAGAACCTGAAACCGTGTACGTACAAGCAGTAGGAGCAGACTTGTTCTGTGACTGCGTACCTTTTGTATAATGGGTCAGCGACTTAATTTTAGTAGCAAGGTTAACCGTTTAGGGGAGCCGTAGGGAAACCGAGTCTTAACTGGGCGAACAGTTGCTAGGATTAGACCCGAAACCAGGTGATCTAGCCATGGGCAGGTTGAAGGTTGAGTAACATCAACTGGAGGACCGAACCGACTAATGTTGAAAAATTAGCGGATGACTTGTGGCTAGGGGTGAAAGGCCAATCAAACCTGGAGATAGCTGGTTCTCCCCGAAAGCTATTTAGGTAGCGCCTCGGACGAATACTACTGGGGGTAGAGCACTGTTAAGGCTAGGGGGTCATCCCGACTTACCAACCCTTTGCAAACTCCGAATACCAGTAAGTACTATCCGGGAGACACACGGCGGGTGCTAACGTCCGTCGTGGAGAGGGAAACAACCCAGACCGCCAGCTAAGGTCCCAAAGTATAGCTAAGTGGGAAACGATGTGGGAAGGCTTAGACAGCTAGGATGTTGGCTTAGAAGCAGCCATCATTTAAAGAAAGCGTAATAGCTCACTAGTCGAGTCGGCCTGCGCGGAAGATGTAACGGGGCTAAGCTATACACCGAAGCTGCGGCTACGTACTTTTAAGTATGTGGGGTAGGGGAGCGTTCTGTAAGCGGTTGAAGGTGGTCTGTAAGGGCTGCTGGACGTATCAGAAGTGCGAATGCTGACATGAGTAACGATAAAGGGGGTGAAAAACCCCCTCGCCGGAAGACCAAGGGTTCCTGTCCAACGTTAATCGGGGCAGGGTAAGTCGACCCCTAAGGCGAGGCCGAAAGGCGTAGTCGATGGGAAACGGGTTAATATTCCCGTACTTCTTATAATTGCGATGGGGGGACGGAGAAGGCTAGATGGGCCTGGCGACGGTTGTCCAGGTTCAAGTACGTAGGCGGAAGRWTTAGGTAAATCCGGACTTTCTTAACGCTGAGATACGATGTCGAGCTACTACGGTAGTGAAGTCATTGATGCCATGCTTCCAGGAAAAGCCTCTAAGCTTCAGATTATAAGAAATCGTACCCCAAACCGACACAGGTGGTCGGGTAGAGAATACCAAGGCGCTTGAGAGAACTCGGGTGAAGGAACTAGGCAAAATGGTACCGTAACTTCGGGAGAAGGTACGCTCTTGGCGGTGAAGTCCCTTGCGGATGGAGCTACTAGGAGTCGCAGATACCAGGTGGCTGCAACTGTTTATTAAAAACACAGCACTGTGCAAAATCGTAAGATGACGTATACGGTGTGACGCCTGCCCGGTGCCGGAAGGTTAATTGATGGGGTTAGACTTCGGTCGAAGCTCTTGATCGAAGCCCCGGTAAACGGCGGCCGTAACTATAACGGTCCTAAGGTAGCGAAATTCCTTGTCGGGTAAGTTCCGACCTGCACGAATGGCGTAATGATGGCCACGCTGTCTCCACCCGAGACTCAGTGAAATTGAAATCGCTGTGAAGATGCAGTGTACCCGCGGCTAGACGGAAAGACCCCGTGAACCTTTACTACAGCTTGGCACTGAACATTGAACCTACATGTGTAGGATAGGTGGGAGACTTTGAAACTTCGTCGCTAGATGGAGTGGAGTCAACCTTGAAATACCACCCTTGTACGTTTGATGTTCTAACGTTGGYCCCTTATCGGGRTTGCGGACAGTGCCTGGTGGGTAGTTTGACTGGGGCGGTCTCCTCCCAAAGAGTAACGGAGGAGCACGAAGGTGGGCTAAACACGGTTGGACATCGTGTGGTTAGTGCAATGGCATAAGCCCGCTTGACTGCGAGAATGACAATTCGAGCAGGTGCGAAAGCAGGTCATAGTGATCCGGTGGTTCTGAATGGAAGGGCCATCGCTCAACGGATAAAAGGTACTCCGGGGATAACAGGCTGATACCGCCCAAGAGTTCATATCGACGGCGGTGTTTGGCACCTCGATGTCGGCTCATCACATCCTGGGGCTGAAGTCGGTCCCAAGGGTATGGCTGTTCGCCATTTAAAGTGGTACGCGAGCTGGGTTTAGAACGTCGTGAGACAGTTCGGTCCCTATCTGCCGTGGGCGTTGGAAGATTGAAGGGGGCTGCTCCTAGTACGAGAGGACCGGAGTGGACGAACCTCTGGTGTTCGGGTTGTCACGCCAGTGGCATTGCCCGGTAGCTAAGTTCGGAATCGATAAGCGCTGAAAGCATCTAAGCGCGAAGCGAGCCCTGAGATGAGTCTTCCCTGGCACTTTAAGTGCCCTTAAGGGTTGTTCAAGACTAGAACGTTGATAGGCAGGGTGTGTAAGTGCTGTGAGGCATTGAGCTAACCTGTACTAATTGCCCGTGAGGCTTAACCATACAACACCCAAGGGGTTTTGTGGACTCAATATAAGAACATTGAATGCGTGTTTGAACTTTTATAATCAGTTTTCCGAATTTTAGAATTTGCTTGGCGACCATAGCGTTGCGGACCCACCTGATTCCATGCCGAACTCAGAAGTGAAACGCAGTAGCGCCGATGGTAGTGTGGGGTTTCCCCATGTGAGAGTAGGACATCGCCAGGCTTTAAATATCGTTTTTAGGTCAAGACCTAAAAACAAATGGACACTTGCTATTGCAGGTATGCCACTGCGGAGTGGTAGTTCAGTTGGTTAGAATACCGGCCTGTCACGCCGGGGGTCGCGGGTTCGAGTCCCGTCCACTCCGCCACTTATTAAGAAAGCCCGATTCGAAAGAGTCGGGCTTTTTTATGTCTGAAGAAAGAGCGAACAGGTTTGCTATACATCAATCATGATATATCGCATATATGTTAGCTCATTAAATTAATCTGTTTCTTCTACGGACTTTTCTTTATTCCTTTCTTTTATTGAAACCTCATTTCGGTTTTCTACATTTGTAGCTTTCTGTACGTGAGCAATTAACTCAAGACGTTCATCGTCATTAGAATCACACCAAGTAATACCTAAAAAGGTGAAGCTATCCCCTTCTTTACGCTGGTAAACAACGTCGGCATAAAACTCACTCAAGGTAGGTGTGATTATTATTATCCTACTAGGAACATTTACTCTGTTTGAAACCAATACTCCGGCCCCACCTAGACTGATGTCCTTAATGACAGCATGTCCAACCTTTCGTTTAAACCAACCGACTCTTCGTATTTCTACTGCTAGCCCGTTTGTTTGAGTTCCAAATGGTTCGTTTGGTGACCAAAAATACCAACGGGCGTGTTTTCTCTTCGCTTCATTTTCTGAATTCATATCACTGCAGCTTAATATCACGTGTACTTTCTTAGATTAAAACGACCATTAGTTGAAAAACTAAAATATATTCAAATTTAGTTTGGACGTCTAGACAGCTGTATGTTCTGTGATAGGATAGAGGCAATATAAAAGGAATGAGGCTGTACCGTGGGAAGTAATGTAAGACAACAGATCGAAGCTCAACTTAAGCAGAAAATCATGCTTATAGATGGTGGTATGGGCACGATGATCCAAGATTATAAACTTGAAGAAAATGATTACCGTGGTGATCGCTTCTCTACTTGGCATTGTGATCTTAAAGGGAATAATGACTTACTCGTTCTTTCTCAGCCTCAAATGATAAAAGATATTCATGGACAGTACCTAGAAGCGGGTGCTGATATCCTAGAAACAAACACCTTTAACGCAACGACTATTGCCATGGCCGACTATGACATGGAAAGTTTGAGTGAAGAGATTAATTTCGAAGCAGCTAAACTTGCTCGAAAAGTCGCTGATGAGTGGACGGCAAAGACCCCTAATAAACCACGTTATGTTGCTGGCGTCTTAGGTCCTACAAATAGAACTTGTACTATATCGCCGGATGTAAATGATCCTGGTTTTCGAAATGTTACATTTGATGAATTGGTCGAAGCCTATTCAGAGTCTACACGTGCCTTAATTAAAGGTGGTTCTGACCTGATTTTGATCGAAACGATCTTTGATACGCTGAACGCTAAAGCCTGTTCTTTTGCCGTCGAATCTGTATTTGAAGAGGTTGGAATCACCCTGCCTGTTATGATCTCAGGTACCATTACTGACGCTTCTGGTCGAACGCTATCAGGCCAAACTACTGAAGCATTTTACAATGCCTTACGCCATGTTAAACCGATTTCATTTGGTTTGAACTGTGCTCTTGGTCCTGATGAGCTCCGTGAGTATGTCAGCGAATTATCACGTATATCAGAGTGCAGTGTTTCCGCTCACCCTAATGCGGGTCTTCCTAACGCATTTGGTGAATACGATCTTTCTCCTGAAGATATGGCGGAACATGTTAAAGAGTGGGCTGAAAGTGGGTTCTTAAACCTCATTGGTGGTTGTTGTGGTACCACGCCAGAGCATATACGCCAAATGGCACAGGCAGTTGACGGTGTGACTCCGCGCTCGCTACCTGAAATTCCAGTAGCTTGCCGTCTTTCTGGCTTAGAGCCCCTGACTATTTTAAAAGAATCACTATTTGTTAACGTTGGTGAGAGAACCAACGTTACTGGATCTGCACGCTTCAAAAGATTAATTAAAGAAGAGCTTTATGATGAAGCTTTGAGTGTTGCTCGTGAACAAGTGGAAAATGGCGCTCAGATTATCGATATTAACATGGATGAAGGGATGCTAGATGCGGAAGCGTGTATGGTTAGATTCCTCAATTTGTGTGCATCAGAGCCTGAAATATCTAAAGTCCCTGTGATGGTCGACTCATCAAAATGGGAAGTGATTGAAGCTGGTCTTAAATGTATTCAAGGTAAGGGCATTGTAAACTCAATTTCTCTTAAGGAAGGGAAAGAGAAGTTTGTAGAGCAAGCGAAGCTAGTTCGCCGATATGGCGCAGCAGTGATTGTAATGGCCTTTGATGAAGTAGGACAAGCTGATACTCGTGAGCGTAAAATTGAGATTTGTACTAACGCTTACAACATCCTGGTTAATGAAGTTGGCTTCCCACCTGAAGATATCATTTTCGATCCTAATATTTTTGCTGTCGCAACGGGTATTGATGAGCACAATAATTATGCTGTGGATTTTATCGAGGCTGTTGGAGATATTAAGCGAAACCTTCCACATGCGATGATCTCTGGTGGTGTATCAAACGTTTCATTTTCGTTCCGAGGCAACAACTACGTGCGTGAAGCTATCCACGCGGTATTCCTTTATCACTGTTTCAAAAACGGTATGGATATGGGGATAGTAAACGCAGGCCAACTAGAGATATACGATAACGTTCCTGAGGATTTGCGTGAAGCGGTTGAAGATGTTGTGCTTAACCGCCGAGATGACTCCACTGAGCGCCTGCTGGATATCGCGACAGAATATTTGGAGCGTGCTGTTGGTAAAGTAGAAGATAAGTCTGCTTTGGAGTGGCGAACTTGGCCAGTTGCGAAACGTTTAGAGCACTCTCTTGTGAAAGGTATCACCGACTTTATTGTTGAAGATACAGAAGAGGCACGAGTAAATGCTTCTCGTCCTATTGAAGTCATTGAAGGACCTCTGATGGACGGTATGAACGTTGTCGGCGACCTGTTTGGTGAAGGGAAAATGTTCCTTCCTCAAGTTGTGAAATCTGCAAGAGTAATGAAACAGGCGGTTGCTCATTTAGAGCCCTTCATTAACGCGACAAAAGACGTAGGTTCAACCAACGGAAAGATCTTGCTGGCTACTGTTAAGGGAGATGTTCACGATATTGGTAAGAACATCGTCGGTGTTGTTCTTCAGTGTAACAATTACGATATTATTGATCTTGGCGTGATGGTTTCTTGTGAAAAAATTCTTAAGGTTGCCAAAGAAGAGAATGTCGACATCATTGGGCTTTCAGGTTTGATTACACCATCGTTGGACGAAATGGTGCATGTCGCTAAAGAGATGGAACGTCAAGGCTTTGACTTACCACTGTTAATTGGTGGCGCAACGACTTCAAAGGCACATACCGCTGTCAAAATAGAACAGAACTATTCTCAGCCTGTTGTTTATGTGAATAACGCTTCTCGTGCGGTAGGTGTGTGTACTTCATTGCTTTCAAATGAATTAAAACCTGCCTTTGTCGAAAAGATCGATTTAGATTACGAGCGCGTTAGAGAGCAACATAATCGTAAAAAGCCTCGTACCAAACCTGTTACTTTAGAGAAAGCTCGCCAAAACCGAGTTGATATTGATTGGGCTGCTTATACTCCTCCGGCACCTGTAAAACCAGGTATCCATATCTTTAAAGACTTTGATGTTGCAGTGTTACGCCAATATATTGATTGGACTCCTTTCTTCATGACATGGACGTTAATGGGTAAATATCCTGCGATCTTAGACCATGAGGAGGTCGGCGAGGAGGCGAGACGTCTCTTCAAGGATGCCAATGACCTGCTTGATCGAGTTGAAAGTGAAAAACTTCTTGAAGCGAGAGGCATGTGTGGGTTATTCCCTGCAAACAGCGTTGGTGACGATATAGAGGTTTATACAGACGAATCTCGAACCGAGGTACTTAAGATTCTGCGTAACTTACGTCAACAGACAGATAAGCCTAAAGGTTTCAACTATTGTTTATCGGATTACATTGCACCCAAAGACAGTGGTAAATCTGACTGGATTGGTGGCTTTGCTGTCACTGGCGGTATTGGCGAAAGAGAGTTGGCTGACGAGTACAAAGCGAATGGCGATGATTATAACGCTATTATGATTCAGGCCGTTGCGGACCGATTGGCTGAAGCCTTCGCAGAGTATCTTCACAAAGAAGTACGGAAGGATATTTGGGGCTACTCACCAGATGAAGATTTAAGTAACGATGATTTGATTCGTGAAAAGTATCAAGGTATTCGTCCTGCACCGGGTTACCCTGCATGCCCGGAACATACAGAGAAAGGGGCGTTATGGGAACTCATGGACGTGGAAAAAGCTATCGATATGTCTTTGACCAGTAGCTACGCTATGTGGCCGGGAGCATCGGTATCTGGCATGTATTTCTCGCACCCAGATTGTCGTTACTTTGCAATTGCTCAGATTCAGCAAGATCAGTTGGAAAGTTACGCTGAGCGTAAAGGTTGGGATCTTGTTGAAGCTGAAAAATGGTTAGGACCAAATCTTAACTAGTTAAGTCATAGATTGTAATCGAAAGGGTCGCCTATTAAGCGACCCTTTTTTACATCTCGATATATAGTTACAGTTAGATATCTTGTTGATGCTGTTCTGGATCGTCTAACTTTTTTTGTACGTGTTTCGCTTTCTCGATCATAGGGGTAATTGTTGAGCCCTGTATCAAGATTGAAAACATAACCACAGCGTACGTCATAACTAGGATGATCTCTTTTACATCAATTAGTTTATCTGGGATAACCCAAATACCTGATGGGATAGAAAGCGCCATAGCCAAAGCTAAACCACCTCGCAAACCTCCCCAAGTAAGGATTCGAATAGACCATGAATTGTAGCTGCGAAAGCGCTTAAAACCGATGTAAGAGATAAACACGCTCAGATAACGAGCCGACAATACGAGTGGAATAGCAAATGCCATTAGAATCCAGTCTTCTTGATGGAATTTAAAAAGCAGCATCGACATGCCAATAAGTAGGAACAAAATGCCATTTAAGAATTCGTCCACCAATTCCCAGAATTTATCTAAGTGCTCTTCACTCTCCTTTGAAAATCCCACGTAGCGAGTCCAGTTACCAATCATTATTCCAGAGACAACCATAGCTAGTGGGCCGGAAACATGAAGTACATCAGCAAAAACATATCCTGCTGTAGGGATACCGATAGTGAGTAATAGTTCCATTGAGTGATCGTTCGTTGAACTGATTAAGTAATGGAACAATAAGCCGAGAACAAAACCATAGGCGATTCCTCCAATAGCTTCTTGAAAAAATAGAAGAGCGATACTTGAAAAGGTTGGCGTCTCTGTGCCGAATGCGATTGTGAATAAGGTCACAAATATAACTAACCCAAAACCATCATTGAACAGCGATTCGCCCTCAATCTGGGTTGAAATTCGTTCCGGAGCCTGTAATTTTTTAACGATAGCTAAAACAGCGATGGGATCGGTTGGGGATATTAACGCACCAAAGAGTAAGCAATAGACTAAATCGAATTGAATCCCTATTAGTAGGCAGAACCCGTATAACACACCACCAATAAAGAATGTTGAGAATAAAGTCGCCCCTAGAGCTAGGGTGGTAATTTCCCATTTTTGATCTTTTAAATGGGGTAAATGAATACCAAGTCCACCGGCGAAGAGCAGGAAGCCTAGAATGCCTTTTAGCAGAAAATCTTCAAAGTTGATGCTGGCAATCGTAGAAGTGGATAGTTCAGTTAACTGGAACCAATCATTTTGACCCGCGACTAAAATGAGCAGTGAAAGGATCATTGCTCCTGCCGTAATCGCTATCGTAGTTTGCATCTTGCCGATTTTACTGTTGATAAAAGCAATCAGCATTGCAGCTGCGGAAAGAAAGCAAAGAGTGTAGTAGATGGACATTATCAACCAAAAATGTAACTGAATGTTACCTTGGATTTTCGGGCCAGTTAACTCAAATAGCAATGGCTTTATGTCATGCTTGTGTGATTATTTATAGAGCAATTATTAGAGTTACGGCGTTCATGTAGGCTTTAGTTAAATAGGCTATGCGTCTAAGCTGATGTGAAAGTGATGAGCTGAACTATAGAAATACGTTAAGCTGGTCATCATGTGAGAATGGTTAATAAAAAGTGCCGCTGTACTAGCGGCACTACATACGTGATTATTCAAATAATTCTGCGTGTAACTTTTGAATTGAAGATTTAGCATCTGACTCGTGAAGTAAGAAGCACAGGTTGTGTGGACTTGCGCCGTAACAAATCATTCGCAAGTTAAAGTCTTCCAATGTTCCGAACACTTGTTTCGCATAGCCTTTACTTTCGCTCATATTGTTACCAATTAAGGCGACTAAACAGAGGTCGTGCTCAATTTCTACATGACAGAGTTCTTCTAATTCGATGCGTACTTGATCTGGCAGTTGTGGTGCGCCACCGGCTGTATCTGTTTGATCTAGGGTTAGTGAAACACTGATCTCGGATGTAGTAATTAAATCCACTGAAATCTTATGCGCCGCTAAGATCTCAAATACCTTCGCGAGAAAGCCATACGCATGGAACATGTTAGCACTGCGCAGTGTGACCATTGTTTGATTGCTACGCAGAGCAAGAGCACGAAAAAGAGGTGACGTTTCGGCATGATGTCGAATCCATGTTCCTCCACGTTCAGGTTCTTTTGAAGAACCTACAAAAACTGGAATATCGTGACGAAGTGCTGGAACGAGCGTTGAAGGGTGTAGGATCTTCGCACCAAAGTTGGCCATTTCTGATGCTTCACTAAAGCTGATCTCTGGGATTGGTGTAGCTTTTGATGCAATACGCGGATCGGTGGTATAGATACCCGGAACATCAGTCCAGATTTCTAGCCCTGAAGCTTCGACACCTTCCGCTATTAATGCTGCACTGTAATCACTGCCGCCTCGACCTAAAGTCGTTGTATTGCCTTCAGTGTCAGCACCAATAAAGCCTTGGGTAACTACGACATGATCTTGGCATAGTGGTATAAGCTTTTCTTTAGCAAGTTGGGAAATATCTGCAAGCTGAGGCTCTGCTTTTCCAAATGTTCCGTCTGTTCTAAGCACTTCTCGAATATCAAACCGAACAGCATTGATGCCACGTTCACGCATTAGTTGAGCCAGCAGGTGAGTAGACATTAGCTCGCCACAAGCAACGAGGTGATCGGTTAGTTTCTTATTCGCTTGGATTGACGCTGCTTCTGCAAGGCTTGTTACTGTGTCTAAGATCTTATAAATCTCAGTGGCTGCTTCGTCGGAACTCGTTAGTTGTGACAAAATGGCATCGTGGATTGCCGCAATCTTTTGTAATACTTCACTGCGTCGCTCTTGGTTTGAAACACCATTGGCAAGTTCAACAAGTAGATTAGTCACTCCAGAACATGCACTGCTAACGACAAGCTTGGTTTCTGGATTGTTCTCGATGATAACAGCACAACGGCTCATTGCTTCAAAGTTGGCTACACTGGTCCCACCAAATTTGGCGACATTGAATGCGCTCACAGCATTTCTCCCTAAATATTCAAATAAGATAAACAGGTTAACGATAACCTAAAGTTCTTTAGAGAAGAGAAAAATGAGCAAAAAAGAGGTGCGTATAGATAGATTGACCTCAGAAGCTCATCACTAGGCGGTGCTAGTGACAGTTAAGGGGATTCAGCCCACTTAACCGACAAATATAATCCTTACATTACATTTATCTCGGCACTGCTCCCCATTGATAGGTTGTATTGGAATTAAGGTTCCACAAACTATCTGCCTGGGCAGTGCTCCTCTTCTGCATAAAGCGTCTTCATTGAACGGTTTTGCGCAACAAATGTCAACGGATATTTGTTAGTCACCATTTATTGATCGATTGAGTGAATAATGTTGCGGGTAATCACACTAGACTTACGGCGCATTGCTCGGCTTGTATAATTGAATTAATGTGGTTGTTCACACTTCTGTATACAAGGAGCTACTATGCCAGTTCAAAGTTTTATCCCTCCTCATAGAATACTTATGGGGCCGGGACCATCAGATGTATCTCCTCAAGTTTTACAAGCTTTGAGTCGCCCGATTGTTGGGCATTTAGACCCACTATTCATTGGCATGATGGATGAGGTAAAGCAACTGCTTAAGTATGCTTTCCAAACCGAGAATGATTTTACTATTGCCGTTTCAGCTCCAGGGAGCGCGGGAATGGAAGCGTGTTTCGTAAATCTCATTGAACCAGGCGATAAAGTGATTGTTTGTCGTAATGGTGTGTTTGGCGATCGAATGCGTGAAAATGTTATTCGTGCAGGCGCTGAAGCAATAATGGTGGATGATGAATGGGGAGCTCCTGTCACTCCGAGTAAGGTTAAAGAAGCTTTTAAAGCTCACCCGGATGTGAAGATTTTAGCGTTTGTACACGCAGAAACCTCTACAGGTGCACTTTCCGATGCACAGGCCTTGAGCCGCATCGCAATTGATAATAATGCACTGACGATTGTAGATGCAGTGACATCCCTCGGTGGTGTGCCTCTCAAGGTCGACGAGTGGCAGCTAGATGCTGTTTACTCTGGTAGTCAGAAGTGTCTCTCGTGTGTGCCTGGCTTATCGCCTGTAACTTTTTCAGCTAAAGCGATTGAAAAGATTCAATCTCGCACGACACCTATCCAAAGTTGGTTCTTAGATCAAAGCTTAGTGTTGGGTTATTGGAGTGGGGAAGGCAAGCGAAGCTATCATCATACGGCCCCAGTTAATAGCCTCTATGCTTTGCACGAATCTTTGTTGATGCTAAAAAATGAAGGTTTGGAAAATGCATGGAAGCGTCACGCTGAAATGCATGAGAAGCTTAAAGTAGGCTTGGAAAAGCTTGGCTTTGAGTTTGTCGTAGATGAGCAGAGCCGACTTCCTCAACTTAATGCTATCTTCATTCCTGAAGGTGTTGATGATGCTAAGGTACGCTCGACTTTACTCGAAGAGTACAACCTTGAAATAGGCGCAGGATTAGGGGCGCTAGCGGGTAAAGCATGGCGAATCGGTTTGATGGGTTACGCTGCAAGGAACGAGAATGTGTCTTTGTGTTTACGTGCCCTTGAAGAAACACTGCAACAATAAATAATCAGTACTAAATATTATAAAAGGGGCCCTTGATGCCCCTTTTCTATTTCTAAGCTAAGGTTTTTTGCTAGCTTCCGATGTTGAAACCGATGTTGATTGCTTATCGGATCGTGGCTTGTATTGAATCATAGAGAAATCTTTCTCTGGAAATAGGTATCGAGCTTCAGCCCGTATTTGCTCTGCGCGACTCGTATCATCTAGCCCCTGATAAGCTAAGATAAGGTTGCTATAAAATGCAGGTCTCGGCTTAGACTGAATAATACCTAGTGACCAGTCTATGTACGGCTGTATTAATTCAGGCTCTTGCTTATACAAACCAATATTAAGATAGGTACTGTAGATGTCCCAGTCGAAGCGATCTTTCCAGACGACAGGATTAGTGACTCGACTTAGAATTTCAGGCTCTTTGGGTGACGAACGCTCAAATTGCGTTAAAACATAATTGGTATGCAATGCACTGACCATATAAACAGTCGTCATGAGAGGTAGTACGAGACAGGAAATTCTCAACAAGCTTTTAGTCACTTTACTAAAGCCTATTTGTTTATAATTTGCGACACGTTGATCGACCCAGAACAGCAAGATCATAAAGATGATCCAGTGAATTGCAGAGTGATAGAAAGGATATTCAAGTTGCGAGTGCAGCACAATCGGCACAAACAGCGCAAACATCGCTAGCCGGGTTCCCTTCTTTGCGTAATAAATACGAGCTAATACCAAGGCTGCCGCAAGTACAATGGCGAGAATTGGAATCAACCCTCCTTCGACACCCCAAAAAAGTAACTCATTATGAGGGTGATCCATTGCTGGTAAGCCCGCTTTATAGCCTGGATTCAGTTGATGTTGTCTCGCGGTATACAGAATATATTCAGACTCAAAATTACCATAACCGTAACCGGTAAAGGGCTTTTCAATCACCATGTCGAGTGTTTGTGGGTAAATGTATAGCCTTACATGATCAGCTTTCGTTTTACTTGCAATTAAGTTATCTGTTCCTTGAGAATGAGCAGCTAAAAAGCCTAACCCTATACCTAGGAAACAGCAAGCTACCCAACTAATGAAGCGTTTAGTTGAAACGTACTTGTAGATATAAGGAATAACTAATGCTAGTGCAATTATTGCACCGAGCCATCCTGTTCTAGAAGCTATGATGACCAATAGGGAGGTCGTTAACAGTGGTGTTAAACATAGAAAGACTGTTTCACTGACTAGGCTGTATTTATTAGTTTGTCTTGCGAGTAAATACCCTGAGATCACCAATCCTGTAGCAAGGAAGCTCGCCATAACGTTGGGTTGCTGAAAAATTCCATATGGTCGATTACGAATGGCATCGTAGCCAAATAGGTTATTGGGCTCAAGATATAGGTATTGGTAGAAACCAAACAGTGCTTCAATAAAAACCGCAATAACAATAAACCACAACAATCTTTGTTTATGTTTATTACTAAATCGAAACTGCTGTAATAAAACGAATAGTAAGAAACCAAGCCAAAGCCCAATGATTCTTCCTAGTGCTGCTGATGGTGTTGCGTTGGCATACAGTAAAGGTAGAGTCATTAAACAGACACAAACAAACAGGCCAATGGTTAGCTTTGAATAAAGTAGAGCCCGATTGGTTGCGAGTTGATATAAGCCGATAGAAAGAGTGAATGAGAGAGCAAGCCATGTCGCTGGGTTGAATGCCAATGCGAGCCCAGAGCCGCCAGGGTTAGGCATGAAAAAATGCATCGCGATAAAAAAGACGACCGCTAGAGAAGCTAAGAATGGCTTGTTGAGTGGAATCTTGGGTACATGGGGCTCAAGGCGAGTGCCTCCAGTATGCAATATTGCCATGTTATTACTATTCCTATACAAAGAAACCAGCGTCAATGCTGGTTCCTTTATCTTAGCGTTTTTTTCTATTTCAACATAGGTTTAAGAAATCTTGCTGTGTGAGAACCTTTAACTTTTGCGACGGATTCCGGTGTGCCTTGAGCCACAATCTCACCACCACCTTGTCCCCCTTCTGGCCCCAAGTCGATGACCCAATCCGCTGTTTTAACAACATCAAGATTGTGCTCAATCACTACCACAGTATTACCGTGATCACGTAATCGATGTAAAACGGTAAGCAGCTGTTGGATGTCGTGGAAGTGCAGACCTGTTGTTGGTTCGTCCAAAATATAGAGGGTTTTTCCTGTATCTCGCTTAGATAGTTCACGAGCTAGTTTTACACGCTGGGCTTCGCCACCTGATAGGGTTGTTGCCGCTTGTCCTAGACGTATATAAGAGAGTCCAACATCCATCAAGGTTTGAAGTTTTCTGGCTATTACAGGCACAGGTTCGAAGAATGTGCGCGCATCTTCAACGGTCATCTGAAGCACTTCATCTATGCTCTTACCTTTATAGTGAACTTCAAGAGTTTCGCGGTTATAGCGCTTCCCTTTACAAGAATCACATGAGACATACACATCAGGTAAGAAGTGCATCTCCACTTTGATCATGCCATCACCTTGGCAAGCTTCACAGCGCCCTCCGCGAACGTTAAAGCTAAATCTTCCTGGTTTATAACCACGAGAACGAGACTCTTGAGTCCCGGCAAATAACTCTCTTATTGGTGTGAAAATTCCAGTGTAAGTAGCAGGGTTAGAGCGGGGAGTTCGACCGATAGGGCTTTGGTCAATATCAATGACTTTGTCAAAGTGCTCGAGTCCCTTGATTTTTTTATAAGGTGCTGGAGTAGCGGTGGTTGCACCATTCAATGCTGTATGTGCGATCTTAAAGAAAGTGTCGTTAATTAGGGTTGATTTTCCTGATCCAGATACCCCCGTCACACACGTAAACAGTCCTACAGGCAGAGAAAGCGTTACCTCTTTTAAGTTATTTCCTGTTGCGCCAATCAGCTCAACGGTTTTCTTAGGATCTTTTTTAGTGCGTTTCTTGGGAATAGAGATCTCTTTGACACCACTTAAATATTGTCCCGTTAGTGATTCAGGTGTAGCAATGATCTCTTCCATCGTTCCTTCAGCCACAATGTGACCACCATGAACACCAGCTCCTGGGCCAATATCGATAACATGGTCTGCGCATCGAATAGCATCTTCATCATGCTCTACGACCAATACGGTATTTCCGAGATCGCGAAGGTGTGTCAGTGTTTTGAGTAAGCGTTCGTTATCACGTTGATGCAAACCAATTGAAGGCTCATCCAATACATACATGACACCCACTAAACCTGCGCCAATCTGGCTAGCGAGGCGAATACGTTGCGCTTCGCCACCTGATAATGTCTCTGCACTGCGAGAGAGGTTTAGATAATTTAGACCTACGTTAACTAAGAATTGAAGCCGATCATTGATCTCTTTCATAACTTTATCGGCGATCTGGCCTCGTTGACCACCTAGCTTTAGATTATGAAAAAAGTCGAGTGCTTCAGCGATGCTAAACTCTACGATTTGTGGTAATGCAGTATCGTTAATGAAGACGTTTCTTGCTTCAACACGTAGACGGGTACCCTCACAGGCAGTACATGATTTCGTTGAAATATACTTAACCAGATCTTCTCGAACTGCATTTGACTCAGTATCACGGTAGCGTCGTTCAAGAGTATTGAGTATCCCTTCGAATGGATGGCGTTTAACGCGAATATCACCGCGGTCATTGATGTATTTAAACTCGACTTCAGTCTTACCTGAACCAGTTAAAATGATTTCACGAGTTTTCTTTGGAAGCTTTTTAAATGGAGTATTAAGGTCAAAACCATAATGCTCGGCAAGTGATGAGAGCATTTGAAAATAATAGTAGTTCTTTTGATCCCAGCCGCGAATGGCTCCGTCAGCAAGACTTGCACTCTCATCTAGAATGACACGATCGGGGTCGAAATATTGCTGAACACCAAGTCCATCACATGTACCACATGCACCAGCAGGGTTGTTAAATGAGAACAATCTTGGCTCAAGCTCTTGCATACTGTAACCACAGTGTGAACAGGCAAAATTTGCAGAAAATACTATCTCTTCACTATCACCATCCATCGAGGTAACGACAGCGATGCCTCCAGAAAGCTCAAGTGTGGTTTCCAAAGACTCAGCTAAGCGTTGTTGTAGGTCGCTACGCACTTTAAATCGGTCGACAACCACTTCAATAGTATGTTTTTTATGTAGCTCCAACGTTGGTGGATCAGAAAGATCGCAGGTTTCCCCATCAATACGAGCACGAATAAAGCCTTGTGCGGCAAGGTTCGCTAGAGTTTTTACGTGTTCGCCTTTTCGCTCTTTAATAATAGGCGCTAAGAGCATCATTTTAGAGCCTTGCGGCAGTTCTAAGATCCTGTCTACCATTTGGCTGATGGTTTGTGCAGCCAGTGGAGTGTGGTGATCTGGGCAACGAGGTTCACCAACACGAGCGTACAGTAGACGGAGGTAATCGTAGACTTCAGTAATCGTACCAACGGTAGAGCGAGGATTATGTGAGGTTGATTTTTGCTCGATTGAAATTGCAGGAGATAGACCTTCAATATGGTCGACGTCGGGCTTTTCCATCAATGAAAGAAACTGGCGTGCATACGCTGAAAGAGACTCAACATAGCGGCGTTGGCCTTCTGCATAAAGGGTATCAAAAGCGAGAGAAGATTTACCTGAGCCCGAAAGGCCGGTGACAACGATCAGTTTATCGCGAGGAATCGTGAGGTTGATGTCTTTAAGGTTATGGGTTCGTGCACCGCGAACTTCGATTGTGTCCATCTTCTAAACTCGTTGAAATACTAAGTGATGCAAGTATTACATAGTGTGAGAATTGTGCAAAGAAAATACTGGACAAAAAAACAGTAACGCCACTTGTATAGTTAAAGTACAAGTGGTGTTATTTAAGGTTGGTCTGAGCTAGTAGATTACTCTTTATGGGTTGATTGCTTACCTAGCTCTGAGGTCTTTTTATCTTTTAAATACAGGTTTTCAAAGCAGTAATTAGTCGCCTCAATGTAGCCTTCAACGCTACCACAGTCAAAACGTTTACCTTTGAATTTATAAGCTAAAACGCAGCCTGATTTAGCTTGCTTTAGTAGTGCGTCAGTAATTTGAATCTCACCACCTTTTCCTGGTTCTGTTTGCTCTATTAACTCAAAGATATCTGGAGTTAATATATAGCGACCAATAATGGCAAGGTTACTTGGTGCAGTGCCTTGCTCTGGCTTCTCAACCATGTCATCGACACGGAATAGATCGTCTTTAATCATCTCACCAGAAATCACGCCATATTTGTGAGTTTCATCTTCTGGTACTTCTTGAACAGCAACGATTGAACAGCGGAACTGCTTATAAAGCGCGACCATTTGTGCCAATACACCTTGTTGCTCATTAACACAAAGATCATCGGCTAGTACGACGGCAAAGGGTTCATCGCCAACGAGTTCACGACCAGTCAGTATGGCGTGCCCAAGACCTTTCATCTCTTGCTGACGAATGTAAGTGAAGCTTGCACTGTCGATTACTTTACGAATGTTGAACAGCAGCTCCTCTTTATTGGTACCGCTGATTTGATGTTCAAGCTCGTAGTTCTTATCAAAGTGATCCATAAGTGAGTGCTTACCACGACCTGTAACGATACACATGCCATCCATACCAGCCTGAATTGCTTCTTCGACGCCGTATTCGATCAATGGTTTATTCACCACTGGCATCATCTCTTTTGGCATTGATTTAGTAGCAGGAAGAAAGCGAGTTCCGTAGCCTGCTGCTGGGAAAAGGCACTTTTTGATCATGATAAAACCCTTTGAAATTCAGTATAAATAGTCATTTGGCGCAAAGATAACATGCTTTCAACGACGGATTTATTAACCGTCGTTGAACAAGTAATGAATTGATATCGTTTGGTTAAATTAAGACGCCAAATTTTGATTCGCCCATGCTATCGCTTGAACACGGTTTTTAACAGAAAGTTTTTTGAAAATCTGATAAAGGTGCGATTTTACGGTGAACTCGCTAATAAATAAGCTATCCGCTATTTGAATATTGGATGAACTGTTTTGCAGGCAGCGCAATATTTGCAGCTCTCGAGAGGTTAGGTCAACGATGACTGGCGCGGTATTACTATTTATCACATGCCTATAATAGTGCAGTAGTTGGCTGGCGACCTTTCTTGGTAACCAGTTTTGACCATTAATTATCTCTCCTAGCCCACGGACAATATCATCGACGCTAGTATAGGTATAAAACAACCCTTTTAAGTTACCAAAATAGAGAAGTTCATCCGTCGTTAGACGTTTATTGAGGTTGAAGATGATCACTTCAAAGTTCTTATCTGCAATCGGTAAGTTACGGACCTGTTGTTGAAGTAATTTATGCGCTTGATAGTCAATAAGAAGTATTTTGTGGCGATGTTTAGGGCTTGCTTCCATTAGATCCTCTGGCTGGATCTTAGGGATCTCTATAGATAGAGCCTGCTGTAACTTATCGACGTGTGGATAGTCAGCACTTTTATCTTCACATAAAAAATAGATAGTTCTGGTGTAATCTGCTTTCTTCATGACTTAAGCCCTTTGCTTTTATTATGACGTTATTTTTTAGACTAAAATGAAGCAAATTGTGGGCAAGAGCTAGATATACCGAATAATAGACTGTTCTTTTGCGTCTGGTTTCATATTGCTGAGTAATCTAGGCATTTATCAGCAACTGTGAATTTGAAGAACCTCTAAAAATCAGTAAATTAATTCGATGATATTGTTGAGAAGGCGATGGATTATTTAATCCCATTTGTACCCGTGATAAAGCGTGTTATCCTACCGCACTTAACTTTTCCAAAGACATCATTTAAACGGAGCAGAACATGGCAAGCCGTGGCGTAAATAAAGTCATCATTATGGGTAACCTTGGGCAAGATCCTGAGGTTAAATACACCGCCAATGGTAGTGCGATTGCAAATATTACCGTTGCAACCTCTGAAACTTGGCGCGATAAGCAATCTGGCGAACAGCGTGAGAAAACAGAGTGGCACCGTGTTGTGTTATTTGGCAAAACGGCTGAAATTGCTGGTGAATACTTACGTAAAGGCTCTCAAGTTTATCTTGAAGGTCAATTACAGACTCGTAAGTGGCAAGATCAAAGCGGTCAAGATCGTTACTCAACTGAAGTTGTTGTTCAGTGGCCAACAGGCCAAATGCAATTATTAGGTGGTCGTGGTCAAGGTGGCGGTGCAGGCCAACAGAATCAGCAGCAAAACAATAACTGGGGTCAACCTCAGCAACCTGCTATGCAACAGCAACAGCAGCAGCAACCAGCAATGCAGCAGCCTCAAGCAGCACCTCAGCATAAGCCAGTTCAACAACAAGCTCCTCAGCAAGCTCAGCCACAATATAATGAGCCGCCGATGGATTTTGACGATGACATCCCGTTCTAAGGGAAAAAATGTTGAAAAAAGCCGCGATTATCGCGGCTTTTTTATATAGTGAGCAAAGAGATAAATGACTTATCTCTCAATTGCAGCCATCAATTTTGTGCCGTTGAAGAAAATATAGAAAGGAACTCTAACTTTATGAGGTTTACCCCTACCTTAAAGCTCAGTACCCGGTTGGTGGCATTTGTTACCATCATTGTTATCAGTGCGACCTTTATACTGTTCATTGGTGGGACGCTGACGTTCAAAAAGATTGGCCAAGAGTATCTCTCCCACTATCTAGATGGCATTGTTACAGTCGTTGATAAAGAAATGTCAGATCCAGAAGCTGCGCAGTCTATGCAGCGATGGATGCCCAAGATGTTACAAGCATCTCGCATTGTCGAAATGGAACTCTCTTCTAGTGCCGGTATTATTTATCGATTTAAAGATACCGCCTCTCGCGTCGACCCGACTCGGTTATATAGCAGGGAATATTCACTCGAAAGAAACAACGGCTACCAAATAAAATTCAAAGCTGTTCCCCCTTATTTAGGTTATACCGACTCTTTTAGTGCATTGTGGACGATCACTCTGGCTGTTGGCCTAATTATTTTTTGCTTGATCAGAGGCGTTAAGTGGCTGAAAGAACAACTTATTGGCTCTGAGCTTCTTGAAGAGCGTGGCAGAATGATTTTAGCCGGACGTGTTGAGCAACATGCAAAGGGGGACTTAAGAGAGTGGCCCTACACCGCGAGTGAAGCATTAGACTGCTTAATCGAAGAGCTGCAAGATGCCAGGCAAGAGCGCAGTCGCTTCGATACGTTTATTCGTACCCAAACTTTTCTGGATCAACTAACCGGGACGGCTAACCGTGTGCTTTTTGACAGTAAACTAGAGTCGGTACTACATGAAAGTGGAGCTTACGGCTCTGTGATATTACTTAGAATTGATGATTGGGAAGACGTTAAAGAGCTTAATGGAAAAAGTGTTAGTGATGATTTTATTGTCGAATTAGCTGAGGCATTAAACAGTGTAATTCAACGTTATCCTGATGTACTACTATCTCGGTATTTCAGCTCTGACTTCGCTATATTCGTACCACATCAGGGCAGTAAAGAAGTCACTCACCTTGTTAACGCGTGTATGAAACAATTAGAAAAGCTCTCTCCACCTTCTCCTATCGATAAAGATAATTGGTGCCATATGGGGGTGACCTTGTTTAGAGAGGGTGATCGCCAAGGAAAGATTATGGATGAGGCAGAGGTGGCATTAAAAAGTGCTCAACTGCAGCAAATTAATACTTGGACCCGTTTTAGTAAGGCTAATATCGAGAAAGAAGATCGAGGCAGTGTTCGATGGCGTACTCTGTTTGATCAAACCCTGACTCAAGAAAATCTTCGTGTTTACGCTCAATCTTGTTACCTGCAAACAGACAGGAATGAATTGCAGTTAATTCATCAAGAACTATTTGCTCGAATCGATGATCCAGAGAAAGGGATACTGAAGGCATCAAGGTTTAATGCTGCACTTGAGCAGGTTGGATATCAACACAAAATAGATCGAGAAATGCTTCGAAAAACAGTAGCATATGTGAAACAATCTCCTTTAAGCCTATGTTATTCTGTAAACCTTCATGTTCAACCATTTTCGGATAAAAATAACTTTAAATGGCTGAGGAATGAATTATTGCAGTTGACATCTCAGAAGCGTTCACAACTTGGTTTTGAATTTGCTGAAGGGCGGTTAGTTAAGCACTTAGATTACATGCGACCTGTGATACGAATGCTCTCTGGTCTAGGTTGTAAAGTTATTGTTGGTCAAGCAGGACGAACAATAGTCAGTACGCACTACTTAAAAGACTTGAATGTCGATTACCTTAAGTTACACCGAAGCCTAATTAAACGAATCGATCAAAGAGATGAAAACCAACTCTTTGTACGAAGTATTATTGGTGCATGCAGCGGTGGAAAAACGAAGGTCATTGCGGTTGGTGTCGAAAGTAAACCTGAGCATAAAACCCTAATAGATCTCGGTGTTCATGGCGTGCAAGGTCGCCTTTTTGATACAGAATCAGAAGTATGGGCTAAAATAAATGAAAAAGCGCCTACTGTGAATTCAAATAAAATAAAGCCGGGTCGACGAAATCGATGGCGAACAATACATTAAAGTGATTGGTAGATGAAAATTAAGTCACTCATAGATAAATTTAAACCGAAAAAGAGCGAGCACTCTAGTTTACTAGCGATAGTGCAGCCGGATGCTATCTATTTTTCAGCGCATCCAACATTCACTTTGCCTAAAGTTTCGCTTGAAAATAGCAGCTGGACACAGGTGCTTGCGACGAGTTTAAAAACACACGCTGTTGAAGGTGTAACGGTAAGTGTTGTTCTCAACTCTACTCTTTATCAAACTTATCAAATCGAAACGCCCAACATTCCACAAGAAGAGTGGTCAGTCGCACTTCCATTTCTATTAAAAGACTTAGTTACTGAAAAAGTGACTGAGATTGTGGCAGATGCATTCCGATTGCCTAATGGCAATAAGATCCAAACTTATGTCATAAAAAAATCAATCATAGCCGAACTTACCCAGCTACTGACTAAGCAGAGTTGCTTATTGGGTGAGGTCATTACTGAAGATGACGTCTGGGGCGCAACATCACAAGAGCAGAATAGCTATTTATTGCTTCAGCGCAGTGTTCGCGGCAGTTATAAAATCAGTGCTTTTCATGAAAGCAAATGCGTGTTTCAGCGCACAATACGTAATGTTGCTTCACCATTAACAGGCACCGCAAGCTCTGCATTGCAGTTAGACGGAATGGCACTTGAACTACAACGTTCAATTGACTACCTCTCTTCTCAGCTAAAAGGCATACCATTACATACACTCTTTACCTGTTGTGATGAAGAAGATCAGCAAGAGTTAGCACTGGCGCTAGATGAACGACTAAACGTAAAAGTTAAGCCGCTATCAGAAGACGCTACCTCCTCTGGCGAATTGTTATCTATAGCAGCCATCGATGTACCTGCTGAACATATTAATCTTTACCCCGCACACCTAAGGCCAAAGAAACAGTACTTCACTTTTCAGAATGTGGCGCTCTCTTGGTTTGCTGTCGCCGCGATACTGCTTTCACTCAGTGGTTTTTATTACTATCAGTCGCAACAGTTGCAAGTTGAGTTGACGGATCAGAAGCAACAGGCAAAAGTACTGTCGCAAGAGTCAGCTGAGTTACGAAAACAGCTCGAAAGCCATATACCGTCACCGGATAAAGTTGCGGCAGTCGCAAGGCTTAAACTTGAAATTCAGTCTCATCGTGACTCATTGAGAGCGATCGGTGATTATGATCAATCTCAAAGGCAAGGGTATTCCGGTGTGATGGCTTCATTGGCTACACTTGGTAGAAAAGATATTTCGCTGATTAAAATTCAGATCGACAGTCAACAGCTCAA
Organism: Vibrio lamellibrachiae; assembly: GCF_050337265.1. Taxonomy (NCBI): domain Bacteria; kingdom Pseudomonadati; phylum Pseudomonadota; class Gammaproteobacteria; order Vibrionales; family Vibrionaceae; genus Vibrio; species Vibrio lamellibrachiae. The sequence continues at coordinate 23,138 of NZ_JAKJSU010000015.1, forward strand.
TTTACAAGGCTTAGCAAGAAATGCAGAAGCTGTACCGAACTGGGTTCATCAATTTAGGCAAGAGCTAAACTTGATAGGGCGAACCTTTGAAAAACTAAAAATTGGCAGAAATGAACAAAACATCATTACATTCGAGTTGTTAACGCAAGGGGATGTAAAACGATGAATCAAACACTAGTTCAGCTTGAAAACAAATTTGAGCAGTTGTCTGGGCGTGAAAAATGGTTGATTTCAATCGGTGGTTTTATCGTTACTGCGTTGGTGATGTTTACTTTCGTCTTTGAGCCTGCGATGAAAAAAAGTAATCAACTGAATCACCAATTAATGATCACCAAGGCTGATATTCAGCGCATGCAAGGTGAAACACTGGTTTTAACAGCTAAGTTAAGAAAAGATCCCAATAAAGAGATCGATATTGAGTTCAAAAAGTTACTCAAACAGAGCCAAGATCTCTCTCATGAGCTGTCTGGGGTTATTGATACGCTAATTTCTCCGACACAGATGACCTTGTTACTTGAAAATGTGCTGTCTGAAAGTAAACGTCTTCATCTTGTCTCTTTAGAAACGCTGGGTGCTGAATCCATTGTTAAGAAACAGTCGCAAGAGACTGGCTATTTCATACACCCGGTAAGAATTGAAGTTACCGGCAGCTATTTTGATATTTTGACTTACCTAGAAGCGTTAGAAGCGATGCCTGCGAAATACTATTGGCGCAGTTTCCATTATCAGGTTGAAGAGTACCCTAAAGCGCGACTGATTATGGAAGTCTACACTTTAGGAGCTCGTAAAGAGTTTATAGGGGGCTAACAGAACATGACATTGAGAATAATGCTATTCGTTGCCCTCGCGTTAGGAAGTGCACCTTCCTTCGCACAGCAGGCTCTTGCTTCAACAGAAAAGCAGCCTGCAGCAGACAAAACACGCATGGCAGGGCAAGATCCAACTGCCCCCTTAGGATGGGAAAAGCCTGCGAAATCAACGTCGACAGCGAAAAGAACCATCACCTATCGGTTGCCCACGCTTAAGAGCATCGCTTGTGATGAAGTTGGCCGATGTAATGCCGTTCTTAATAACAGTGTTGTTGAGAAGGGAGATAAATTAAATGGATATCAAGTCCGTCAGATTTCAGATGAAAACGTGACTTTAGTACGCGGGAGTAAGCTTTGGACATTAGAGCTATTCTCGTTAGATATTAAGAATTAAGGTAATAATAATTCTATGCGCAAAATCGTAATTGCTATCGCTATCGTAACTCTTGCAGGGTGCTCTATGGGTCACCGTGATCCTGTTGAGGCAAAATCTGCCCTTAATGAAGCGATCAATGAAGCCAATAGCCTAAAGCTTAATGAATTGCCGGCCTCTGTTCAGCAAGATCTTATGCCAAACATTGATGGTGTGAGTCTGGCTGCTAAAGGCAATGTTAAGCGGTTTAGAATCCGTGCTGATGGTGTTGAAGCCAGCACCTTTTTTGCCAGTTTAGTTAAGGGGACAGACTACAGCGCTGCGATTCATCCCTCTGTAAAAGGTCTTATTACTGTTAATTTATCAGATGTCACTTTAGATGAAGTTTTATCGGTTGTTCGTGATATGTACGGCTATGAAGTTGAGCGAAAAGGGAAGGTGATTCAGGTTTACCCTTCTGGTATTCGTACCGTTACCATTCCTGTTGATTACTTGCAGATGCAGCGAAAAGGTCGTTCATTAACATCGATCACTACCGGCACGATTACCAACACTGACAGTGGCTCGTCTTCATCTTCTTCATCATCCAGTTCTTCTTCAAGTTCGTCAGGCTCATCAACGACGAGTTCAAAAGGCGGGACTGAAATAGAAACGATCAGTGAAAGTGACTTTTGGCCTCAGTTAGTGACGGCGGTTTCTCAATTAATTGGCAGTGGTGATGGGCAAAGTGTTGTTGTTACGCCACAAGCCAGTGTGATTACCGTAAGAGCGTACCCTGATGCGATTAGAGAAGTAAGACACTTTTTGAGCGTGTCCCAAGAGCGCTTGCAGCGTCAGGTTATCTTGGAAGCGAAGATCCTAGAAGTCACTCTTAATGACGGTTATCAACAAGGGATTAACTGGTCAAATATCTCGATGGGTGATGGCAAGGTTGTGATTGACCGATTGGGCGCCGCCGCGCTTCCTGGGTTAGATTCGATTGGTAGTTTATTGGGTGGTCAAACGAATGTAACGATTTCCGATGGCAGCTTTGAAGCCGTTCTGAGCTTTATGGATACCCAAGGCGACTTGAATGTACTTTCAAGCCCTAGAGTTACTGCGGCTAATAATCAAAAAGCGGTGATAAAAGTCGGTACTGATGAGTATTACGTGACGGATTTCTCCAGTGTAGTCGGTAGCGGTGATAATTCTGAAGCATCTCCAGAAGTTGAACTAACGCCATTCTTCTCAGGTATCTCATTAGATGTGACACCACAGATTGATGATGAAGGAAATGTGCTATTGCATGTTCACCCTGCCGTCATTGATGTAACCGAGCAGGTCAAAGAAATTGGTTACGGTAATACAACCATTAGTTTGCCGTTGGCCCAAAGTTCAATTCGTGAATCTGATTCTATTATTCGGGCTCGTGATGGTGATGTGGTCGTGATTGGTGGCTTGATGAAGTCCAACACGTTTGAGCAAGTATCTAAAGTTCCGTTCTTTGGTGATATTCCAGCGCTTGGGCATCTGTTTAGAAATACCACTGAACTCACTCAGAAAACTGAATTGGTGATACTACTTAGACCGACGGTTGTTGGTGTAAATACGTGGCAAAAAGAGCTAGAGCGCTCACGTGACATATTGCAAGAGTGGTTCCCTGATTCAAAGTAATCGGTGATTTAGCCGAGTGGCCTTCATTAGCTTTGATCTTAAGATCATCAGATTTCGAGCAAGGTTAGGTTCCGAGTAAATAATGTATCTTGAACATTTTGGTTTTAGCCAGTATCCATTTCATTTAACCCCAAACACAGGTCTGTTTTTGGGGTTAGAGCCTCACTACGAAGCCATTCAAATGGTGACGGCTGCGCTAACTATGGGTGAAGGGGTTATTAAGGTCACTGGCGAGGTTGGCTCAGGTAAAACCATGGTTTGCCGAATGCTGATTAACCACTTAAAAGAGAGTGTTGAATTAGTCTACCTTCCAAATCCAGTATTAACGGGTGAAGAACTTCGTCTGGCTGTTGCCAGTGAATTAGGTCTGAGTATTCAATCTTCGGTATCCGTTGTTGATAAAATTCAAGAGCAGTTGATTGCACTTTCAAAGTCAGGCAAACAAACTGTTGTAATCGTTGATGAAGCGCAGGCTTTATCCGATGAAGCCTTGGAGGTATTAAGGCTGTTTGGAAATTTGGAAACAGAGCAAGACAAGCTCCTTAATATTGTACTGATAGGTCAGCCAGAGCTTGATGAACGTTTAACACAGCATCATTTACGCCAATTTCGTCAGCGTATTACGTTTAACGCTAAGTTACGGCCATTATCTCCCGACGAGAGCGTTGCGTATATTGATACTCGTCTAACACGAAGTGCCGGTTGTGAAAGCTTGTTCAGCCTTTCTCTCAAAAAAGCGATTTGGCGAGCAAGTAACGGAAACCCTCGACTGATCAATCAGATTTGTCATAAAGCACTGATTTTGGCTTTTGGTGTTAATGCATCGAAAGTAAATACTAATCATGTTTATAGCGCTATCTACGATACATTTGATAGCTGTAAACCAAAATTTAAAGCCCCATTTTTATGGGGATGGAGTCACTCATGAGTACCATCAATCAAGCGTTATCAGAGCTCACAGTTAAAGCTCAAAGCGCAGAGATTAAGATTGAAAAAGCTCAAATTAACAAAGTGAAGCCTCGCCCGGTACTACCTTGGATTATTGGCGGGTTTTCAATTAGTTTGGCTCTTGGTGGCTGGGCGGTATCTCAGCAGTCAGACACTATTGAGCAGATCGTATTAACTTCTGAACCAGTTGCTTTGGAAGTCGATAATCAGAGAAGTGAAGAGGCAGAATTAAGTCTGGCAACCAAAGTTGCGAGTGCTTCAGTATCGAAAGGTTCTTCAGAGCAAGTGACCATTTATCAGGCATCTAGTGAGGTTGTTGAAAAGAATCCAGATCCCGTCGATCAAGCTAAGCAACGTTCTCAATCCGAGCAAATAACACAATCTAAGCAAGTGAAGAAAGTCGATCAGCCGTTGGCTGTTGCTACAGCGACTCAATCAACCATTAAAGAGTTGCCAAAGGCTGCACAAGTTAAACCTGTTGAAAATGAAATATTAGACAAGCCACTGTTATTGGCTAGTAATTCTCAGCCAGTGGTTAAAACTAAAACCTTATCGCCGACACCAGTTCAAGCGTCAGTAGCTTCAAAACCGAATACGGTTATCATTGAGCAAGTCGAGCTAACACCTGCGCAATTGGCTGAAAAGGCCGAGCAACGAGCTCGTAAGGCGATTGATAGTAATAATATCGATGAAGCGTTAAGTAGTTACAAAGAAGCCCTTCGATACACCCCTAGAAACGAGAATATTCGTCAGCAGTTGGCGGCACTTTATTACGGTAAAGGGGATGCCCGTCAAGCATTTGAAATACTCCAAGATGGCATAAAAATCGATAATGACAGTGAAGTCATTCGTATTGCTTTATCAAAACTGCTCATTAAAGAGCAGCAGCATGAAGCAGCATTAACACCTCTCATCCATTTGAACCATAATCCGAGTGTTGATTATTTATCATTAAGAGCAGCGCTAGCACAAAGAAATAACCTTGATGATATCGCCTTAGAAACATACCAACAGCTTGTTGTAGTCGAAGATAGCAATGCGCGCTGGTGGCTGGGATTGGCCATCCAACAAGAACGAAATGCGGATATGCCAAAGGCGAAAGAGTCTTATGAACAGGCTCTGACGAAAGTGGGTCTATCAAGACAATCACAGACATTTGTACGAGAACGAATAAAGTTGCTGACTTCTCTAGAGAGTAGCAGCTCAAAAGAGGAGAGTAGCAGTGCAAATTAAGCTTCGAAAACGTCTTGGTGATTTGCTGGTTGAAGAAGGCATCGTTACCGAATCTCAAATTGAACAAGCGTTAGCTGCACAGAAAAGTACTGGCCGAAAAATGGGGGCTATGCTGATTGAGCTTGGTTTCTTATCTGAGCATCAGATGCTGACGTTCTTATCTCAGCAGCTGGCTCTTCCTTTGATAGACGTAAGTCGAGCTAATATTGACGTTGATGCCGTACAGCTCTTGCCAGAGGTTCATGCCCGTCGTTTACGTGCGTTGGTGATCTCACGTAATGGCGATACCGTGCGTATTGCCATGAGTGATCCTGCTGATCTTTTTGCCCAAGAGGCACTGTTAGGTCAACTGTCAAAATTTAGCCTTGAGTTTGTTATTGCACCTGAAAGCCAACTTGTTGATGGCTTCGACCGCTATTATCGTCGTACTAAAGAGATCGCTTCGTTTGCCGAGCAGCTGCAGGCAGAGCACCAAGTTAATGATGCGTTTGATATTAATATTCTTGATGACGACACCGACAGCGATGAAGTAACCGTTGTTAAGCTGATTAACTCACTGTTTGAAGATGCGATTCAAATGGGTGCGTCTGATATTCATATTGAACCAGACGCCAATGTGCTGCGTTTGCGTCAGCGTATTGATGGTGTGCTTCATGAAACGCTGCTTAATGAAGTTAATATCGCATCCGCGCTAGTACTTCGTTTAAAGCTGATGGCAAACTTGGATATATCAGAAAAACGCTTACCACAAGATGGCCGTTTTAATATTCGAACCAAAGGGCAGTCGGTTGATATTCGTATGTCTACGATGCCAGTTCAGCATGGCGAGTCGGTCGTTATGCGTTTACTTAACCAATCATCTGGGGTGAGAAAGCTTGAAGAGTCTGGATTACCTACTGAGCTGTTAGATAAACTTCGCAAGCAGCTTAAAAGACCTCATGGCATGATCTTGGTAACAGGACCAACGGGTTCCGGTAAAACGACTACACTCTATGGTGCATTGTCTGAGCTAAATGAGCCGGGAAAAAAGATCATTACCGTGGAAGATCCGGTGGAATATCGCTTACCACGAGTGAACCAAGTTCAGGTTAATACTAAGATCAATCTCGACTTTTCAACCATATTAAGAACCTTTCTTCGTCAAGATCCCGACATAATCTTAGTAGGGGAAATGCGTGATCAAGAGACAGTAGAAATCGGATTAAGAGCTGCACTAACAGGTCACTTAGTATTAAGTACTTTGCACACGAATGATGCAGTAGACAGTGCTCTTCGCATGATGGATATGGGCGCACCGGGTTACCTCGTTGCCAGTGCCGTACGCGCCGTCGTAGCACAGCGTCTTGTTCGGAAAATATGTACCGACTGTAAAGTTGAAGAAGATGTTGATGAAGCTAGAAGACAATGGCTCGCAGTTCGATTCCCTAACCAAACACAGGCCAATTTCTCTCGTGGTAGCGGTTGTCAAAATTGCAACCTGACTGGTTACAGAGGGCGAATTGGTGTGTTTGAAATGCTAGAGCTAGAACAGGAAATGATGGACGCATTGCGTGCAAATGACGCTGTCGGTTTTGCCGATGCGGCTCGAAGCTCTGAAAATTATAAGCCATTACTTGCGTCAGCAATGGAGCTTGCATTGCAAGGTGTCGTTAGCCTTGATGAAGTAATGAACCTTAGTGAAGGCGATGCATCTGGCATCAGCAAAGCAATATTAATGTAGGAAAGCAATGTTAATTTGGGAAAGATATGCCAACGTATCAGTATCACGGACGTAACTCCGATGGCAGCAAAGCCACGGGGCAAGTTGAAGCGGCAACTGAAGAGTTAGCGGCGGAATCGTTAATGAACAAAGGGGTTATCCCGACCTCAATATCCGTTGGTGGTAAGAGCTTTTCATTCGATTTCGATCTGAAAACCCTGTTCGTTCCTGCCGTTCCACTCGAAGTCTTAGTTATTTTTTGTCGTCAGCTCTATAGCTTAACCAAAGCGGGTGTGCCTCTATTACGCTCGATGAAAGGGTTAACGCAAAACTGTGCGAATAAGCAACTTAAAGAAGCGTTGGAAGAAGTGGCCGCAGAGCTGACTAATGGTCGTAGCTTATCGGCATCAATGCAGTTGCACCCTAAAGTGTTTAGCCCTTTGTTTGTTTCGATGATCAGTGTTGGTGAAAATACAGGTCGACTTGATCAAGCTCTACTGCAGCTTGCCGGGTACTACGAACAAGAAGTTGAAACACGTAAACGAATTAAAACCGCGATGCGTTATCCAACGTTCGTTATTAGCTTTATTCTTGTCGCGTTGTTTATTCTCAATATCAAAGTGATCCCTCAGTTTGCTACGATGTTTGGTCGTTTTGGTGTTGATCTTCCATTACCTACTCGTATTTTAATTGGGATGTCGGATTTCTTTGTCAATTACTGGGCTTTAATGATCGGTGTCATGGTTGGGCTGTTATTTGCGTTCAGAGCGTGGGTAAATACCGTAGCGGGACGTGAGCGATGGGATCTGATTCGATTACGGATGCCTATTGTGGGTGATATTGTAAATCGAGCACAGTTATCTCGTTTTTCTCGAACTTTTGCCTTGATGCTCAAAGCGGGGGTACCGCTGAATCAATCGTTAGCACTCTCAGCTGAAGCACTAGATAATAAATTTCTGGAGAGAAAGTTACTTGAGATGAAATCAGCGATTGAAGCGGGTACGACGATTTCGTCTACCGCCATTAATGCCAATATATTTACCCCTTTGGTTATTCAAATGATCTCGGTTGGTGAAGAGACCGGGCGAATTGATGAGCTGCTATTAGAGGTCGCAGACTTTTATGATCGAGAAGTTGAGTACGACCTTAAAACGTTAACTGCGCGGATCGAGCCAATATTATTGGTGATAGTCGCAGGCATGGTTTTGGTTCTAGCATTGGGTATATTCTTACCAATGTGGGGCATGTTAGATGCAATGAAAGGATAATTGAGCTGTGGAAAATGGACGCTCTCAATTTGTTATCTGGTTTTTGATTATTGTTATCTTGATCATGGGTTTTATGTTGGCATGGCAGAAGGTCGACGAGGAAGCGAGTGACACAGGACTTCTTGTTGCGAGCAAAAGAATTGTCGAACGTGCCAGTTATTATAAGCAGGAGTGGTTGTTAAACCAACAACCACCTAAACTGTTAATAGATGGCACAACGTTAACGATGAGTAAAGCGGGTTGGGTAATGCCTATCGATCAAAATCAACAAGCTAGTTGTTCATTTTGGCTACAGGTTTTATACCCAGATAATCGAGATTTAGAGTTAGCCCAAGACCGACTGGAAAGTGATGACGATAACCTGAAATATCAATGTAGGTATATCTATTCCAGCAATCAAGTTATTGTTATTCAAATAGTTAATGACAGGTTTACGGTCAGCGTCGATATTTTAACGAAAGCGTAATTTTTGACGCGTTATTGATAGCAAGTGAATAATTTTACCGTATAATACGCCATACGAATAAAGTGAGTGATAAAATGAACAATAAACAATCTGGTTTCTCTTTAGTGGAGCTTGTTGTCGTCATCGTTGTGGTGGGGCTACTCGCAGTTGCTGCACTGCCACGCTTTCTAGATGTAACTGACGAAGCAAAAAAAGCCAGTATTGAAGGTGTTGCTGGTGGTTATGCGACAGGTGTACTTTCTGCTCGCGCCCAATGGGAAGCAGAAGCAAGGCCATCAGAAACCATCAGTAATGAAAAATACAACACCGTGAATTATGACGGTGTTGATTTTTGGCTCACTCGCTCAAGCACCAACGCTGGCGAAGATACGGGTTTTCGTGATGGTTACCCATTTGCGCTAAATACGGGCGGTGGCGCATTTCCATCAACATTAACTGATGCACATTGTATTGATTTAATGGATAATTTGTTACAGAACCCACCTAAAGTCGATACGGTGGAGAACGCTGAAACAGATTCTAATGTGAAGTATTCAGCTCAAGCAAATGACACAGACTACACTTGTACTTATATACAGCAAGAAGGTGGCACTGATCATGAGTTTGTTTATGAAATTGAAACAGGTCGTGTGACCGTAACCTTGCAGTAATTCTGCATTATTTATTTAAAACATAGAGAGAATTAAGCATGAAAAAACAAGGCGGTTTCACCCTGATAGAGCTAGTGGTGGTAATTGTTATTCTAGGTATTCTTGCAGTTACTGCAGCACCTCGTTTCTTGAACTTACAGAATGATGCACGTAAATCATCGCTACAAGGCTTAAAAGGCGCGCTCGATGGCGCTGCTGGTATTGTGTATGGTAAAGCAGCAATCAATGGTGATGAAACGGCAAGTGCTTCTACTGGCACTGATGTCGATGGTATTTTAACTATTTATGGTTATCCATTAGCTACATCTTCTGGAGTTGGAGAAGCTGTTGTTGGTTTGAATTCAGACTGGAGTTCTGTTGCTGACGGCTCTAGTTACTACACAACTTTTAAAGATGATGATGCTATTTCATCAGGCTCAGATGTTTCGGCAGTAACTGATGGAAACTGTTATGTTCGTTATACACAAGCAGATGCAAGTAATATTTACTCTACTACAGTATTCCCGAATGGTTGTTAATATCTGATACGGTAAAAAAGGCCAGCGCAGCTGGCCTTTTTTAATCCCGTCATAAATTTAAGTGCTGAATATAATAGTTTAAATATTTATTGCTATAATATTAAATACTTAGTTTATATGTGTTTATTGTCATTGCTTAGGTGATTCATGGGTGAAGATAGCTCAAAGCAGCAAGGTTTTACATTAGTTGAGCTTATTGTTGTTATCTTATTGATTGCAATCGTCTCTGTGTATGCGGGCAGTCGATATCTAGGAGTCTCTAGCTTTTCTGCTTTTACCGCTCAAGAACAAATCATCTCTGTGATCCGCCAAGTTCAAGTAAATCGTATTCAAACCAATATTCCCGACCTTTATAACTACTGTGAAGACCTTACCCCTGCGAATTCCGAATTAAGAGAGCTTTGTCTGCGAAGCCGAATTACTGCTACCTCAAGTTGTATTGGCAGTTCGAGTGGTTGTAGTGAGAGCGACTCAAGCTCTCGCAGTGATGTTGTTGCCGTTGATCAAGTCTCTTTTAGCACCGTACCTGTCATATCTAACATTACTTTTGATTTGCTAGGTAACCCATTAGAAGTCGTGAGTGGTGGTGTTGATATAACAATTACCGCTGGGCAAAGTGAAGCGAATGTATGCATTAACTCTCAAGGGTATGTGTATGGCGGTACCTGCTTATGAGGCAAGTTAAAGGCTTTACCCTCATAGAGAGCATAATCGCGATCATCATAATGGGCTTTGCCATGGTGACACTTACCAGTTTTCTCTACCCGCAAATAGAGCGTTCGGCCGCATCTCAATATCAAACACGTGCAGTTACTTTAGGGCAAAGTATGTTGAGTCAGATTTTAGCGCGTGGATTTGATCATTGGAGTGATTTTGATGGGGGGAATGTACGTTGTGGAGAGCCTGCTTTAGTACCTCATGTTGATAATCCAACAAACAGTTGTACTAACACTGTAGATTTTGGTGCAGATACAGGGGAAAGTGACCCAGAGAGCTTTAACGATGTAGATGATTATTTAGGCTGCTGGAAAGGTACAAATAGCTCAGACTGTTCGGGCGCAACACCAGAATATGACCTAACCGATATCCTTGGTAATGACTCTTCAGACCAATATAAAAACTTTATTGTTATTGTGGCAGTAACTTATGTCGACCCTAGCTCTTATGATGAAGTAGCCACAATCACCACAATGAAAAAAATAACGCTATCGATACAAGCAGGCCGGTGGGGCGATTACAGTTTCATTGGCTACCGAGGTAATTACTGATGAAACGTAATGGCTTCACTTTAATTGAAATGGTTATGACCATCATTATTGGTGGGATCTTGGTTCTGGGTATTGCAGGGTTTCTAGAGCTTGGCATGAAAGGCTACAGTGATACCGTAGATAGGCAGCGGTTACAGACCCAAGCAAGGTTTATTCTAGAGAAAATATCACGAGAAATACGCCACTCGGTGCCTAATAGTATTGAAGTTTCGGGAACAACAGATATCTGCGTCTCCTTTTACCCTATTCTTTATTCAGGTTTTTACTCGGTATCATCGGCCGACAACCTAAGCCTCTCTTTTTTAGTAGGTAATGATAACCCTCCGGCAACTTATGATGATCTGTTTATGATTATCAATCCAAGTCAACAGAGTGACTTTACAGACAGTAATATCGCTATAACGCTATCGGGTGCCAGTACCACAATTACTTTAGACCAGCCTCTTGCTAGTGAATCTATTGCAAATCGACACTATATTTATAAAGACCTCGTTACTTATTGTTTAAACTTTTCAAGTGAGGCGATTGTTAGAAATACGACTCAAGTTGCCGATAGCGTAACCGGAGGAGGCATCAGTTACGACGCGCCAACCCTACAGCGTGGTGGTGTTGTACATATAGACGTTACCTTTACAAATGATGATGAAGAAACGAGTTTCCAACAAGATATACAGGTGCTGAATGTCCCGTAGAAGTGGATTACTTAATGGACGACGTAAACAGTCGGGAACGGTATATATTATTGCCATATTTGTATTGGTCGTGATGGGTTTTTTAGGGACCGCATTAACACGAATGGAATGGTCAAACAGCGACGCACTCACACGTGATGCATTGGGTACACAAGCATGGTTACTCTCGCATTCAGCAAATGAGTTGGTATTAACCCATATGTACCCACTTAATTCAGTCTCTGAGGTTGTGGCTGATACATGCATTGATGAACCCGCTCGATGGGAAAGTGTAGAGAGTGCATTGCAGCAATTAGCTTCTCAACATAAGAACTGTTCAACAATCGAATCAACATGCGGCTTCATTGGGGAGCTTGATGGCGTAAGGTTTTATAAAGTTGAAAGCTCGGCCATTTGTGGAACGGGTATTAACTATGTTCAGAGAACGCAAGAAGTCTGGGTTAAGGAGTAGTGGACTTATGAAAATATTATTCCTTAGAACAATAGCAATGATTACATTCGGCTTATCATTTACAGCTACAGCAGCTTATTTCCCCGTTGATGAGCTACCCAAAACAGCTGCTCAGACATGGAGTAATAGCGCAACGGCAGAATTGCTGTCCAGTAAGCCGATTCTAAATGCACTTAATGGAAATCAGCTTGGCTATAAAAATAACAAGATTACTAATGATGGGGATGACACTGATACTTGTAGTAGTGGAGACTGTGTTGGAGTTAACAGTCTCATGATTGATCAACCAAATTGGTCTGTCCCTAATGGTGCTCAAGAAATAACAATAGATGGCAGTAAAACGTTATCTGCCGGAATTTATGATGCAACGGGCGAGGAAGTTAAATTAGATGGAAGTACATTGACCATCAACGGAGATGTCACCCTCTATGTAGATAAAATGACAGTGCAATCAAGTGGAAAGATTGTTGCCAATAACGGTGCAACTTTGGTTGTTGTTGCAAGAACAAGTGAAACTGTGAGTTTGAAAGGGAATAGTAGCTTCAAAGGGCACTTTTTTAGCAAAGGCTTTTTGGAAATTGCAGAAAATGTCACTCTCATTGGTACAGTGACAACTAATACTCTAAAAATTTATGACAACGCTCAGCTCGTAGGGGAGCTTCCCGACTCACTTCCTTCAAATAGTTGTGGGGTTCAAGGCAACAAAGATTTTGTCGCAACAATGACAGTCACAGGAAGTAGCTCTTACCAAGAGTTTTACTTTACTAACTCAGGTGGCAACCAACGCTATGAAACACTTTGGTATACCCAAAATCCGAACGCAGATCCTGAATTCATTTTTAACGAACAGGGGTTAACGACGGGCTCTTCTTACGAACTGCGCTTTGATCATGATGCTAATAACGATATGAGTTATTACTATCGACGCGATGCAGGGTCTAGTAATTGGGAGTTTATCGAACAGTCTAATACCGCAATTAAAAACGGTAACATTGTTGGTGTCGGTGATGGGGTTGATGAATTCGACTGTGTAGCAGAAGATGTGACGCCTCCTACTTACTCAAACGACGCTCAATATGAATTTGGTACTAAGCAGTGTTCATCGATGCCGTGTACCATTGACTTCACAAAAGAATACGATTTTGCTCCATTAGTATTCGTTATGCCTACTGTGGATACGGTTGATCCAGACTTAGATAAGCCAGCAACATTAGTCATTACCTCCGCACTTACCTCCGACTCAAGCTCAGTAGTCATTAACAAAGCGACAGTTAACCTCTCTGAATACCCTAATGATATCGCTATGACAGACATCAGTTACCTTATTATTGAGCCTGGTGTGGCTGACTTTGATGGTCACGAAGTGATTGCGGGTTATGTTGATACTGACATAACTAAGTCGGCAACACATAGTGATGGTATAGCTATTGTTGACTATTCTGACTTTGGTCGACAAACCGACTTTGATGATCCTGTAGTTCTCCACCAAATTCAAACTAGAAATAATGGTTCTCAGTGGCAAACATCGGGTAAAGTTTTATCCAATAGCACTAAGGATCAGCAGGTTCGACTCTATTTGGAGCTTTCACATACAGGAAGTGGTGACTATGAGAGTGAGAGAATCGCTTTTTTAGCTACAAATGAAGAAGACGATCTAGAAGTTCAAGGCTATGAAGTTGAATTTAGCAAAGGTTACTTTAAGTCCAGACAAGGTATTTCTGGTCCCTTAGAAGGTGGGTGTGACGAGTTTGAAGAGACGGATCTTGATAGCGTAGATGGTGTTGTAGCGAAAAAACAGAGGCGACCGGGAAGTGATGGCGGTTGGGCAAGGCGTTGTCGTATTGATGGCGATAAATTTAGCGTTGTGATCGATGAAGATTCTGATGATAGAACTCATGTACCTGAAGAGATTGGCTATTTTGCTTTTGAAAGTATGGAGCTTGAAACCGACCTTTGTGTGTATTTTCCAGAGCCAGCGCAGAGTTGGGAAGCTGATGGAGAGATAAATTTATTAAGTTCTAATATCACAATCGAGGGCTGGTCTGAATCTTACGAGGATGCTTACTTGTCCGATAATGATCTTATCATTGCATTTGAGGAAACTGATAATAATGAGAATGAATCTCGATTGGTAGATAGCTGTATTACCAGTACCGGAACAGTTAATTGTGTTTTAAAAACAGGAGCTACCCCACCTTTAGCTGATACTCCAATAGATTTATCTCCAACTTGGGGAACTCGAGTTCTTACTGTGGATAATTGGAACTTTGAAACTGTGTGTTCTAGTTTATCTGAGTGTGAGACGTCAACGGTTGACGGGCAAAGAGTATTAACAATAAAAGAGTCTTTGAAAGAGTTAACTGTGAGTGCTTCAGGCCAAAGTATAAAAACAGTATTTGAGTCTACTTCTGGTAGTTATGGAATAAGCATTGAAGAGTATATATCTGATGGAGCGGTTCTCAATTACTTTCAAGCAAATTCAAGTTATACATTTGGAGAGTTTAACTATAGCGGCTCTGGATCTTCTTTATCCTCAGAAACCGGCGTAGTTATTAATATTGAAGATAGTTACTCTCAATCGAATGCCGTTCCTTTTTATGACGTTGATGGAACTCGAGATCTGATTTTTTATGGTCCCGATGCTGATCTTACATTTAGGACGCAAGACGGCAATGATATTATTGCCCAAATCTTAGCGGACGAAGTTGAGTTTACTAATTTAAGTATTATTCGAGGGGCGATTACATCTAATAATTTAGTTTTTCATGTTGCTGGTTCTAAGATTATCGGTGAAGGGGCATGTTTAACTCCTCCGCCTTCTTCCACATACGAAATTGTACTCACTCCTTCTGTTGATATCGCTCTCACCTGTGATGATATTCCATTGACGGCCACTGTTTATAAAGATGATGTAGTGCATACCTCTTACAGCGGTGATATTACCCTGTCTGTTAATGGCTCAAATTTGGAAACGAAGACTGCTAGTTCTGGTGTTGCCGAGTTTGACTTAACTTATGAACAAGTCAGTAATGTTACGGCGATGGTAAGCACTGAAATTGATAGTGTGACTTATGACGACAGTGGCAGCTACGAATTCGTTCCCTATTTATATGAACTCTCTGCGGATCCGTTGCAAGTTATCGCTGGTAAGTCACAAACCTTTGAGATTCGCCCTATGGAATGTAGCTCAGAAGGTAGTGCAATAAGCTCTCCTAATTACGTTGGAGCTAAAACACTCAAATTATCCTCTGTGAGTTATGTTACTCCTAGCACCCCAATTAATAGTGCTGCTATTTCACTATTTGATAAGGGCATTAATGATTGGGTTGATACACCTGCGAGTGGAACGGTTAACTTCACCGCAGATTTTTCGTTGATGAATAGCGAGGTTGTTGCATCGTCTGAGCTTATTTACCCAGAAGCTGGAGAGGTTTCTTATACACTTACTGGCGAGCAATGCATTGATGATGAAAATGGTGATCCAATCTGTAAAACATTTAGCGGTAAGCAAACAGTTCAAGCAAGACCTTGGACGTTCGCTATTTGTTCTGAAGACGATGTCAGTGGTAACTCTTCTGGTGGTGTTGGCTATCAAGCGGCGGGGACGGCTTTTTCAACGATGGTTAAGCCTATCGTGTGGCAAACCAATGGCAGCACGACAGACGATATTGATACATCGACATACTGTGGGGCAACTGTTACCCAAAACTTCTTTGTATCGGACGCACCTAGCGCCATCATTGTTATGACTAATGAACTAGATACGCCTAATGCTGGAAACAACGGAACGTTATCGGGTCTACCTGACCCTGGTGTGAATCATGACAGTAATTCCACTGGCCGTGATTATTATGATTTTGCCAATTTAAACTGGGATGAAGTTGGTAGTATCCGCTTGCTCGTCGATACTCAAGCTACCTATCTAGGCATGGATATTAATCAAGGCTATCGAAACATCGGTCGTTTTTATCCGGCCCATTTAGTGCTCTATAGTAATGCTTGGAGTTATGTGAACAACCATGATGGCTTTGCATACATGAACCAACCGATCGCGCATAGTATTGTTGTAGAAGCTCGTAACTCCACTGATTGCGAAGCTGGTGATTGTACGACCGATAATTATGGCTTATTTGACGAGGACTACATCGTTGGGGTTAAGTTTCTGGCAGTAAATGGGTCATCTAAAGAATTAGAGGATAGGGTTGAAAATTACGTCACGATGTTATGGGAAGGAAGTCATTGGTCTGGTGCTCAGCTAAATATAACTCAAAATGACTTCACATTTATAAAGCAGCTAGTTCCAAACAGTGACTCTGTGATGCTAACAACGGAAGATGGCCCATTTGTTTCTGGGTTTGGTTTAAGGGTATACGATAAAGTTGATGGGGTTGATTTCTCTAGATTGGATCTGGAATTGGAGGCAGATGGAAGTGATACGGTCCTTGATATAGGGAGTGAATTCTTCAATCAACCGGAGTTTAGGTATGGGCGCTTAGTTATGAGTGATGTAGGAGGAACATCGAATACAAATATTACTATTCCTGTTCGTACTGAATATTGGCAAGGTAGTAGGTTTATTACTAATTTGGAAGACTCTGGAAGCGAATTAGCGACAGTTAATAGTTATGTTTGTAAGCAGACTATATGGCAATCTGAAAGTACGACATCAGATTCTACTCTAACTGGTTCAGAAAACAGTTCAACATGGGAAACTGTAAACTTTGGGGAAAGTAGTAGCATATCGGCAACTCCTATTTCATCACAGACAGATCCTGCTTTGCGTGAGCAAATTCGGTTATGGATGAGAATTGGCGATAGTGCTCCCTATGGTGTAGAAGCTAGTGTTTGTTTAAGCTCATTGGATACGCCTTGGTTGCAATTTGATTGGCGAGGTAAAACTTGTGGGGAAGATAATAATGAAGAGTGTGGCGACGAAGATCCATCAACCGTCGTAACATTTGGAATTCATCGTGGTAACGATCGAGTCATTTATCGAGGTGAAACGGGTTTAACAGGTCAGTAATTATCATGATTTCATGCGTTAAGTAAGGAAACTGTTAGAAATAGCGGATTTTGGTCCATGTTTATACTTCAATGCCTTGCCGATGTGGCAAGGCATTGGTACATTTAGTGCAATTTTTATCTTCTAATTCTTGCAGGACGAACGAAGAATATGTTTAAAAAACTTCGTGGCATGTTTTCTAACGACCTATCCATCGATTTAGGTACAGCCAACACTCTTATATATGTAAAAGGACAAGGGATCGTTCTAGACGAGCCTTCTGTTGTTGCTATCCGTCAAGACCGCGCACGCTCAGGAAAAAGTGTTGCAGCAGTCGGTCATGCCGCAAAGCAAATGCTAGGTCGTACGCCTGGTAACATTTCAGCGATTCGCCCTATGAAAGATGGCGTTATTGCTGACTTCTATGTAACTGAAAAAATGTTACAGCACTTCATTAAGCAAGTTCACGACAACAGTGTGCTTAAACCAAGCCCTCGCGTTTTGGTTTGCGTACCTTGTGGTTCGACTCAAGTTGAGCGCCGTGCAATTCGTGAATCGGCACTCGGTGCTGGTGCGCGAGAAGTGTATCTAATTGATGAGCCGATGGCTGCTGCAATTGGTGCAGGCCTTCGCGTTTCTGAGCCAACAGGTTCAATGGTTGTTGATATCGGTGGTGGTACAACAGAAGTTGCTGTTATCTCACTAAATGGTGTTGTTTACTCTTCATCAGTGCGTATTGGTGGTGACCGCTTTGATGAAGCGATCATTAACTACGTTCGTCGCAATTACGGCAGCTTAATTGGTGAAGCAACGGCTGAGAAAATCAAACATGAGATCGGTTCTGCTTATCCTGGTGATGAAGTAGAAGAGATTGAAGTTCGTGGTCGCAACCTTGCTGAAGGTGTGCCTCGTAGCTTTAGCCTAAACTCAAACGAGATTTTAGAAGCACTACAAGAGCCTCTAACGGGTATCGTTTCAGCAGTAATGGTTGCACTAGAACAGTGTCCACCAGAGCTTGCTTCTGATATTTCAGAAAACGGTATGGTATTAACAGGTGGTGGTGCACTGCTTAAAGATATCGACCGTTTATTGACTGAAGAAACAGGGATCCCTGTTGTTGTTGCTGAAAACCCATTGACTTGTGTTGCTCTTGGTGGCGGTAAAGCTCTAGAGATGATCGACATGCACGGTGGCGATCTATTTAGCGAAGAGTAATAAGTTTATTCGACCTTGGCGTGTCTAACTTCGAAATAAAATTCGTTGATATACAGCGTTAAGGTCAATAAAGCGAAAATTAGGATCTCTATATCATGAAGCCGATTTTTGGCAGAGGGCCTTCACTTCAATTTCGCCTATTTTTAGCGGTTACTTTATCAGCCAGCCTTATGCTGGCTGATAGTCGTTTAGGTGCATTTTCAAGCGTCCGATATTTTTTAAATAGCTTAGTAGCTCCGATTCAGTATGCGGCGGATATGCCACGCCTTATGTTTGATGGTTTTTACGATAACTTCAATACTCGCACTAAGTTGCTTGATTCAAGCAGAGTACTCAAGCGTGAAGTGCTCAAACTTAAAAGTGACTTACTGCTGCTCGACCAATATAAAGAAGAAAATAATAGATTACGCAAGCTTTTAGACTCCTCTTTCGTTCGAGATGAACGCAAAGTGGTCACAGAAGTTATGGCGGTAGATACCACGCCTTATCGTCGTCAAGTGGTGATTGATAAAGGCCGCATCGATGGTGTTTACGTTGGTCAGCCAGTCACCAATGAACATGGTATTGTTGGTCAGGTGACGTTTGTTGCTGCGCATAACAGCCGTGTTTTACTGCTAACCGATAGTAACAGTGCTATTCCTGTTCAGGTAATACGTAACGATATTCGAGTCATTGCGTCTGGATCTGGTGATATTGACCAAATTCAACTTGAACATATTCCGACCAGTACCGATATCTTAGAAGGCGATTTACTTGTCACTTCTGGCCTTGGTGGTGTTTATCCTGAAGGTTATCCAGTAGCGCATGTTTCCAGTGTCGATCGAGATACTCAGCGTGAATTTGCTGCTATCAGTGCCGAACTGGTCGTAGAATTTGATCGCTTGAGATATTTGCTGCTGATTTGGCCTAATGAGTCGAGAGTAGAAAAAGCGATGCAAGCCGAGCCTGAAGTTATGGAAGAGGAGAACAACAATGACCAATAGAGCACTCTCAAGTCGATTGGTGATTGTCACTTCATTTCTAATTGCTCTTATTTTACAAACTATCCCATGGCCGGGCATGCTTGACCTCGTTAGGCCTGCATGGTTATTGCTAGTGATCTGTTATTGGGTATTAGCGTTGCCGCATCGTGTAAACGTGGGTACTGCATTAGTGCTAGGTTTGCTGTGGGATCTATTATTAGGCTCCACACTTGGCATCCGAGGAATGATGTTATCCATTATCGTTTATATCGTTGCTATTAATTTCCTAGTACTAAGAAACATGGCGTTATGGCAGCAAGCGATCATTATTGCTCTATTATCTATAGGGCTTGAGGGGCTGATATTTTTTGGTGAGTTTTTAATTCAAGACATTACGTTTAATCCACTCTCACTTTGGAGTGGTTTGATAAACTGTATTTTATGGCCTTGGATGTTCCTTTTAATGCGTCGAGTGAGACGACATTGGCAAATAAAATAATGCAATCAACAACATTAGTCTTAGCGTCAGGCTCACCAAGGCGTAAAGAATTACTTGCGCAGCTTGGTTATGAGTTTCAGGTTCTGGTGACCGACGTAGAGGAATCTCGCTTAGCAAAGGAAACACCAGAGCAATATGTTAAGCGGCTCTCATTTGATAAGGCCAAAGCAGGGCTTTTTAGTTATGAGAAGCACTTAAGCGAGCAAAATAATATAGTTGAACTTGGCTCAGATAATATAGTGGTACTTGGCTCCGATACCATCGTTGTATGCGGTGACAATGTACTCGAAAAGCCAAACGACCTTGCTGAATCAAAAGCAATGTTAAAGCAGCTGTCTAATGGCTGCCACCAAGTTTTAACTGCTGTGACTGTTATATCGAATCAAAAGCATCACTCAGTCGTTGTATCGACGAATGTATGGTTTAAACCGTTGTCTGAAAATGAAATAGAACAATATTGGCAAACCGGTGAACCATGCGATAAAGCAGGAAGCTATGGTATTCAAGGGCTAGGCGGTCGATTTGTTACTCGAATCGAAGGTAGCTACTTTGCCGTAGTTGGATTACCGCTTTATGAAACCGACCAATTGCTGCGCGAATTTTTATAATTATAATTTTGAGGTGCGCTCATGAGTGCAGAGTTACTGTTAAATATCACGCCAAGTGAAACGCGTGTAGCAATGATTGAAGGTGGAATCCTACAAGAAATCCACATAGAACGTGAAGCCAAACGAGGCATTGTTGGTAATATCTATAAAGGTAAAGTAAGCCGAGTTCTGCCCGGCATGCAAGCCGCGTTCATTGATATTGGCTTAGATAAAGCAGCCTTCCTACATGCTTCAGATATTGTTCCTCACACTGAGTGTGTGGCTGAAAATGAGAAGAAACAGTTCCAAGTTCGCGACATCTCAGAGCTTGTTCGTCAAGGGCAAGACATTGTTGTACAAGTGGTTAAAGATCCACTGGGCACGAAAGGTGCTCGCCTTACTACCGATATTACTTTGCCATCGCGTTATCTCGTTTTTATGCCGGGAGCAAGCCATGTGGGTGTTTCACAGCGTATTGAAAGTGAAAAAGAGCGTAACCGCTTAAAGAAAGTCGTTTCAGAATACTGTGATGAACATGGTGGCTTTATTATCCGTACTGCCGCTGAAGGTGCTGATGAGAAAGAACTTTCTCAAGATGCCGCATTTTTAAAACGTCTTTGGTCAAAGATTTCAGAGCGCCGAGCAAAGTACAAAACGCGCAGCACTCTTTATGGTGAACTCGGTTTGGCGCAGCGAATCATTCGTGATTTTGTTGGTACTGAGCTTGATAACATCATGGTCGATTCTCGCCTTGAGTATGAAAACCTACTTGAGTTCACCAGTGAATATGTCCCTGAGTTAACCGATAAAGTCGAGTTGTACGAAGGCGATAAGCCAATTTTTGATATGTACGACACTGAAAATGAGATTCAACGATCGCTTGATCGAAAAGTCGAATTGAAATCAGGTGGCTACCTTATTATCGATCAAACAGAAGCGATGACGACTGTTGATATCAACACCGGTGCTTTTGTTGGGCGCAGAAATTTAGAAGAGACGATATTCAATACCAATATTGAAGCGACTCAAGCGATTGCTCGTCAACTTAGATTAAGAAACCTTGGCGGTATTATCATCATAGATTTCATCGACATGTTATCTGATGATCACCGTAAGCGAGTCGTTAACTCTCTTGAAGGTGCGTTGAGTAAAGACCGCGTGAAAACCAATATTAATGGTTTTACTCAGCTTGGTCTGATTGAAATGACGCGCAAACGTACTCGCGAAAGCATTGAGCATATTTTATGTGCTAGTTGCCCAGCGTGTGAAGGTCGCGGTAGCGTTAAAACTGTTGCGACAGTCTGTTTTGAAATTTTGCGTGAAATTACTCGTGTAAACAGAGCGTACGATGCTGATAAATTTGTGGTTTACGCTTCACCAGCCGTCGCTGAGTCATTAGAAGATGATGAGTCTCATGCTATGGCGGAGCTAGAAGTCTTTATAGGTAAAGAGGTTCGGATTCAAGTCGAGCCTTTATATGTTCAAGAGCAGTTTGACGTTGTTATGATGTAATGGGCTTTTTGTGAATTCAGCTTTAGTTCACCTTTTACGGTTTTTGCTCTTCTTGCTCCTCACCATACTTGTCTCATTGGCAATTTTGGTGACGAGCTTGCGTATTGCGTTGCCCAAATTAAATCACTTCCAAGATGAAATTCAAACCTGGGTCAGTACCAGTGCCGGAATTGAATTTAATATCGACAGTGTGAAGGGTTTTTGGCGCAATACTCACCCTTCTATTGCCCTTAAAGGCATGACCGCTGACCTTCCTGATAATTCGGATATTCACCTTTCAGCCCAGACATTAGAAGTCGAATTTGATTTAATTCAGTCGTTACTTCAACTTCAACCTATTGTCACGGATCTAACTCTTGATGGGTTTAAGTTAGATATGCGGTCGGTTGATGTCTTTGAATCTGACCAAGAGCCTAGTGAGGATGTGCCCGATCACGATAGCTCGTTTATATCTAAATTAGACAGACTTCTTCTACGTCAGCTTGATGACTTTTCAATGACCAATTCTCAGGTTACGTATAAGTCTGTAGATGGTGGTACTCGTCAACTTGATATCGAAAATCTGCGCTGGTTAAACCAAGGTAGCTTGCATAAAGCAGAAGGGACCATCAGCATAGCAGACACATCGTTGAACTCTTTGAAAGTGAGCGCTAACTTTCATGATTTTGGCTCATTGAGAGATGTTTCTGGTCAGTTCTACGTTGAAGCTGAAAGCATATTAATTACGCCTTGGATTACCAGTAATTTACAACAACAAACAGGCATCGAAAAAGGGTTAGTTAGCTTTAGTAGTTGGTTAACGTTAGAACGCAGCCGCCCAATTGATGCCTATGTTGATATTAATCCATCAGAGCTTGTCTGGAGTGATAGTAAACAACACGTACTGATGCTGGAATCGGGTATTGTGAAGCTACTTCCAAGTGAGCAAGGTTGGGTAGTGAATGGTCACTCACTTAGATTAAGAACCGATGAGAGTGAATGGCCTGAATTAGATGTCGCCTTTGACTGGCAGCCAGATCAGTGGCGCTTAAATATGTCTCAACTTGATTTAGAGGCACTACGTCCGTTGGTACGCTTAGTTCCTGATTCTGACGAGACAGTAAAGATTATTGAAGAGTTTGACTTTACAGGCCAACTTGAAGATGTGCGAGTCTCGATGGGAAGTGGCATTGAATCTCTTCGATACTCAGCTGATCTTAACTATGCCGGAATGGCGCAGTGGGAATTACTGCCAGAGGTTCATCACGCATCAATCTCTGTTTCAGGTAATACAGAGCAAGCGAAAGCATCGGTCTCCCTTATTGATGACATTTTGCCGTATGGCGATGTTTTCCAAGCGCCACTTAATATTAGACAAGGTCAGGTCGAAATTGTTTGGCAGAATAACTCAGACGGTTGGTCTCTGTGGGCTGATAAGGTCACTGCTGCAACGCCTGATTTGCAAGTGCTTGGTGCCTTTCGATTAGACTTCCCTGAGGGTAAAAGTCCGTTTCTCTCATTTTATGCAGAAGCGGATCTCTATAACGCTAGCCAAACATGGCGATACTTGCCGACGTTAGCTCTAGGCCAAAGCCTCACTGATTACTTATCTACAGCCATCCAAGCAGGTAAGGTCAGTACTTCAAAATTGCTGTGGTATGGCGAATTAGGTAACTTCCCTTATCATGATAATAACGGCATGTTCCAAGCGTTAGTTGGCTTAAGAGAAGCCAAGTTCAGCTTTGATACGGCGTGGCCACCGATCACCGATCTACAGCTTGATTTGTTGTTCGAAAACGATGCGATGCATCTAGATTCTCGTGACGCAACCTTAATGGATGTTGAAGGTAAACGTATTACTGGCCGAATCCCTGAACTTGCTGGTAACGGGCATATTGAAATTGAAGCAACTGCGCTTGGTCAAGGTAATGCGGTTCGAGATTACATGACATCTTCACCCTTGGTTGATTCTGTGGGGGCTGCGCTGACAGCGATTCAGATTGATGGTGAAGTTGAGTCAGAGTTTCAGCTTTACATTCCATTTCATGATGGTGAAGAAGCAAGAGCTTGGGGCTATGCTGATTTAGTCGATAACCACGTAGAGATTGATGCGCCGCCTATGACGCTTGAAAAAGTGTCGGGTCGAATTGAATTTGATAATGATGTGGTCAAAGCCGCCGGCTTATCCGCGGATCTTTTAAAGCAACCAATATCGCTCGACTTCTCAGGTGAAAACTCAGGGTCTGGTTACGCTGTCGGTATCGACTTGTTAGGTGATTGGGATATCAAACCACTAACACCTTATATCGGTGAGCGTTGGACGCAAGATCTATCAGGTCATGCGCCTTGGCAGTCAGACATCAATATTCAGCTAAATGATGTTGGGTTTACTTATCAGGTCGATCTCACGGCTGATATGAAAATGATCCAAAGCGATTACCCATATCCACTGAAGAAACCACTGAAAACAAAAGGTGAGGCTCGATTACAAGCTTCAGGTAACCAAGAGTCAATCAGTGCACGTCTATTATTGCCAAGAGCGAAATACCAAGCTGAAATAGATATTAGGCCAGAGACGCCCGTGATCACGGCAACCAATTTAGTGGTTGGCAATGGCAGCTTTAAAATCAGCCCAGTTGTTGGTCATCATGCTCAGATCCGAACTAGTAAGTTCAATCTAGATAAGTGGCTTGAGATTTCAAACCGGCCAGTACCAGAGCAGAAAGCGGTACTCGATGAGCTTAACACCCCGACGATCCCAATGCCCCAACGTGTCAATATTGACGTGGCAGATCTGACGCTAGCAGGCATTGAATGGCACGATGTAGACTTTTCCGCGCGTAGAAAGACCCTCGGCTGGTACTTTGATCTTGAAAGCCAAGAGGTCAGCGGGGAAGCGAGTTACATCGAACCTTATGATCTTGCCGTATCGCTAGACCGGCTACACATTTATGTGCCTGCGTTAGATGAAATGGACGAAGACGCTTCACTATTAACGGTTGATTCGAAACCGACTGAGCTAATTTCAAGCTTTGATCGCGCTTTTCATCAGTCGATGCCAAACTTAACGTTAGCGATTGATGATTTTTGGTTGCAAGGTTACAAGGTTGGTAAAGTGAACGTTGATCTTGTCCGACAAGGCGACAAGCTAGAGTGGAAGGATATTTCTATTACTAGTGGCTCAAATAGCGTCACGATCAATGGCGCATGGACGTTGACTGAAGATAAAAGCTTCACCGAATACAATATGGAACTGAGTGGTGAAAACAACAGTGACCTGATGGAGCGATTTGGTATTAGCTCTGGTATTCAGCGTGCCCCTTTTGATCTTTCCGCTCAGATGAAGTGGGATGGTGCACCTTGGTCAATGCAAGTGAATACCTTGGAAGGCAAAGTTAACAGTAAGCTTGGTAAAGGCATCGTTTCAGATGTCAGTGGTGCGGCTCGTTTATTAGGTCTATTTAGCTTAGATTCAATCATTCGTAAGATGCAGCTCGATTTTACCGACGTATTTGACAAGGGAATGGCGTTTAACTCTATCAAAGGGACAGGCGAGGTGCGTGATGGCATCTTCGTGACCAATGATATTCAGATGGACGCGGTTGCTGGAGAGATGAACATCAAAGGGATGGCGAATCTCAATGATAGAACAGTTGATGCAGAAGTGAATTTTGTTCCTGATATTACCTCTGGGATCCCTGTTTTAACAGCCTTTGCCGTTACACCACAAACAGCCATCTACGTATTGGCTATTACGACGGTGATTGCCCCCGTCGTAGAGGTGTTTACTCAGGTCAATTATGAAGTCAAAGGACCACTAGACTCACCAAGTGTGAATGAATTGTCTAGAAGTAAAGGTGAGTTTAAGCTGCCTGAGAAGCTTATCGAAGAGGCACAAGCGGAGTAGAGCACATGGAACGTGTTGGTATTATTCAAATGACATCCACG
This sequence comes from Vibrio lamellibrachiae, assembly GCF_050337265.1. NCBI lineage: Bacteria > Pseudomonadati > Pseudomonadota > Gammaproteobacteria > Vibrionales > Vibrionaceae > Vibrio > Vibrio lamellibrachiae. The sequence continues at coordinate 48,870 of NZ_JAKJSU010000015.1, forward strand.
CCAGATCCTTTACAGAATTTGGCGTACATTAAACAGGAAGTCGCTAGCCTTGTTTATCAAGGTGCAACGTGGATTGTAACACCCGAAAACGCACTCATATTTGGCCATCGTAAAGACTACCATAAACATGCTGAACCATTAGATGATGGACCCATTCAGTATCAGCTAAGCGCTATCGCCAAGCAGTATTCGGTATGGCTGGTTGTGGGGAGTATGCCAATTCGAACCGCAGCTGGAGATGTCAGTACAACTTGCTTAGTGATCAATAGTGAAGGGGAGATCATCGCCCACTATGACAAGCTACATATGTTCGATGTTGATGTGGAAGATACCCATCAGCGTTACCGAGAGTCAGAAACCTTCTCAGCGGGTTCTAATGTTGTGGTAACGGATACGCCTTTTGGAAAACTTGGCCTCTCAATCTGTTATGATGTGCGCTTTCCTCACCTGTATTCTGAGCTTGTCAAAAAAGGGGCGCAGATACTGTTAGTGCCAGCCGCGTTTACTGCGGTAACAGGGAAGGCACATTGGGAAACCTTATTAAAATCTAGAGCGATTGAAACTCAGTCTTGGGTCGTGGCGGTCAATCAAGTTGGCCGACACCCATGTGGGCGTGAGACTTGGGGTCATTCGATGGTAATAAGCCCTTGGGGTGAAGTCGTACTTAGCCTCGATAGCAAACCTAGTAACGGTATCGTAGAGATTAACTTACAACAGGTTGCCGAAATTCGAAATACCATGCCAGTGGCGTCGCACACTCGGTTTGAAAACCAATTTAAAAATAATTAAGAGTAGATTATGAGCCTAAACCGAATCGAAGATGCATTGTTATCGCCAACCGGTCTAACGCAGCAAGATATTTCAGACACATTAGCCAGCATTGCCACTCGCCAGATTGATTATGCCGATATCTACTTTCAATCTAGCTGGCATGAGTCATTGGTACTTGAAGACAGCATCATTAAAGACGGCTCATTCAATATTGACTGTGGTGTGGGTGTTCGTGCCGTTGCGGGTGAAAAAACTGGATTCGCTTATTCAGACCAAATTCACCTTGATGGCCTAACACAAAGTGCAGTAGCAGCACGTGGTATTGCTCAAAAAGGGCAGAATGCAAAAGTGCAGGCGTTTAGCCGTCATGATAATCAAGCCTATTATTCTGCGGTTAATCCGTTAGAGAGTTGGAAGAAACAGCAAAAGACTGAGCTATTAAAAGAGTTAGATGCGTACATCAGAACCAAAGAGCCTCTGATCCAAGAAGTATCAATTAGTCTAAGCGGCGTACATGAAAACATGTTAGTTGCTGCTACCGATGGTACCTACGCAGGTGATATTCGCCCGTTAGTGCGTTTGTCTATTAGTGTCCTTGCTGAAAGAGGCGATCGTCGTGAACGAGGAAGTTCAGGTGGCGGTGGCCGTTTTGGGTATGATTTCTTCCTTACCGATCAAGAAGGCTCACAAGTCGCGTATCAATTTGCCGATGAAGCGATTCGCCAAGCATTAGTTAACTTAGAAGCTGTTGCAGCCCCTGCTGGAGCAATGCCAGTTGTGCTAGGTTCTGGGTGGCCGGGCGTACTACTTCATGAAGCGGTGGGTCATGGTTTAGAAGGTGATTTTAACCGTAAAGAGTCATCTGTATTTTCTGGTAAGATCGGAGAAATGGTGACTTCTAAGCACTGTACGATTGTGGATGACGGGACATTAAAAGATCTTCGTGGATCGCTGAACGTCGATGATGAAGGTATCAGTGGTCAATACAACACTTTGATTGAAAAGGGTGAGTTGAAAGGTTACATGCAAGATAAACTCAACGCTCGATTAATGGGAGTTGCACCAACGGGTAACGGTCGTCGTGAGTCTTATGCGCATCTACCAATGCCCCGCATGACAAATACTTACATGTTGCCAGGTGAGCACACACCGGAAGAGATCATCTCAACGGTTAAACGCGGCTTGTACGCGCCAAACTTTGGTGGTGGTCAGGTTGATATCACCTCAGGTAAATTTGTGTTCTCTGCGTCTGAAGCGTACATGATTGAAGATGGGAAGATCACTCACCCAGTTAAAGGGGCCACCTTGATTGGATCTGGTATTGAAGCCATGCAGCAAGTGTCGATGGTTGGTAATGATCTGAGTTTGGATCGCGGTGTTGGCGTTTGTGGTAAAGCAGGCCAAAGCGTGCCAGTAGGTGTTGGTCAGCCAACATTGAAATTAGATATGTTAACGGTTGGTGGTACTGAGTAACAATAGCTCGAACACTAACGTTCAGACATTAAAAAAGCAGCGGGACGACCTTCCGCTGCTTTTTTGTTAGGAGTTATATAAAGCCCGTTTAGAAAACTAGGCTAATTTCAGTTAAATCCCATCTCGCTCAATTGGGCAACTCATACAACGAGCGCCACCACGACCGCGTCCAAGCTCGTTACCTGGAATGGTTAAGACTTCAATCCCGGCTTTATCGTATTTCTCATTGGTATAAACGTTACGTTCATAACCAATAACAACGCCCGGTTTGACAGTTAGAACATTATTAGCATCGTTCCACTGTTCACGTTCCGCTTCATAGCTATCACCACCGGTCGTAATGATTTTTAGATAGTCCAATCCCAGCGCATTTTCGATCGCGTGAATGTAACTTGGCACCTTCTCAACTTTCATTTCGTCGGTTGATGCAGGGTCATCACTGCCTTTTGGTGTTAATCGCCAAGTATCGAGATCTTTGCGCATGATTTCTGGATAGACAGAGAAAGTATCAATGTCCATGTGAGTCATGACCGTATCGAGGTGCATACAAGAGCGATGTTTTGGTAGATCGACGGCGATCACTTCCTTAGCTTGCCCATGTTTAAATAGGTTGGCTGCAAAGTTTTCAACACCTTGAGGCGTGGTCCGTTCAGATATACCAATCAGTACCGCATCATTACCAATAACCAGTACGTCACCGCCTTCGATATTGGCATTATCATAATGAAGATCTTCATTACCGAAATATTGAATAAAGTCTTGACCTGCAAACACTGGATGCCATCGATAGATAGCACGCAAGTGATTGGTTTCTCGTTGACGAGCGGCTTTCATCATTGGATTAAGAGAAACTCCGCCGTAAACCCAGCAAGAGGTATCACGGGTAAATAGATGATTCGGTAGCGGTTCAATGACAAAATCTAGAGGACGATGCATTTTAGGCAGCATCGATGAAGATTTAATTTTAAGCTCTGAGTAAGCCAAACCACCGAGTAGCACGGTTGCTAGGTGATCATTGGTCATTTGAGAGAGGTAGTTGCGCAGATCTTTTGCAAAGATAGGGCCGTAGCGAAAATCTGAAATTTGAGTATTTAGAAGCCACAGCTTCGCTTCTTCAATGGCTAGTGTATCGACCAACAAGTCATGGAGTAATAGTACTTCAACGCCTTGGTTAGTTAAGGTCCTAGCAAAAGCATCATGCTCTTCACCCGCCGCTTCGACAGCCAATACATCATCAAAAAGCAGATCATGGCAATTTGATGGGGTTAGGTGAGTGAGCGCGCGCTCAGGTCGATTTAATAGTACTCGTCTTAACTGACCGACTTCAGATCCAACGTACAACTTACTCATTTCGTATCCTTACTAATATTCCAGCCAGTATTTATGACAAGCTTGATGTAAAGATGCAAGTGGCAATTGCAATGGTAATGACTGGTGTTGATTAATATTTGAGTTATTACCTCTATATTTTGTGTGTCTTGTAGATGTTAACTCTAAAGGTGAGGTGTGGAACATATCATGGTTCAGTGCTTGCCTATGCGTTTTGTCTTTTAATTATAGAAGAAAGAAACCAAGACTATGGCGAATAGATATTCATCTTCTGCCAAAACTAACGTGATGTTTAAATCTTTATTCATATTAAGATGAATAAAGATATTCAAGGTTTGACCATATTCACGCACTTTTGAATTAGTCGTGAAGAATCAGGCTGTGAGATAAAACTCTGAATTTTACATTTCAGTGGCGATTGTTAGAAAATTGTAACTTAAAGCGTATTTGTATCGATAATCCATCGATAAAGGATAAAGATCCTATCAGGATCGCTTTGTTAGTGGCATTTCTAAGCGATCCATGCGATATTTCGTCGCAAATAATTTTGAATTTATGAACACGATCTGGAGCACAAACTATGTCTAACGCAGATGACTATGTATCAGTAGAAGACTTAATTGAGATTCAAAAAGAAGAGACTCGCGATATCATTCAAGCTTTGCTGGAAGATGGTAGTGAACCGGATTCGCTGTATGAAATTGAACACCATTTATTTGCTGAAGATTTTGCAACGTTAGAAAAAGCGGCAGTAGAAGCGTTTAAGTTGGGCTTTGAAGTTCTTGAAGCTGAAGAAACCGAAGACGAAGACGGCAATAAACTGCTTTGTTGTGACGCTTCGATGGAGTCGGTATTAAACGCTGAAGCGATTGATGCACAAGTTGAGAAGCTGATAAACCTTGCTGAGAAATTCGATATTATCTATGACGGGTGGGGCACTTACTATGAAGGTGAAGATGCTCTAGTTGAAGAAGAAGATGAAAGCGAAGAAGACGAAAAATAGAAAGACGAAAAATAAAAAGTCTTGAGCAAAAAATAAAACCGAGCGATTAGCTCGGTTTTTTAATGCTATCAATAATCACTCAAATTCATCCCCTTTATTGTCGAGCTCTCGACGACCACACGTTTTACATGTCACATAACGCTCCATGTTGTAGTAATGCCCACCATTAATGAATTCAGTTATAAAAAGCATGAACCTGCTAAACAGTGATGTGTGTGTATCGTACTTGCTTGGTTTACGAACAAGAACTTCACTGTGCTCTGTTTCTTGATTGCACTGTTTACAAAAGTGAGTTGCCAGAAACCCGTCTTTTAAAAAATTACGTTTACTTGTCATGTAATAGCCTTTCCCTTGGTTGATAAAGTAGGTTAGAAACAGCCAAAGAAAATGTGACTCAGGTAAATCGCGGCTCACATTAATTACTATGCGTTATGTAAATGCGTCATTTCAATAGGTTAAAGGTATTTATCGACGTAGATCACTTGATTGATGCGCTTTTCACCACTATCAGGTAATATTTGTGCCACAGAATTAATGACAATGAATCGAATGAAGTAGGGCAATGGAATTATGTTAAAAGTAGCGATCAATGGATTTGGCCGTATCGGTCGCAATATTCTTCGTGCATTGTATGAAAGTCATAAAGATCATCAGATTAAGATTGTTGCTGTCAATGAGCTTGCCCAGCCAGATGCTATGGCCCATCTACTGCAATATGATACAAGCCATGGTCGATTTGGGAAAAAAATCACTAATGATCAAGAGCACATCTACGTGCATCATAGTGATAAGGCTTCTGATAACAAAGATAGCTTTGATACCATCCGAATTCTTCATTTAGCTGAAATCGATCTGTTGCCTTGGCGAGATCTCGACGTTGATCTTGTTCTCGATTGTACCGGTGTTTATGGCTGTCGCGCCGATGGTGAGGCGCATATTACAGCGGGTGCTAAGAAGGTTCTATTCTCGCACCCTGGCGATAATGATCTTGATAATACAATCATTTACGGTGTGAACCACGATACGCTAAAACAGAGCGATCGCATTGTCTCGAACGGATCGTGTACGACTAACTGCATTGTGCCGATTATTAAGGTGCTTGATGAGCACTTTGGAATCGAGTCTGGCACGATCACAACGATACATTCGTCGATGAATGATCAGCAGGTGATCGATGCCTATCATAGCGATCTTCGTCGTACTCGTTCAGCCAGCCAATCTATCATTCCAGTCGATACCAAACTTCATAAAGGTATTGAACGTATTTTTCCGAAATTTTCTAACAAGTTTGAAGCCATTTCTGTAAGGGTTCCGACAGTAAACGTTACTGCAATGGATTTAAGTGTCACAATTAATACAAATGTGAAAGTTAATGACGTAAATCAAACCATTTTAGAGGCATCTCAGTGTACATTAGATGGCATTGTTGACTATACTGAAGCGCCGCTCGTTTCTATCGACTTTAATCACGATCCTCATAGCGCGATTGTCGATGGTTCACAAACACGAGTAAGCAATGGGCATCTCGTTAAGATGCTAGTTTGGTGTGACAACGAATGGGGCTTTGCGAACCGTATGCTGGATACCGCGCTCGCAATGCAAGCATCCAAGTTCGATTAATAGAATGGAAAGGATGCCGTGGAGAAATGTTTATTTCGAGACTTGAAATAAATGTGAAGTATCTCCATATAAGTAACCAGTTTGAAGAATTATTAGGCTCGGCAGGGTTGCCGGGTTTCCAAAAACTTTATTTATTAAATAATTTGAGAGGACAAACATGTCTGTAATCAAGATGACTGACCTGGAACTTGCAGGTAAACGCATTTTCATCCGTGCTGACCTTAACGTGCCAGTAAAAGACGGTAAAGTAACTTCAGATGCACGTATCCTTGCATCACTACCAACAATCAAGCGTTGCCTAGAAGCTGGCGCTAAAGTAATGGTTACTTCTCACCTAGGTCGTCCTACTGAAGGCGAATACAACGAAGAGTTCTCTCTAGCTCCTGTTGTTAACTACTTAAATGACGCACTAGATTGCGACGTTAAACTAGCTAAAGATTACCTAGATGGCCTAGAGCTAAACGCTGGTGAGCTTGTGGTTCTTGAAAACGTTCGCTTTAACAAAGGCGAAAAGAAGAACGAAGAAGCGCTTTCTAAGAAGTACGCTGCACTTTGTGACATCTTCGTAATGGACGCATTTGGTACGGCTCACCGTGCACAAGCATCGACTCACGGTGTTGGTACTAATGCACCAATCGCATGTGCTGGTCCTCTACTAGCGGCTGAACTTGAAGCTCTTGGTAAAGCGATGGATAACCCAGCGCGTCCACTAGTTGCTATCGTTGGTGGTTCTAAAGTATCAACTAAGCTGACTGTTCTTGAGTCTCTTTCTAAAATCGCTGACCAACTTGTTGTTGGCGGTGGTATCGCAAACACGTTCATCGCAGCTGAAGGCCACAACGTAGGTAAGTCTTTATACGAAGCAGACCTAGTTGATACAGCTAAAAAGCTAATGAAAGAGTGTGCTATTCCTGTTGCTACTGACGTTGCATGTGCAAAAGCATTTGATGAAAACGCAGAAGCTGAAATCAAGAACGTTGCAGACGTACAAGATGACGACATGATCTTCGATCTTGGTCCTGATTCAACTGCTGTACTTGCTGACATCATCAGCAACGCAAAAACGATTCTTTGGAATGGCCCAGTTGGTGTATTCGAATTCAAGAACTTCGAAGCAGGCACTGCAGGTATTTCTAAAGCAATCGCTGACTCTGCAGGTTTCTCTGTAGCAGGCGGTGGCGATACGCTAGCAGCTATCGACAAGTTCGGTATCAAAGCTGACGTTTCTTACATCTCTACTGGCGGCGGCGCTTTCCTTGAATTTGTTGAAGGTAAAGTACTCCCTGCTGTAGCTATGCTAGAAGAGCGTGCTAAGTAATAAATTTTGAAAGCGGGAATAATATTTCCGCTTTTTTAATGTTTGTTTGATACAATGCGCGCGTTGTGAGCAAACGTTTGCAAGTTTTTAAACTTTAGTTTTTTAATCTTAAAACGATAGAATAAATAGGACTTTTTCCATGTCTAAGATCTTCGATTTTGTAAAACCTGGTGTAATTTCTGGCGATGACGTACAGAAAGTATTTGAAGTAGCAAAAGAAAACAAATTTGCTCTTCCTGCAGTAAACGTAGTAAATACTGATTCAATCAACGGTGTTCTAGAAGCAGCTTCTAAAGTTAAAGCTCCTGTTGTTGTTCAGTTCTCTAACGGCGGTGCTGGTTTCTTCGCTGGTAAAGGCGTTAAACTTGAAGGTCAAGGTGCACAAATCCTTGGTGCTGTAGCTGGTGCAAAATACGTACACGCTGTTGCTGCTTCTTACGGTGTTCCAGTAATTCTACATACTGACCACGCTGCTAAGAAACTTCTTCCTTGGATCGACGGTCTTCTAGACGCTGGTGAAGAGTTCTTCGCTGAAACTGGTAAGCCTCTATTCTCTTCTCACATGATCGATCTTTCTGAAGAGACTCTAGAAGAGAACATCGAAACATGTGCTAAATACCTAGCTCGCATGGCTAAAATGGGTATGACTCTAGAAATCGAACTAGGTTGTACTGGTGGCGAAGAAGACGGTGTTGATAACACGGATATGGACGCATCTGAGCTATACACTTCTCCTGAAGATGTTGCTTACGCTTACGAAATCCTAAACGCTGTTAGCCCACGTTTCACTATCGCTGCTTCTTTCGGCAACGTACACGGTGTTTACCAAGCAGGTAACGTAGTTCTTACTCCAACTATTCTACGTGACTCTCAAGCTTACTGTGCAGAGAAGTTCGGTATTGCACCTGACGCTCTAAACTTCGTATTCCACGGCGGTTCTGGTTCTTCTGAAGCAGAAATCCAAGAGTCAATCGGCTACGGTGTTATCAAAATGAACATCGATACTGATACACAATGGGCTACATGGGACGGTATCCGTACTTACTCTGCTGAAAACTTTGACTTCCTACAAGGTCAAATTGGTAACCCAACTGGCGATTCTGCGCCAAACAAGAAGTACTACGATCCACGCGTATGGCTACGTGCAGGTCAAGCTTCAATGGTTACTCGCCTAGAGAAAGCTTTTGCTGACCTAAACGCTATCGACGTTCTATAATTTAGACTTCGGTAACTGTTTTAAAAACCCGCTTTTAGCGGGTTTTTTTATGCCTAAAATTCATTTCTAAGACGTTATTAACCCTAGCGAAACATTACAATTGTGAGTAACCTGTAACAGGTTGTTATCAAAAGGAGCGAACTTAACTAAGCAAGGTCAGAATTGACCCGACGCTTACGTTCAAGTCGCCAAAATAAGATATTGTTCCCAAAAATTAACGCGAGGTGTAACTAAATGTTTCTAGTGACGCTTGCGTATGTATTGGTTAGACAATTGAGATGTATTTTTAGAGGATTAAGTTATGGCAGATGATTCACTGGGGCTCGAAACTCCCTTGGTTGATGGATTAACACAAGCAGAAACATGGTTAACAAATAATTCTGAGTTATTTTTGCAGTATGGGGTGAACATCCTTTCTGCTGTTATTATTCTATTTATAGGTAATATAGCGGTTAAAGCTGTGGCAAATAGTATTGCCAAAGTATTGAAGAAAAAGGATATGGATAGAGCTGTTGTTGAATTTATTCATGGCTTAGTTCGATACCTGTTATTCACTATTGTATTGATTGCCGCTCTAGGTCGACTTGGCGTTCAAACTGCTTCTGTTGTTGCAGTGATTGGTGCCGCTGGTCTTGCTGTTGGTCTTGCTCTTCAAGGCTCACTATCAAACTTTGCAGCTGGCGTGTTGATCGTTGCATTCCGTCCATTCAAATCAGGTGATTATGTTGAGATTGGCGGTGTTGCAGGTTCGGTTGAATCCATTCAAATCTTCCAAACGGTTCTAACAACACCAGATAATAAAATGGTTGTTGTACCAAACGGTGGTGTTATTGGTAGCCCAATTACCAACTATTCACGCCATGATACTCGTCGTGTTGACCATGTTATTGGTGTTTCATACAGCGCAGACCTTAAAAAGACTGAAAAGGTTATTCGCGAAACACTTGAAGCCGATTCTCGCCTTATTAAAGAGAAAGGCATTCAGATTGGTGTAAGCGCTTTAGCAGACTCTTCGGTTAACTTCGTTGTAAGACCGTGGTGTAAAACAGCAGACTATTGGGATGTTTATTTCGATACGCTTCAAGCGATTAAGATTGCTTTGGATGAAAACGAAATTGAAATTCCATTCCCACAAATGGATGTTCATTTAAATAAAGTCGACTAGCTAATTACTGTCGATTATTAAATAGCATTCGTTGTTTGAAAAAAAGAGGCGCCAAAGCTACATCAGCTATGGCGCCTCTTTTTTTAATTTAGATTCTACTTAGCCAAATGCTGCTTGAAGCAAACCATTAAACTCTTCTGAACCGTCTTCACTACTCCATAAACCCATTGATTGAGCTTGGCTAAAGGTTAGTTCATTTGTTGCAAGAGCAAATAGAACCGACGCGTCAGTTACACCAAATACGATTTCTTCGCCTTCTTTTGGTAGCTCGTGAGCTGCACTACTTAGCGTGTTTCCATCGGCTTTGATATTTAAAAAATGATTCCCTGCAATATCATAAACAGTCACTTCAAACTCTTCGCCTTGGTAGTGTGGTTTCAATCGTTGCTGAACTTGCCACAGCACCATATCCAACCGTTGAGAGTGCTTTTCTGAAACGACAATCTGTTGGTTCTTTTTTGCATCATTAATCGCAAGGGCAACACTAAAAGTTCCTGAAGGCATCGTCCCAATCGTTTGAAAGAAAGCGCCACCATCAATACCACACGCTAAAGTATTTATTGACGTTAAACCAAGCAGGGCAGTCAGTATTGTCGTTGCTAGATTGCGTTTCATCATTAACCTCATTTGTAACGTAGATGGTTTTGACAAGAAACAAAGGCCATTTTGATCATGGCCTTATTTCTTAGTGTGGCTGTTATTAGGTAGTGCTATTTAATTTAGACTTAATAGTGCCGACTTATTGGCTCATCGGACGATAGATGTTTGCATCTACTTCTTGTCCTTTCGCTGGGCGAGGAACAATTTCAAACTTGTCGTCGAAGCGAACCATTGATTGCTTAAGCTTCTCTAGTACCGTTGCGTCACCCGTGATTCCAGCTTTTCCTGATTTCAGCAAATCAGCCATAGTCGTTTGGCCAAGCAGAATCTGAGTCAGATCTGCTTTATTCACGTGAAGAGTAGCGTCTGCATCGTCACTTAGCTCCGCTGTCATCACGTTGTTCAAGTTACCATTAGATAGCTCAACAAAGTGTTTTTCACCAATATCAGGCACATTCACATTCATAGTAAACGGTGTTTTATCAGCTTTAGTTGCCACAACTTGAACCGCTAGGTAATCCAGTAAGTTTGTTACCGTCATTTCTGCAAGAACATCTGGCGACGCTGTTTTAGGAGCGCCCGGCATAGTGCCAATTCTTAGCTCTTGAGCACCCGTTAGGTAGATATTACGCCACCCAGCGCCTTCCGCTTGGTAGCCTTGTTGTTCATAACTATCAGCAAGTAATTGACGCGCTTCTTTGTGTTCTGGTTGTGCGATAACAACTTTGTTAAGCGCGGTAGAAACAAAACGGTAGTTACCTTCGCTAAAGTCATTCTTCGCTTTCGTTACGACAGCGTCTGCGCCACCCATGTATTCAACGAACTTTTCTGCTTCTTCTTGAACTGGAAGTGGATTCAAGTTTGCAGGGTTCATATCGAAGAAACCTAGGTACATGTTGTAAACAGCGCGAGCATTGTGGCTGTAAGTACCGTGGTAACCATTGGTGTGCCATGAGTTCTTAATTGACTCAGGAAGCTCATCATCGATTTTTGCACCGATATCTTGCATCACCATGCCGTTGTTCGCTAGACGCAACGTTTGGTTGTGAACAAAGCCGTAGTTATCACGTTGAAGCTTCATGAATTCAGTGATTTCTTCATTGCCCCAGATAGGTGATGAGTGAGAGCCGAATAGATACTCAATGTCGCCGCCCCAAGCGTTGATCATTTCGTTGATGTCTTTTGACCATTTCAATGAATCACGAACTTTCGCACCACGCAGTGTGTATACATTATGCATACCGTGATACATCATTTCACCAGTCCAAAGTGCATTCATTGATGGAATATACGCGGCACTGCCTGCAGGTGCTTCTGTACCTGCTGTATCCATAAAGACAAACTCAAGGCCGTCAATTTCTGTGGTGAAGAACTTTTGATCTTCGCCGCTTGGGAAAGTCTCATCTGGTGCAACTAAAGTGATAGCGCCAGTTGAAAGACCGTTTGCCAATGCTGCGTCAATCGCACCTGTTTCAGACGCTTTGCCTAACGTGCCACCATATTGATAAGCAGTACGACGAGACATTGCATTACCAGCAAGTACATTTTCGTCAATCGTTTCTTTGATAAATCCGTGAGGAGCGTAAGTTTTCACATTTGGAAAGCGTTCTTGAACAGCTTTAGAACCACCAAAGTGATCGGCATGGCTGTGAGAGTAGATCATCGCTACAATCGGTAGTTCGCCACCTTCAGGTACATTATCTAAAAAGAATTCTAACGAGGCGGCCATGGCTTCTTTGGTGAGCAGCACATCGTAAACAATCCAACCTGATTCACTGCGAATAAACGAGGCTGATGAAAGATCCGTTCCGCGTACTTGATAGATGCCGTCGCGAACTTGATATAATCCACCAGCAGCGTGGTTAAGTTGAGCTTGACGCCATAGGGATGGGTTTACTGTGTCCGGTGCGTCAGCGGCAATGGTTTGACCTTTATGCAAGTGAGAGAAACGATCGCTCAGGCTCTTACGTGTCTCTTCTGTTAGCGGAACAATTAACCCTTTATCATTATTTTCGAAAGCACGAACATCGTCGAAATTAAGTTGAGCAGCAAGTCTATGATTGGCAGTAGCCGTGTGCTCTGAAGCAGGCTTACCGTTGGCACTAATATCACCGACTGGTTTGTTAGATGCAGCACTTGCTGGAAGTGCGATCATGACTGCTAAAGCGATAACTGATTTGTTTAATGTAATCTTGTTCATCTTAACCTCGAAGGAGTATTCGTACTGGATTGAGGTAATAATAAACAGATGAAACATTTATATATATAAACTAAAATTAGGATTAAACATTCCTAATGGTGATGTGTTGGCTATGCAAACTAAAATAGATTGGAATTTATTCAGTGTCTTTATTGAGGTCTATCGCCTTGGTTCAATCACGACAGCAGCAGAAGTGCTGAATATGACTCAGCCTGGGGTAAGTAACGCATTAAAGCGATTACAGGAAAACCTAGGGGTGACACTGTTTATTCGAAAAGGGCGAGGCATTGCACCGACGGTTTCTGCAAAAATGTTGGCTGAGCAATTAGAGCTTGCTACCGGCATTATCGATCAGGCGTTGGATCAGGTTTTGGAGTTCGATCCCGCTCGTGCCCATAAATTTCATGTGACACTCAGTGAGCCAATTCAGCACCTCCTTCTTCCTCTATTGAATCACCCTAAACTTGCAGCATGTGAGTTAACTGTTTCGGTAACGCCCCCTTCTGATGATGAAGTATCAAAACAGCTTATTGAGAATCAAACAGATTTGGTCATCGACCTATTAGATAACTTGTTACCTTCTTTTTGTTCAAGTGAACTATTTAGCGAGAACCTTGTGATGGTGATAAGTAAAGAGCATCAACTCGCAAATAGAGATATGACGATTGATGAGTACTTCAGCTGCGGTCATATCGTGCAGAACCTTAAACGAGCGAATATGAGAATCGCGGAGTATTTTGCCAAAGAGCAACTAGGAAAGAGAAAGATAGTCGCGCAGGCTGATTCAATGTTATCTGCCATGGCAATGGCTTCTCGTACACAAAACATTACGATAGTGACAGAAAGCCTTGCAAATATGTATGCAGACAGTATGGGGCTTGCGGTGCACACTCTCCCCTTCAATAGTGGACGTGTTACACATCATTCAATTTGGCATAAAAGGGTCGACAATAGTCCAGCTCATCGCTGGTTGCGAAAAACCGTAGGAGAGTTATTGCAGATCGCCATTAAATAAGTGGCTAGGTAAAAGTTGTGTCAGGTTATTGATTGAATGGTAGCCAATTGTCAGCATTTACCTATTATGTAGGTGATAAAACTATCAGAGTAGTAAAAATGAAGATGTTACCTATTTTGACTTTGGCTCTCAGTAGCTTAGTAAGTTTAAGTGTATCAGCCAATGCGCCTACATTTCCTCACCTTGTGACAACGGGTTATGGTGAGGTCACTGCAACTCCCGATATGGCAGAATTTACGGTAAAAGTGGTTGAATCAACCATGACAGCCGAGCAAGCAAAACAGATGGTCGATAATGTCGTCGATGGCTTTATCGCTAAATTGACGGAACATGGTGTAGTGGCGACTAGCATCAATAGTTCTAATCTTTACCTGACACCACAGTACCATTATCCAAAGAAGGGTAAGCCTGAACTTGTAGGCTATCGAGCTTCTCGCACCATGACGGTTAAGGTGGATGATTTGGCTAATCTCAATCAATATCTGGATATTGCTTTAAGTGAGGGCATTAACCAGGTTGATACCATTCGTTTGAAAGTGCGTGATGAAGCCAAATATCAACAGCAAGCCCGTCTTGAAGCGATTAAAGATGCCAACGCAAAAGCACAATCTTTAGCTCATGGTTTTGAACAAGAGCTTGGAAGCGTATGGCGTATTGATTATAATATGCCTAGCTCTCAACCGGTTTTGATGCGCTCTATGTCTATGGATGCTAAGTCCGAAAGTAATAGCTATCAAGATTCGACGTTAGTGATCCGAGATCGAGTTGATGTGATTTATAAGCTTCAAAATTAATGAGCTTTTGTTATTAGATGAAGTGGTGCTTTAGCGCCACTTTTTTATTTCTATCTTTGTTGTTTATTGTCGGTATCTCATAGTCATAAATGAAGTATTTCAAAACCATTCTGCCATTTTTTGCGACTACTTTGGCCCTTATTCTCATTTCGTTCGTCTATTACGCCCAGCGGTACCAAACGGTTAAGCAGGATAGCTTTAATCAAAGTGTTAAAGAGGCGAAGGAGCAAATCACATACAGTCATCGAGAATACAGTTTTTTACGTACTCAAGTGATTTCGATATCGGATCTGCTCTCGAAAAATCAGGCAATGTATGACTACGTTTTTTCACCGACTCTATTTAATAAAAAGCAATTAGAGCAGGTTTGGTCATCAACAATGATCCACCAAAAATGGTTTCCTCAAATTCGCTATGTAGATTCTAACGGTAGTGAGCAAGTCAGTGTTAAATACTCCGAAGTAAATGATGAAATATCGATTACCAACAATCTTGGGGATGAGAGTCACCGAGACTACTTTAAGCTTGCTCAGTCGTTATCGGTTAGCCAAATGGGCTCTTGGGGAATAGACCTAGAAAACGAAAATGATTCAATCTCTGCTCATAATGCACCTGTTTTTCGAATCATTAGCCCTATTTCTGTGATGCAGGAAAAGGCCGGCTATTTAATCCTTAATATGGATATTGGCTATGTGTCATCGCGTTTTAATTACAAATTTAGTCGAGATTTTCGCCCTGAGCTGATCAGTGACCAAGGGTATTATATTGAAAGTCATCGAGCAGATAAGCTTCATGGGCATTTAATCGAAAGGCGAGTAGGTTACAACTTATCATCAGAGCACCCTAAAGTGTGGCAGCGCATGCTCAACGAAAAATCTGGATATATTGTAAATAATGGAGACCTATTTACTTTCAAACAGCTAGACGTGTCTTCAAATCAATCGTTATTCATT
Organism: Vibrio lamellibrachiae; assembly: GCF_050337265.1. Lineage (NCBI taxonomy): Bacteria > Pseudomonadati > Pseudomonadota > Gammaproteobacteria > Vibrionales > Vibrionaceae > Vibrio > Vibrio lamellibrachiae. The sequence continues at coordinate 64,327 of NZ_JAKJSU010000015.1, forward strand.
GTCGTACAAGCGAACAAAAAAACACTAAATCAAAGGCTTTCCAAAGACCTTGTTACGCTTCAGCAAGAGGTCGCCTTAGTCTTTTTAACGATGCTTCTGTTTGCTATACCCACTGTATTCACTTTTCTACATTACCGCCGTAGAAACCTAGAAAGTAAACTTGCTCGAGCTGCCATTGATGGTATGTCTGCTGTTGTTATTACTAATAAACAGCATCGTATTGTCATGGTGAATAAAGCATTTACGATCATGACTGGCTTGTCTCAGAAACAAGCACTCAATAAAGATGCTTATGAATTGGTCTCTGACATCACTAATATTGAAAAACTGAAACAAGTGAGTCAGCTTCTCAAGACTCAAGATACATGGGAAGGGGAGGTGATGATCAACAATAGCGCGGGTGTCCAGTCAACGCTAATTACAAGAATTCAGGCGTTCCACACGATAAAGTCAGAAGTGGATTATTACATCACGACCTTTGTTGATATTACCGAGAGAAAACAATTAGAAGATCAGTTAAGACTATTGAGTGAAAAAGATGAATTAACGAACCTGTATAACAGACGTAAATTTGAACAGGCACTGCTGAACCACGCTCAAATCGTTGAACGTTATAAAGCCCGATCGCCGGTGTGTTTAGCTATATTTGATATTGATTTTTTCAAGCGAGTGAATGATGAGAAAGGGCATGACGAAGGTGACCGAGTTATTCGTGTCGTTGCTCAGACACTTCAATCGAACTTAAGGCAAACGGATATGATTGCTCGAATTGGAGGGGAAGAGTTTGCCGTTATACTACCCAATACGTCACTTGATGAAGCAACACCAGTATTGGAACGATTACGAAAATCGGTGGAAGAGAATGTTGAACTGCCAGTCACTGTGAGTGGAGGCTATACTGATTTGACATCAAATAGCACCGACTCTTATAAGCGGGCTGATATTGCACTCTATAAAGCGAAATCGCTAGGGCGTAATCAGCTGTCGATTGTAAAGAGTAAGCCATTACTCTGTGCTTAATTAATAGAAAATAGAAACGTCAGTCACAATAACTGCAAGCAACAAAAAAGAGAGCCGAAGCTCTCTTTTTTAACATCAGAATCTAATCAGTTCTTAAAGAACGTGAACAGAAGCTGTGTTAGTAGTACCTGAAGCAACTAGTGCACCAGAAACCATTAGTACGATATCGCCTTTCTTACCTAGACCAGACTCTAGAGCAATGTTCTTACCGTTGATGTAGAAAGCATCTGTGCTTTCAATTGAATCAACAAGAACAGGCTTAACACCTTTCGTTAGTACTAGTTGAGCTGCTGTTTTCTTGTTTGTAGTAAGAGCAAGAATGTTTGCAGTTGGGAAGTACTTACGTACTGAACGTGCAGATTTACCGCCTTCAGTAGCAACAACGATAAGTGGAGCAGCTAGTTTCTCAGCTGTGTCTACCGCGCCTTTACATACTGCTTCAGTGATGCGTAGACGTGGGCTGTCTAGACGAGAACCTAGCTCAGCTTTAAGCGCGCTGTCAGTACGGTTCGCGATTTGAGCCATGATAGTTACTGATTCAACAGGGTACTTACCTTTCGCTGTTTCGCCAGAAAGCATAACTGCATCAGTACCATCCATGATAGCGTTCGCAACGTCGCCCGCTTCAGCACGAGTTGGACGTGGGTTGCTGATCATTGAATCAAGCATTTGAGTTGCTGTAATAACAGTCTTACGTGCACGGTTACACTTCTCGATCATCATTTTTTGAGCAAAGATTACTTCTTCAGCTGGGATTTCAACACCTAGATCGCCACGAGCAACCATGATGCCGTCAGAAGCTTCAAGAATTGAATCGAAGTTATCAACACCTTCTTGGTTCTCAATTTTTGAGATGATGTGGATGCTTTCGCCGCCGTTAGCGTTTAGAAGTGCACGGATTTCTTTAACATCGTCTTCTTTACGGATGAAAGAAGCAGCAACGAAATCAACGCCTTGCTCACAACCAAATTTAAGGTCAGCTTTGTCTTTTTCAGAAAGAGCTGGAAGTTGAACAGATACGCCAGGAAGGTTAACACCTTTGTTTTCGCCTAGAGCACCATTGTTAAGAACTTTACACTTAACTTCAGTTTCAGAAGTTGAGATAACTTCCATTTCGATTAGGCCGTCATCTACTAGGATAGTGTTACCAGCTGAAAGGTCTTTTGCAAAACCTAGGTAAGTAACAGCAACAACGTCTTTATTACCTACAACTGAAGCGTCAGTTGTGAAAGTGAATTCTTGACCAGCTACTAGATCAACATCATCGCCGCCATCTAGTTTGATAGTGCGGATTTCTGGACCTTTAGTATCCAGAAGGATAGCAAGTTGCTCGCCTTTAGTTTCCATTACTGAACGGAAGTTCGCAATACGAGTGCCGTGCTCTGCAAAGTCACCGTGAGAGAAGTTTAGGCGCATTACGTTCATGCCTGCATCAACTAGCTCAGTTAGCTTCTCTACAGATTCTGTTTTAGGGCCGATCGTACATACGATTTTGGTCTTTTTCATGGAAGATACTCTCCGGTAAGTATTGTTTCAATTTTAAATTGGTTTGTATTTTTAATGCAGAACCTGTGTTTAGCGCTTCTTATTTAGCTAAAACTCATCGGTTTTTAAATAACTACATCAATCTTGTAAGTCTTTCACCTGATTTAGTCATTTTATGACCAAGCAAAAGGCCACGAATCTAGGCTTTATGTGACTTAACCCACTTTATATGAGTAAGTTTTCAAACAAATTACGGTTAATTCTGTAATTAATTTTCTTTTCGGGCGCAATTCTACCACCGAATCAACTCAATATCACGGTCTAGAGTTGTCTTAGGACAAGGTTTTGGTATGAAATATTTATTTTTTAGATCGAAATAAATGGACGAATATCTTTCGGTTCGACTATACTTTCTTTCAGTTTGAAACTTAAAGTTGAATTTTAGATGTCGAAACGAAACACACAGCTGAGAAGGCACGCGATTTCCAACCTCATTATTGAGTTGGGTGAGGTAAGTGTTGAGGAACTATCCTGTAAGTTTACAACATCAGAGGTCACTATTAGAAAGGATCTCGCAGAGCTTGAGAGAAATGGTCAGCTATTACGCCGATACGGTGGTGCAATTGCACTACCTAAAGAAGTGGTTAATGAGGCACTGGCCCCTAAGGTTTCGCCACGAAAGGTAGAATTGGCAACGGCTGCCGCAGCTCTTATTCGGGACCATAATCGCATTGTGATCGATAGTGGCAGTACCACTGCTGCACTTATTCAACAGTTAAACCACAAAACGGGCCTAGTGGTGATGACCAACTCACTAAATGTGGCCAATGCACTTAACGATCTTGAAAGTGAGCCAACATTATTAATGACCGGCGGTACTTGGGATACTCATTCAGAATCATTTCAAGGGCAAGTTGCAGAGTCTGTATTGCGATCTTACGACTTTGATCAGCTATTTATTGGCGCTGACGGTATCGACCTTAGCCGAGGAACGACTACATTTAATGAGTTAGTTGGTTTAAGCAAGGTTATGGCAGAAGTGTCACGGGAAGTGGTTGTTATGGTCGAGTCTGAAAAGTTAGGCCGAAAAATTCCAAATTTAGAGTTGAGCTGGGAAAGTATCGATGTATTGGTTACCGATAGTGAACTTTCACCTGAACACACCGCAGAAATTGAATCAAATAACGTGCGGGTGATTCGAGCTTAATAAAGTTGTACTAAAAATCACCCTAGCTTTAAGGCCTTGCTTGCAGCCGTTAGGGATATAAAAAATAAAATTATAATGGAGTAAACACTATGTGTGGAATCGTAGGCGCAGTCGCGCAGCGTGATGTAGCAGAAATCTTAGTCGAAGGTCTTCGTCGCCTTGAGTATCGCGGATATGACTCTGCGGGTGTGGCAGTTGTTGATGCTCAAAGCAACCTGACTCGTGTTCGCCGTTTAGGTAAAGTTCAAGAGTTGGCTGACGCTGTTGAAAAGCAAGATGTACTTGGTGGTACAGGTATTGCCCATACTCGTTGGGCGACACACGGTGAACCTTCTGAAGCTAATGCTCACCCTCATATGTCTGGTGATATTGCGGTTGTTCATAATGGTATTATCGAGAATCATGAAGAGCTACGTGAATTACTTCGCGAGCGTGGTTATGTATTCGAATCTCAAACTGACACCGAAGTGATAGCTCACCTTGTAGAATGGGAATTGCGTAGCTGTAAGTCTTTGCGTGAAGCACTGCAAAAAACAGTCGCTCAGCTAGATGGTGCATATGGTACGGTGGTTGTGGACCGTAAAGACCCTAGCCGTATTGTTGTAGCTCGCTCTGGTAGCCCAATCGTGATTGGTTTTGGTGTGGGTGAAAACTTCTTAGCCTCTGATCAACTGGCACTGCTTAATGTCACTCGCCGCTTCATGTATTTGGAAGAAGGGGATGTCGCGGAGATCACTCGCCGTGACGTTACCGTTTACGATCTAAATCGCGAGCAAGTTGAACGTGAAATAACTGAATCGAACGCTGAGCATGATGCGGGTGATAAAGGAAAATATCGTCACTTCATGCAAAAAGAGATCTACGAGCAACCAACTGCATTGACGAATACGATGGAAGGTCGCATCACCAAAGACTCTGTCGTGACTGAAAGTATCGGACTTAATGCAGCGGAAATTCTCGCTAACGTTGAACACGTACAGATTATCGCTTGTGGTACGTCTTACAATGCAGGTATGGCGGCACGTTACTGGTTTGAAGATCTCGCTGGTGTTAGTTGTGATGTCGAAATTGCCTCAGAGTTCCGTTACCGCAAGTTTGTCACACGTCCAAACAGCCTATTAATTACCCTATCTCAGTCGGGTGAAACCGCTGATACGCTTGCAGCATTGCGCTTAGCGAAAGAGAAAGGCTATATGTCAGCAATGACTATCTGTAATGTTGCTGGTTCTTCATTGGTTCGTGAGTCTGATTTTGCCTTCATGACCCGAGCTGGTGTTGAAATTGGTGTAGCTTCAACGAAAGCTTTCACCACGCAACTTGCAGCGCTGCTGATGCTAGTAACAGCATTAGGCAAACAGAAAAACCTGATTGGTGCTGAGAAAGAGAAAGAGATCGTAGAAGCACTGCATTCGATTCCACAGCAGATCAATGCTGCACTGGCGTTTGAAAAAGAGATTGAAGCACTGGCTGAAGATTTCGCAGATAAGCACCATACACTGTTCCTAGGCCGCGGTGAGTTCTACCCCATCGCAATGGAAGCATCGTTGAAACTTAAAGAGATTTCTTACATTCACGCTGAAGCGTATGCAGCTGGTGAACTGAAACACGGCCCATTAGCACTAATTGATGCAGATATGCCTGTTGTTGTTGTGGCTCCGAACAATGAATTATTAGAGAAGCTAAAATCTAATATCGAAGAAGTTCGAGCACGTGGCGGTTTGTTGTATGTGTTTGCAGATGCTGATGCAGGCTTTGAAGCAGATGAGAACATGAAGATTATCACCATGCCTAACGTGAGTGATATTACTGCTCCTATCTACTACACGATTCCGATGCAGTTGCTCTCTTACTATGTTGCTCTGATCAAAGGGACCGATGTAGATCAACCAAGAAACCTAGCGAAAGCCGTTACAGTAGAGTAGCGCAAAGAGACAATACGACGTTATTGTCCTCCGACCGTTATAGGGTCGTGTTAAATACTACAAAGCCAAGGTGATGACCTTGGCTTTTGTTTATCCGGCGTCTTCTAAATAGGGGATAACATCTTTCAAATTAGTGACAATGTGTATCTGGTCCTTAAACTCAGCTAAAGGGGGAAGCAGATCTGGAATCATGATTGCCTGACACCCTGCAGATAGCGCGGCATTGATGCCGTGATTGGAGTCCTCTAGTACTAAACACTCTTTCGGGTCTAAAGATAACTTTCGGCAGGCTAATAGATAGCAGTCTGGTTTAGGCTTACTACGAGTCACGTCTTCAGCGGTAATGATTAGCTCAAATTGGTTTAGGTATTCGCTTGAACGAAAGTTCTGCTGAACATCCTCAAGGCGAGAAGAAGTGACAATGGCGGTGGTGAGTCCTAGGTTTTTAATCACGCGAAATAATTCGTCAAACCCTGGTTTGAATGAGATACCTTGCTGACGAAGCGCTGAAAAGTGCGCGTTCCTTACCTTTATATACTGAACTATATCGATCTGCTCGGTACAATGAGAGTAGAGAATCTGTTCACACTGAGTATCTTGGACGCCGATAAACTGCTGATAGAAATCGTCAGTAAGGAGAAGACTTTGTTCTTTGGCTGCAAATTTCCAGCTTTGTTTATAGACAGACTCTGTATCGAAAATAAGACCATCCATATCGAAGAGAACGGCTTTGATCATCGTGACTCCTTAATAAAGAAGCGAAATAGAAAACAGGGCTGATACTGGATTAAAACGGACTTTCTTTACCAAGTTCATTACAGATGTCGACAATGGCAAGTGAAAGGCCGGATTTAATAATTTGCTGCTGGCGCTGCAGCTGAAGGTGGTAAAATTCCAAATCAATATCATCATCAGGCTCACTGACTTCAAGTTGCACCACTCCCATCTTCTTAACTAGGTTAAGCTCTTTTATAGGCAAGAGAATGTTTGGGTCGGTAAACTCATAATCAGACGCATCATTGTTGAGCATATTTTTGATCTTTATGATGTCCTCGATATCGTGATATACCTCATCGGGAAGGACACCTAAACCAAATAGCAGTTTTAAACGTACAGAGAGATCCCCTAACGGGCCTGAGTCTTGTAGTAGAGGACCAACAACAGATTGCACCGCAAAATTGTCTTTACGAAAGATTCGTTGAACGAGCGCGTCAATCGAGCTATTAAAGACGTCGACGGCTGCAATAAAAAAACCACGTACCGATGGTGCGTTGTTTAGCTGTTCGATGATTTCAGTTTCGTTAATATTATTAATTGCCATACCTGTCTTTAAATTTGCGATAAAAGGGGCGTTCCTAGCCCCTCAACTATCTATAGTTGGTTGTAAATGGCTTCGATCTCTGCCACTTCTTTGCTGTTCTCAGCCAAGCCAGTATATTGAACTAAGGTTTGCTTAATGCCTTGCTCATTAATCGACTCTTGTAACTCAACCGCCTGAGGGTCAGTCGCATTTGTGTATTTTAATGCGGCAGCAACACCTTTTAAAAGTATTTTATTATCAGTGCCATACTCGATTGTACCTAAAAGTGGTTTTATTAATCGATCATTTGGCCCTAGTTTACGAATTGGTTGGCGACCAACGCGATCCACTTCATCGACTAAGAATGGATTAGCAAAGCGGTCCAGTATCTTATTGATGTATGCATCGTGTAATTCTCGGTCGAAGCCGTAGCGTTGAATGAGGACTTCTCCGCTCTCTTGCATGGCCTGCTTAACTTGTTGCTGAATATCTTTATCTTCAATGGCATCGCGAATGGTGGGGTGACCTTTGAGGCAACCTAGATAAGCGGTGATGCAGTGGCCAGTGTTGAGAGTAAACAGTTTACGTTCAACGAACGCCATTAAATTCGATGTCTTTTCCATTCCTTCAATGTCGGGAATTTCGCCTTTAAATTGCTGTTCATCAACAATCCACTCGCTGAAACTTTCAACGGTGACTTCTAATGGATCATCATTGGCTGCCGATGTTGGTGGCACAATACGGTCTACTGCTGAATCAACAAAGCCAACCAGTGTTTCAGTTTGCTCGTGCAGTGATTCATCTAAGTATTTGTAGACCTCACCTTTTAAGTGAGTCGTGCCGCGAACCATATTCTCACAAGCTATGATATTTAATGGTTTTAGGTTTCCTGAAGCGAAACGCTTGGTAATCCCTTTAGCAATGGTTTTTGCGATGATATCGAGTACGTTCGGACCAACGGCTGTTGTGACTAAATCTGTTTTGACGATTCGATCAATCACATCTTCACTCGCTGAATTAACCGCGGTAACGTGAGTGACGGTGTCTGTCTGGCATTGAGAGCCAACGACTTTCACTTTGTACTCTTGTTTATGGCTTAATTGATCAACGAGTGGTTTATCAACATCAGCGAAAGTGACCTCAACATCAGCGTCTGCTAACAATTTACCAATGAAACCACGTCCGATATTGCCTGCGCCAAAATGAACTGCATTCTTCATAATCTTACCTACTCAAAATATTTCAAAAATGGATAACTGTTTTTACTAAGGTGAGGTCAACCGTATAGGGGGCAGTTGACCTCTTTTTGCTCAGGAGCAAAAACCTTATGCGGCTTGGTGACCAGATAAGATGTTCAAAATTTCATTAACATCTTGTGTATTAGTCAGCTTTTCGATGGCATCTGGCTCATCAAGCGCGTTAGTTATCGAGGTAATAACCTGAATATGTTCGTCATTTTTGGCTGCAATTCCGATGACCAGTTTTGCAACATCGTCTTTATCGTCTGTAAATTGAATACCAGAAGGGTATTGGCAAATAACGATGCCCGTCTTCTTCACTCGGTCTTTGGCTTCTACCGTTCCATGGGGAACAGCAATAGACTCACCTAAGTAGGTTGGAACCAGTTTTTCACGTTCAAACATCGCATCCACGTATTCTGGCTCAGCGTAACCGAGCTCAACAAGCTTATTACCAGCAAAGCGGATAGCTTCGTCTTTATTATTTGCTTTAAGAGCAAGGTGGATATTTTTGGATTGGATTTGGAATACAGAAGGTTGAGTCTGCTCAAAACTATCATCGTTAGCCGCTAAAACGGATACCTTTCCTAGGTTATCGTCGTTGGCTGCCGTGCTCTTTTGAGCCGCTAATAGTTTAGTCACTAATTGATTGTACATTTCACTGTCTAAGAAGTTAGTGAGTGAAATATGGTGTGCATTCGCAGCATGTTTGCGAGCACGGTCAGTTAGGTCTTTATGAGTAATCACAATGTCAGCACTTTCTGTCAAACTGTTAATCGCTAGGTTTGTCACGTGAATGGTTAAACCCGCTTCTTGAATCTTCTTACGCAGTAGACCTGCGCCCATTGCACTTGAACCCATACCGGCATCACAAGCAACAATAATGCTTTGTACGCTGGCTAAATCGATGTCACCTTTACCTTGGTTAGCAACGGTTGCGCCTTTCGAAGCTGACTTCATGTCTTTCATTTGTGATGTTGCTTTGCTTAACGCTAACTCATCACCATCTTCTTCTGTCGATGTTTGTGTCTTCAACAGTAATGCAGCAACAGTAAATGAAACGGCAGTAGCGGAGACGATAGATGCAAGTACACCGATGATTGATCCTTTCTGTGTCATTAAGAGAACAGCAAAGATTGAACCCGGAGAAGCTGGAGATACGATACCCGCATCAAAAGCAGTTAGAACAAATACCCCTGTCATACCACCTGCAATAGCCGCTAGGATCAAGCGAGGATTCATTAGAATGTATGGGAAGTAAATTTCATGGATACCACCAAAGAAGTGGATAATTGAAGCGCCGCCCGCTGTTTGTTTCGCCGTGCCTTTACCGAAGACCATGTAAGCAAGAAGAATACCTAGCCCAGGCCCTGGGTTTGCTTCAATCAGGAAGAAGATCGATTGACCCGCTTCAGATGCCTGTTGAATACCAAGAGGAGAGAAAATACCGTGGTTAATCGCGTTATTTAGGAAAAGGATTTTTGCAGGTTCAACAAAAATAGATGTTAAAGGAAGTAGGTGCGCTTCAACTAGGAAGTGTACGCCGCCAGCAAGACCTGCCGAAAGTACTTTAACAAATGGACCGATAAAGAAGAAAGCGATGATCGCACAGACCATACCAATGATGCCTGCTGAGAAATTGTTAACCAACATCTCAAAGCCACTTTTAATTTTACCATCCACTTTTTGGTCAAATGTTTTGATTGCCCAGCCGCCCATAGGACCAACCATCATGGCACCCATAAACATAGGGATATCCGTTCCGACAATAACGCCCATTGTGGTGATAGCACCAACAACTGCGCCGCGTTCACCGCCAACTAACTTACCACCGGTATAACCGATTAGTAATGGAAGTAGGTAAGTGATCATAGGTCCAACCATGGCTGCTAAGGTTTCGTTAGGTAGCCAGCCTGTTGGAATAAATAGTGCGGTAATAAAGCCCCAAGCGATAAAGGCGCCAATATTTGGCATTACCATGTTAGATAAGAAGCGACCAAAATTTTGTATCTTGATCTTAGCATCTGGTGATATCATGAGAATTCCCCGTTCGATGTTCTAATGATTATTGTGTGGTAACGGTTCGCTAAAACCGTTTCGTTGATTGCTTAGTACTCAATCAATTTACCACACAAATTAATAATAGAACTGACAACGGGTTTTTTGTGACCGCTATCCCGAAGTTGTGCTTTTATTGATGGGTTTTAGTGATGCTCTTCAAGTTTATAGTGTGTAATTTTAATACAAAATGCAGGTTGCATAAAAGTCAATTAAAATATAAGTGACAAATCTCTCGAATTTCAGATTTATGAATTTAAATATATTGTGATCTAGGTCTTTATTTTGATTATTTTCTGATTAATCCAAACATTAGGTGTGATTTAGATCGCATTTGCATTCCTTTTTAACTTGATTCTATTGATTTTTAATAACCCTATAGAGTTAGTTGAAATTAAGTAACGATTATTGATTGCTCAGGCATCTGTGTATTTAACCTGTGAATGTGTTGTTCGGTGTACTATTTGTGTCATTTCTATAATTAATCGAGTTATCGAAAGTAGACCTACTTCAATATATCGGTTTATTGTAAGGCGATACTAGCGTGCAACATTGATAAATTTCGCACTGGCAAATAAATTATCGCTCACAAAACACTCTACTGTAATGTTAATCGAAGAGGATTGTTGCTAAGTTGACTAGGCGTTTAACGCTATAAAAATAATGACACAAACTTCGTTTTTGCTGAGCTGGAATAGACGGGAGCTAAATGCTCCCGTTGTTGTATCTGCGACATAGGATCTTGGCTCTTTAGAAGCTCTTGATGAAAAGTATGAAGCCTATCTCTGCACTCCTGTCACTTTGTAAATTCAACAATAGTCCATTCCTCTCGTGGCTCACCACAGGCCTCTTTATAAGTAGTACACCAAACAAATAGGGCTGAGAGTAACAGAGCAAAGTCTTTATTCGTTAGGTCATGCTATGGCTCTAATCGGTAATGGTTGAATGAGTGAGAATACGATAAATAGAAGTCACTCTATAATCACATCTGATGGACTAAGTACTGATATCTACAACGGGTTTTCATGGTTGGTGAAGATAAGGGGTTTTGAAGCAAGGAGCGAGGCTGTTATATGGAATTGGCTAAGATTGTCTGCTGCATGTTAGCTACACAGGAACTTAAAAAGCAAAAGGCCTGAGAAGCATAAATGCTCTCAGGCCTTTCTATATTTGGTGGCCCCTCCCAGATTTGAACTGGGGACCGAACGATTATGAGTCGTCGAAATGTAATATTTCATAGAATTTCATTTTATAGTATTCCATTTAATTTCTGAATCATATCAGTGCTTTATGTTGCAATTCGAATTCCATCATGTATCGTGATCTTTCATTCAGCTACACTCTTACTTGACTAAGTACTTGACTAAAAAATTATTTAGTCAAGTAACGTACAGTACTTATACAGGTGTTCTATGAGCGTATTTACGGTTAGTTCGATAAAAGGTCTAAAGTCTAAAGAGAAGCCTTACTATGTGTGGGATTCCAACGGTGAACGTGGCGCAGGCAAGCTTGGTGTCCAAGTTACGCCGAAAGGCTCTAAAAGGTTTGTCTTTCGCTATTTTGTTAAAAATGGGAAGACTCGCTTTATTCAGTTGGGTTCTTTTCCAGAACTGTCGCTTTCTGACGCTAGAGATAAGGCGAAAGAGTACGGTGGTTGGTTACAGCAGGGAATAGATCCTAAAGCTAGATTAGCTGACGAACTGCAAGCTCTAGAGCGAGAGAGAATAGAACACGCTCAGAAAGGAAGTATCGAGCAATTGTTTCACTCTTATACAGCTCAAATGAAAAAAGATGGAAAGCGCACCTATGAGGCCGTCTTGAGAGCGCTGGAAAAAGAGACCTACAATTTTATCGACAGAGACACCAAGGCAAAGGATGTAACGCCTCATGACATTATTTCAATATTAGCGAATATGATTCGACGTGGTGCGCCCACTCAAAGCAATCGTGTCAGAAGTTACTTAATGGCGGCATTTAGCTATGGCTTAAAGCATGACAATGATCCGGCTAACTATATTGAAGAAGCGAAGTTTGGCCTTACTGTAAATCCTGTCTCGGGTATCCCTAAGCAGAAAAGTGCTGAACATGTTGGTGACCACTACTTAAACCATCAAGAAATAACCCAACTGTTTGGCGACTTAAAGACAGAGCATACACGCTTTGCAATGGGGGGGACGTTAAGAAACCTGATTGCGTTATGCTTTTATACGGGAGGGCAGCGTCCTTTTGAGTTGATCAGTTCAAAGTGGGAGTCGGTGAGCTGGGAACAAAAAACGCTATTGATACCGAAGAGCGTGTCCAAGACTAAGCGAGAGCATATTATCCCTTTAACTGATAGCGCAATCGAATTATTAAGACACCAAAGAACGATTACAGATTCGATGGAAAGTGATTATATTTTCCCTCATAGAGATGATGTTGCTGAGCATATTCGCCCCGACTCACTCACGCAGACTATTACACGATATCGAGAGGCGACCCCGATGGTACGAAGTTTTGTCGCGCGTGATATTCGGCGAACCTGTAAAACATTAATGGGCGAGCTTGGGATTGAAAAGTCGATCCGTGACCGATTACAGAACCATGCTCAAAACGATGTCAGTTCAAAGCACTATGACCGATACGATTACCTATCTGAAAAGCGTAGGGCGCTGGAATTATGGGAGCGAAAGCTGAACAAAACAAATGATGGGTCGAATGTTATTCAAATGAGGCATGGGCAATAGCTGTTATTGCGAACTGGTATTTGGCGTAAAACTTTACTGTTAATTAACAATAAATACTGCCTTGTAGTGATATTTTGCGTATTATTACCCAAACAAATCTAAATAGAGTCGATAACATGGCACGTATAACCGTTGCAGAGCGCGAACAGAAGAAACAAATGATGGACGATCTTATCTTTCGTTTGTTTATGACAGAAGGTTGGGAAGTGGTCACCTATGACCGACTTGCTAAAGAGTTGGGAATGGGTAAGAGCAGCATTCAACGTTATTACGAAAGTAAGAACATGTTCATGACGGCTTTGCAGGGGAAAGTATTTCCTCTGGCTATGCAGAAATTAGACTTTAGCACCAGTGAAGCCTTTATCAACAGTTGGGTTAAAGCGTACCATGATGAAGACTCCCATGTATTTCGTGAAGTGGTTCGTATGCTAATGGATAACATCATGTCGAGTGGAACCGCACCACAAGCGAAAGCCGCTATTTATAGAATGATCCAGCAACTCGAAAACATCATGCCACACCAAGAAGCAGAAGATACCATGAAGATGGTATTAGGCTGCACTGTCTATGCATTCTTAGAAGACTAGAAAAAACAACCGTTTAAAATTAACACAAAAAAACTTTGAACTTTTTGCGTACTAGTACTTGACGATGAGGTTTTGATCTCTATAATGCGTATCCGTACACAGCGAAGCGTCTCTTCGCTTTTTTATTAAAACCAATGCGTACTAGTTCGCATTTAATCGTAGGGTATACGAAAAATGAAAAAGACAATTCTAGCAACACTTATCGCAGCAACTTCTTTTGGTTCGGTAGCTGGTGTAACTACACCAATTGACGAATCGCCAGTTATGGGTATTCCTTCAAATGGTGATCACGCGCCAATCATGCGCAACCCTGATAACTCACCTGTTATGGGTATTCCAGAGCGCGGTGATATGAACGATCGTGTAGGTCTTCCAGAGAACCCAAATCAACCAATTACAATACCACGTGAAAATGATGGCTGGGTAGGAATTAACCCTCCTTCTGACGAAAAGCCAATGCCTATTGTTGATACAAACAAAGCGCGCTCTACTCTTGCCAATAAAGCGCTAGAGAATAAAACTATTGATAGTCAACATGGTGTAACTGTTGCAGATATTACTGTGTCTGAAAGTGGTCAGGTAACAGCTATCGTTGCTTATGAAGATGAGAAAGGAAACGAGATTATTCGAGAGGTGTCTTACCAATCTACAGGAGAATACAAGGAAAATATTCGTAACGCAGTAAGCAAAGAGCGTAATGCTGTGAACTTACCAACGCCAGTTGAAGGTATTAATCCACCTAACGATGGTGTTGAAAAACCAATGCCTATTCGTGATGATATTATCCTTACACCTGAAGCAAAAGAAGCACTAGTAGAAGAAATTAAATCGCGTAATGATTTCGGCACTAATCCACCCCCTGCTGATGGTGACCTACCACCAGTAGAAACACCTGACCTACCAATTGTTACGCCAGTACCAGGTGAAGTAGGTAACGGTACGGTTCAGTCTTATGCAGAGCAAGCACAAGAAGTATACGCTAAGACACAAGCAGCAACTGACGCACAGCAAGACGCAGCAATTGCAAGCAACACACTTAGCATTAACGACCTTTACAACCAAGTTGACCGTTTAGACGAGAAAATGGACGGTGTAATGGCTTCAACTCAAGCAGTAACAGCAGCACGTCCATACATGGGTGCTAACCAAACTAACGCTATCGGTGTTGGCCTTGGTCACGCAGGTGACGCACAATCAATGGCAATTGGTTACGGACACCGTATGAACGAAAACTGGACTGCTAACGCTAACGTTTCAATCACAACTGCTTCAGACACTGATGTATCAGTAGGCGCAGGTGTTGGTTACGCTTGGTAATCTAATACCCTACAAACTGGTATTAACGGTTTATCCCTACCTTCGGGTAGGGAGTTTTTTTAAGCGCTCTATTCATCAAGTCATTATCCATGCTGTTTAACGGTGTAGTGATTAGAGCGCTTAAAGAACCTTTATTAAGCCGTATGGTTCACTAAATTTTAGTGTTTGCATTGTCCGAATAACATATTGAATACATCTAGCCCTATCAACGTTACTCGTTGATGGGTTTTTTTCGTTTTATCAACTGACTTTATATAGCAGCAACGCTGTTGATAAAGCTCACTTGGCGTCAAAATCCTTCCATGTCCTCTTTGTAGGCCATAAAACACTCGTTTTATGACCTAGGTATCAAAGCAATAATAATTAGCCCATAAAGTATAGCTTTAGGTTTATGACCTATATATTATATGAACTATCATTTTATGGACTAGGTGATTCAAATGAGAACTTTTGCTTACTGCCGAGTTAGCACAACAGAACAGACGACTGAGAATCAGATTTTAGCAATTTCAAATGCCGGTTATGCAATCCAAAAAAATAGGGTTATCAGTGAAACCATCAGTGGTAGCGTGCAGGCTAAAGAGCGACCACAGTTTGCTCGTTTATTGGATCGGCTAGAGCAGGGGGATTCATTGGTTGTTCTTAAACTGGATAGGCTAGGTCGAGATGCTATTGATGTTCAACAAACAGTTCAGCAGCTGGGGGACATGGGAGTAAAGTTAGTTTGCCTAGACCTACCAGTAAATGACCTTAGTAGTTCGGAAGGGCGCTTAATGCTACAAATGTTTGGTGCTTTTGCTGAGTTCGAGAGAAACCGGATCAGAGAACGGACTGCACAAGGCATTGAACGAGCGAAAGCTGAAGGCAAGCAGTTAGGAAGACCACCAGCAATTGAGACCAACAAAAAAGTCCAAGCGGCAAAAGCTGAGGGTATGGGGCAAAGTGAAGCAGCTAGAGCACTAAATATTGGTTTAAGTACGGTAAAGCGGCACTGGAAACAGGCTCTATAGGATTACCGCTATTAACAATGGCAATTAAAGTGAGGTTAGTGCCTCACTGACACACTTTTGGACAAAGGAGATTCAGCTATTTTTCTAATTAAGTAAAAGATGGATTAGCTAGACCTTGGTAAGCATAATGAGCAAAAGGAAATACCTAACAAATCAATTTTTCTTTGTGTTGAATCTAGAGATAAAAGACAGCACATCTTTCAATAGAAGGCAAACTACTCCTTTTTGTATTAAGCTCACTAACCTTAGCTAACAAACTGATATGACAGGCAAAGCTTTTTATACTCTAGATTCAATGTTGCAAGGCGTTGCTCTTCGTTCATATCTTCCACGTCACTAGTTAAAGACTGACGAATCGTAGATGCGTGATCTGTTAGTTCAAAACCTGAATAATGGTTTACGACTGCACCATGTGATTGAGGTGAGCACCAATGCAGAATGAAATCTTTAGTCTTTTTAAAATATTCATGTCTAGAAAGCTTCGTCAATACAGATGCGCAAACACCTACAATTCTAATATGTTTGAAATAAGGTAAGTGATAAAAAGCATATAACCGATCAACTTCTTGAATGGAAACGATATATGTTTGCATCTTTACGAAGTCTTCACCATTGGTTTTTAGAGGAAGTTGGCAATCATCACTTGAACAAGACACTATTAGCTCATGTAACTTTGCTCTTGCTTCTTTTATCTCTTGATTAATCAATGAACGGGTGCTGTTCTTTGCATTTTGGGTAGCAGTAAAGTACCAACCTACAACAGCAATTATGAAAGCTATCCACCAAGTCATTTTAGTTGCCCTCCAGCTCTTTTATCTGACGAGTAATATAGCCATTTATTTCTTTAATAACTGACGGGTCGTCATTAGACACTAAGTTTTCTTTAATAAAATTAACCATATCTAACGTAATAAAGTCGTGCTTAACGATCTGGTCACCATTTGGGTGTACAGATGCAGGATGAGCTGACATAGCGCGAACGATACCGCCAAAAATTTCTTCCAAGAATGACGAGCCGTAGCCAAGAACTCCATCTAAGTTAACTGAAACTTCAGAGTTACTTTTAAGGGCACCGATCAAATGTTCTTCTCGAAACTCTTCCCCGCTGTTTGAACCAAGAGCGATATATCTTGGGCCGGGGTACTTCGTAAAATCAGTAACTTTTAAATCGAACATGCGATTACTCATTATTTATCTGTTAATGGGATAGACATGGAAATTAACGTTCCATTCAATCCCGTATCAAAATCTTTAAGATCTACATCCATAGAGTCAGGGATTGATGCGTCTAACATTAGAGAACCTTTTCCGGACATAATCAAAAGCCTACCTTCAAGCCCTTTAATGGCATTCTGTAGGTCAACACCACCATAACCTCTATTATCAAAGTCTTTGTGTCTGGTGTTTCTTTCACGAACATTTTTAATGTTAATCATACCTTGCAAGCATTCACTATCTCTAGATGAAAAGTCCTTATTTCTTCGGACTAATCGATGGAATCGCTTAAATATTTCCCACGAATCTTTAGCCTTTCCATGCTCCAATGTGTAGCGGATACCCACGCCAAGGTCTGCGACAACAACAACAAGTCTGCCTTCTATGATAGCAAACAAGCATCGAGTCTTCTTATATTGTAAACCTTTTTTCTGCATGAACGATTTATCGTATGCGTGTTCTGGACAGTTATTCACCGCTTCGATCAGTATCTTATATATTTTAGATATTTGAGCATTTGAGACATTAGGGACTTTCTGACAGACATTCTCTAGTATCTGTCCAACTAATGACGAGTCGCTATTGGCAAAAGACTCTGTTTCCCAGATCTTAAGTTTAGGAGGCGGAAGTGTATGACAAAGAGGAGCTTTAGGGCTACCTAATTGTTTATAGAGTTCTAAGTGATTAAATACATGATTAGGCTGAATTGTCTCAGCAGAGCTACCAGCATGAGGCTTAATTCGATTTGGATACTTAATTTTAAAGCTAACCCTAGGGTAAATGTCTTGAAACATTTCTATGTAGGAGAACAAGAAAGCACACCCGCTAGGGTCTACTTTTACAACTTTCTCAAGGTTTAAGAGTACCACCCCATGGAAGTTACCATGCTTATTAGATTCCTCTAAAAAAGAGCAAACATTTTCAAAAAATTTTAGTACTTTAGTTCTATCTTCAGGATGGAATGGTCCCACACTCAAGGTAGTGACTGTTAGTTTAAATTTCTCTGTTTTAGGTTTGGCACAGTTTAGGCTGCCACAAGGTGATGTCTTCCTTCTCAGAGTCGTAAAGGATTTTTTCCTAGTTCTTACTCGCCGGCTACTGCTATTAACGTAGCGAGAAAATACTTTTCTAGCCCAGCGTTGTTTTTGAACATTTTGGTTACTTGATGATGCCACACCATCTCCTTTAGTATTTATTATGGTAGATCTCTTATTAATTCCAAATCTACAAACACACGGCGTTTGTAATAGTCGCTGGATAGGGAGTGACAAATACAATTGGCGACCACAGTTGTAGTAAAAACGAGGCATTTAATTGTAGTTGGAGACACGTTCTATCTCTTTTGAGAACCGGTCACATTCGTTATTATTGCAACAGCGCTCTAAACACACGTTATTTGCTATAGGATCTAGTTCGTGTTGCTTGCTGAGTTTCGTTGCGATTAGCATCCTTAGATGCGTTGAACGTACTCTCAATGTTCAACCCATAGCATCGGTTCTTTCAACGCTTACCGTTTTTATAAAACGATCTACCACATACCTAAAGCAAACTGGAATGTTAATCCATTAAACACATATTGATACATCAAAAAAAACAGGTCAAACAGTAAGCTTAAAAAGTGATGCAAGTGACTAATCTAAATAATTTGGGTAGTGATGCGCTTGAGCAATGTCGACTAATGTACCTTTGACTATTTTTTAGTAAGCTCACAGAAAAGTACCTTGATACATATACCACTTGCTATGCAGCTACTCAAAGGGAGCATTGGAATCGATCTGACCAATATCAAAGCCTAACATAAACATTGCTTTATCAATTTGTCTGAAGTGCTTTTGATTTAGTTCTCCGTACTCCATTTCACACAAGTAGCGAAGAAACCATGATGCTGTCTTATTAGCCTTGAAGTTATTCTCATCATTAGCTGATTTCATTTTTATGCCTAGCGAATCACGATACTCACGATTAAGACATCGAGCCCGTGTCCCTGTACCTTTGAATGAGACTAGATACTTCGTAATTGACTTCAGAATTAATTTGCATTCTTCGCTCTCGAGAGAGTCGTGAAAATCAGCAAAAATATAATTGATATATGCCGCTACTCTCGAGTCATAAATCGTTGTTAGATTGAACATAAACGAAAAGACTTTGGTCCAACCGCTAGACCAAGTTACATTGTCTAGAGTAATGGCCAAAGTTGTGTCATCTTCAAACCACCTTTTCCATTCTAATAGACGTTTTTGTAAGACATTATCGCGATGAAGATTGATCGCATTAATTATATTAGATGACTGAACTCCCCCCCAATCAAAGACTTCGATACATTGTAGGATTAGCTCATTTTCTACAGTTAACTCAGGGGCATCGAGTTGGCAATCAATACTTACCATATACTTGCCAGATGATTCGTAAGTGTATTGCTGAGCGGCTGATTTCACAGATTGGAATTCCTTTACACCTTTACGCACGCCATAATCTACTTTGTTTACAGATTGCTGGATGCGTTCGGTATAGAACTCCCTGAAGCCAGTTGAATCTAATATTTTGGTTAGCTCTTTATATGAGTCCATTTTTATGCCATTTTTGCTGAATAATGTTTATAGCTGGTATCTTTCTAACCTATAATGCAAGTATGTTATATGCAACTCAAGCACTATGGGTGAGTTGTGTGATTGTTGACAACCCATTCAAAAATGATCTACGGGAAATCCAAGTAAAACCTATGTCAGTCTCATTAAAACTCTAAAGCAAAGTTCATTGAAGTAGATGTTAAGAATTTTTGGTCTGACAAGGAAAGAGCAAAAATGCGTTGGCATGTACTTATCGAACACTTATTGGTCGCTAAGTGGCTCAATCGTATTAGCAGCTTTCTCTGGTGGGCTTGTACTGTGTATATTCAGCGAATTACGCATAAAGGGCTAGCTCGTTGCTAATCTCTCGAATGACGGCTCTGAACTTATTGCCTGTATTAAAGTGGATAAGGGGAGTGCCTTCTTTGTAGCTAGAGCTATTCAGGCGAGCCGCAATGGTGTGCTTCTGGAGTAGCATTTCATTTAAGTCAAACTTCTCAGCTACGCTATTTCCATAAAGTAAATCTATCCATTCTTGAACCAGTTGAATACAGACCTCATGCGAGATGCTGGTGTGTTCTAAACCGTGATAATGCCATAAGTTAGATAGCGTTTTTTCTTCTGGCGGCAGAGGCGTTATCGTGAAGCTTTTTAATCGCCAAATTTCTAATGCTAGTACTGCGTTTCTATGAGCTTCCATCAAGAGAAGACAAATTGCAGCTGCGTGTAAAAACGCCACTATTAGAAAAAGGATGATGATAAATAGTAAACGCTTGAGGGCGGTATCTTTAGGGGAAAGCTCTGTCCAGATTTCTTTTATTGTCGCAATGTAGCTGAGTAGTGATGGGGAGTACTCCTGAAATCCTGTCTTTCTTCTAAGGTATTCAAGTTCGATGTTGATGCTAAGCTCTATACACTTACGTTCCTTGTCCATCTACACTCCTAGTGCTTACCAATCAAAATAGTAATTCACGTTATTACCAGCCGCATCAACACTACGTTGCTCAAGAGTTTGAAGTAAGAGTTTTGTTTGTGCTTCATCTCGAGTGATGCCAACTTTTATCTGCTCAAGTTTCGCAATGGATAGCTCTAAGTTGGCTACTCTTCCCATCGTACGGTCAATTAAATCGTATAAAGGCCACAGAGACTTAAGCTGAACGAGCCTTTCTTCCGCTTCGGTATCACTATCTAATTGATGGCTCAGTGAGTATAAGCGATCTGATTGATGTGCAAGGATGCTACGAGCTAGCGATAGTTCGTCTTGCAGTGAGTGAATGTTTGCAGCTGCATTGATGTACTTCTCATCAATAAACTTACTGTATCCATTATGCTGTATGCGCACTGGGCTTAACTTCCCAGATGCGCACTTTGTGATGGTTTCTGAAGGGTTTTGAAGCTTAGTCAGCTGTTGGGTTTTTATGTATCGTCGAGCAGTGTTGAATTTGATATCTTTCTTGTGACACCAATCACGCAATGAGATTTTAGTAGCGTTAAAGTCTGAAATGTACTCATTTTTCAGCTGGGTCCAATCCATGGTATCTACCTAGTTTATTTCATGCGATTTCAATGGTTTTCAATTGTCGTTTAACTTTAACCTTATGATCTATTAGTATATTTTTTGCCATCTAACGTCAAGCATCTAACTTAAGTCGGCTCATTGAGTAATCGTTGGTGTTTGTTTCTCTATTCCCTTTGCTCCGTAACTTCCCCAAGTAAGATATCCTATAGATCACATCGCCAAGTGTACTGAGATCCCCTCGGTTTATTATGTGGTAGCAGTCACTGACATAGGAGAAGTGCCCACCGTTTGATACCTTCGCCCAGAGGCTAGAGAGTGTTTCCAGCAACTTACTTGGGTAGTGGATTCTGGATTCATCGACAATAAGAGCAAGGTGGTAATGTGGAACGTCTGATTTCTCTTGTTCTCGCACCCAAACATAAGCAAAACGAACTAGGTTGTAAGGCTTGGATTTAAGTACCTTTCTTAACTTTGCTATAAACGTTGAAATGGTGGTGTTGTCAGGGTGAAGCTCACCTTCAAGCAGGTGCAGGTTGAAGAATATAACGTTAATTTGGCTATAACTTACGTGCATGATGTTTAGCTGACCATGTATCTTTTTCATAAAGACGTTGTCGACATATAAATTACCCCCAGCGTTCACTTTCCAAACATAACCACCTAATTTTACGTAACCGATATTTGAGTAATTTTTTGTCATAAGATCATTCTGGTATGGGAAATGCAGAGATAATATAAATATCCTGCTTCTGTTGGTGGGAGTAATGGGGCTTGAAAGCCCCATTCATGAGAGTGCTGTTTTCACTTAAGCATTAATTCTTCGATCTAATTTCGGCTTTTTTCCGTCAATACATTTCAGGTTCTATCGGTTTATTTTATTTGGTTACCTTTGGTTATTCGTAACCCACTCTTCGATAACGTCTTGTTTCCAGCCAATTGTGCGTCCTTTTTTCTGTATTGGTGGTGGAAGGATTTTGTCTTTTGCCCACCAGCGCCAGATAGTAATCTTCGATCTGTTGAGTAGCTTGGATAGCTCAGTCAGGGTAATTAATGGTTTCATAATGAAATATCCTTATATGTTTTGTTATTTCGTATATAAGAATGCAAGAAAGAAGTGGATCACCACCGCCGTACATTGACGATCCTATATTTATGACTTGTTGAGTTTTAAGATCTCTCTTTTGATATGTTCGGGTGTTAAATCGAGTTTTTTTGCTATGCGACGGTAAATCTCGGCATTGGTACGTAGTTTTTTTATGATGCCCTCATCAAGCTCTTCTTCATTGAGCATGCACTCGTAGTTGTAGAGCAGCTGTAAATCAGAGTTTGAATAGGCTTTGGTCGGTTTAGAGTTTTGAAACCCTGTAGCAGAAAGGAAGTTGGTTCTAGCCATTTGTTTTAAGTAGGTTATGTGCTCTGTATTTACATCATCACGTTTGTTTGCTGTATCGACAGCAATTAGGTCTTTAGCTGCGCTATAGAATGGCTTAGCGAGCTGGTGGCGGTATTTATTGGTTGTCTGAGTCTCAAAGCAATCACCTTGATACATTAGGTAGACCGCATTCCATAGTAGCCCTTTCTCTTTGCCATTGATGATCTCCAGCTTATTACTATCTCGAATTATTAAGTTGTTAATTTCAAGCCATTCAAGCGGTGGTGACGTTAGATGCATCATTACCTTCCATTCATTTTTATTGGATTACAGAAAGAACAACGTATTGGAAAATCAAGGTGCTCTCTACTGTAGTTTCAAGAACTGTAGAAGAGGACAAAAAATGGAGGTTCTGCTGATATGCAATCTAGTAAAGGTTATTGACTAATAAGGTCTACTGGAAGTGAGTAATTTACTGGATAGCAGTACTTTGATTGAGGCGACCTGAGGTACATATTAGTGTCGGCATAGAGAAGATGCTTACTAATAGGAGGTTGGTGCGATTTTTACTTGAGAGTAGAGGAAACAGAGGTAGTCGTTTTTGAAGACCATTTTGATTTCGATTCTGTTCACAAATTAGATAATGACAATTTTCGCGTTTCAGCCAGTTCCTTACTTGACTAACTACTTGACTAAAAAGCGACAGGCATAAAAAAAGGTTAGTAAACACTACGCTTACTAACCTTCTAGAATTTGGTGGCCCCTCCCAGATTTGAACTGGGGACCGAACGATTATGAGTCGTGCGCTCTAACCACTGAGCTAAGGGGCCGAATTAGGTGAGTGATTATAGGGGAAGCCTTTGTGCATGTCTACCCACAGTAGGGGGCAATTGCGCTCAGTTTTCATCCACTTAAACCAATCAGATACAAAAAAGGTGAGCTAGTGCTCACCTTTTTTAAGATCGAATACTTATTACTCGTCTAGGAAGCTGCGCAGAGTTTCTGAGCGGCTTGGGTGACGTAGTTTACGTAGTGCTTTCGCTTCGATTTGACGGATACGCTCACGAGTAACATCAAACTGCTTACCAACCTCTTCAAGAGTGTGGTCAGTGTTCATGTCGATACCAAAACGCATACGTAGAACTTTAGCTTCACGAGGTGTTAAACCTGCAAGTACGTCTTTCGTTGCGCCTCTTAGACTTGTTGATGTTGCCGAGTCTAGTGGTAGCTCAAGAGTTGTATCTTCAATGAAGTCACCTAGATGCGAATCTTCGTCGTCACCGATTGGTGTCTCCATAGAGATTGGCTCTTTAGCGATCTTCAATACTTTGCGGATCTTGTCTTCAGGCATTTGCATGCGCTCTGCAAGTTCTTCCGGAAGTGGTTCACGACCCATCTCTTGTAGCATTTGACGCGAGATACGGTTTAGCTTGTTGATCGTTTCGATCATGTGAACCGGAATACGGATAGTACGTGCTTGGTCGGCAATTGAACGAGTAATAGCCTGACGGATCCACCAAGTAGCGTAAGTTGAGAACTTGTAACCACGACGGTATTCAAACTTATCAACGGCTTTCATCAAACCAATGTTACCTTCTTGGATTAGATCCAAGAACTGTAGGCCACGGTTCGTGTATTTCTTAGCAATTGAGATTACCAGACGTAAGTTCGCTTCAACCATCTCTTTCTTAGCACGACGAGCTTTCGCTTCACCAATCGACATGCGTCGGCTGATTTCTTTAATGCTTTGAACAGATAGGTTAGTTTCTCTTTCAATGATAGCAAGCTTGAGAATTGAACGACGAATGTCCTCTTCACTACGCTTAACTTTTTCAGCATACGGCTTATCTGAAGCCAGTGCTTCGTCTAACCATGCATCGCTTGATTCGTTACCAGTAAAGATCGCAACAAACGATTTCTTCGGCATTTTGCCGTATTCAACGGTTTGACGGATGATCAAACGTTCTTGAGTACGAACACGCTCCATAGAGGTGCGTAGCTGAGTCACTAAGTAATCAAACTGCTTTGGCGTTAAGCGGAATTCAGCAAAGACTTCTTGAAGAAGTTTTGTTGCGTTCGATGCTTTACTGCTGTCAGCGCCGTGCTCGTTGATCGCTAGTTGAAGGTTTTGATAAGTGTTGCGTAGCGAGGTGAACTTTTCTAGAGCAAGTTCAGGATCAATACCTGTATCTTCCTCTTCTTCTTCCTCGTCATCTTCTTCTTTTTTATCGCCATCTTCATCAGCAAGATCAGTTTTAGCTAGCTCTGAACCGATGTGAGTTGCTGTTGGTGCTGTTGTTCCATCATCATTCGGATCAACAAAACCATTGATAAGGTCTGTTAAGCGAAGTTCTTCAGCTAGAACACGATCAAATTGTTCAAGAACGTATGGAATCGTACCTGGGTATTCAGCAACTGCGCTTTGAACTTGGTTAATACCATCTTCAATGCGTTTCGCAATATCAATTTCACCTTCACGAGTCAGAAGTTCAACTGTACCCATCTCACGCATATACATGCGGACAGGATCGGTTGTACGACCAATTTCGCTTTCCACGCTTGATAGCGCAGCAGCAGCAGCTTCAGCCGCATCTTCATCGGTGACTGTGTTGTCTTCATTCAGTGCAAGGTCATCGGCATCAGGAGCAGTTTCTACTACCTTAATACCCATATCGTTGATCATCTGAATGATATCCTCTACCTGTTCAGAATCTACGATTTCTGCTGGTAGGTGATCATTTACTTCGGCGTACGTCAGATAGCCTTGCTCCTTGCCTTTAATAACAAGTAGTTTTAGCTGTGACTGCGGATTTTGATCCATAGACGGTATCCAACTTCGTATCTAGTGACGGATTTAGTATGCGACATGCAAACCACGAGTAATAACAAATCTTTCCAATGCTGACCAATTCAATAGGGTTACGCTTTTAAATCTAGCATCAGTGCTAGTAGCTCCCTTTTTTCATCGGCTGATAAACCGATACTTCTTGCCTTGGCCTGCAGGTTTTCAATTTGTTTTTCAACGCACTGGGCCAAAATTTTGTCCAGTGAGTCTAAAAATATGTCTTCTTGATTGTCTTCATTTGTTGGGATTTCCCAACTGGCGAGACGAGACAGAAGCGCCTCATTTTTGTTATTGCGCCATTGTTCTAGTAATAGGCCCGTGTTGATATGGGGATTCGCTCGACAATATTCAAGGACTTCTATTAATAAAGTTAGTCCCGGTAGTGATAATTCTCTCACCGATGAGAGATCGGGTACCATATCAGCATAGCTCGGATTCTGAATAAGCAAAGCGATAACTTCTCGCATTGGCGTGCGCTTGATCTCTTTATGCGGTTGAGGTCTAGCTTCTGAATCCTTTGGTAATAGCGGCTTTTTATAAATGCCTGTTTTTTGACCTAATATTTTTAGTAACTGACCTTGCATGGAAGCATCAGGCACTTTATTGATCAAAGGGATAGCCAGAGCTTCTAAAGCGGCTTTACCTTCGTTGTTGCCCATATCAACTTGAGCAACTAAATGATCAAAAAGGTATCGAGATAATGGAACCGCTTGCTTAACTTCTATTTCGAAGGCTTCTTGGCCGTGTTTACGAATAAAGCTGTCTGGATCTTCCCCATCCGGTAGGAATAGGAATTTGAGAATATTGCCACTCTTTAAGTAGCTTAAGGCATTCTCTAATGCGCGCCATGCGGCTTCGCGTCCAGCTCGGTCTCCATCATAACAACAGACCACAGTATTTGTTTGGCGAAACAGTACTTGTAGGTGATCACCGGTTGTTGATGTTCCCAGCGATGCAACAGAGTAATCAACGCCATACTGCGCTAAAGCAACCACATCCATATAGCCTTCAACGACTAGAATTTGTGGTGGCTCTCTATAGGCCTGCAGTACTTCATATAAACCATAAAGCTCTTTGCCTTTATGGAAGATTGGCGTTTCAGGTGAGTTGAGGTATTTAGGTGTACCATCACCAATGACTCGCCCACCAAAACCAATGACTCGACCACGGCGATCATGAATAGGGAACATGACTCGGCCGCGAAAGCGATCGTATCGGTTGCCTTTATCATTCTCGATGAGCATGCCACCAGTGACTAGCATCTCTTGTGCTTTAGGCTGCTGGCCAAAGTTCTTACGAACTAAATCCCACTCGTCAGCCACATAACCAATACCAAATTTCTGAACGATTTCGCCAGATAATCCGCGCTCTTTAAGGTAATCAATGGCCACTTTACTTGAAGCGGTTTTCAGCTGATTACGATAAAACTGGGCAATGCTACCCATGACATCGTATAGGTTACGCTTTTCTTCAGTATTAGCAGTTGGCTGATTACTGAATCCGCCACTACGTTGTTCACGTGGTACGTCTAATCCTAAAGAAGAGGCCAGCTCATCAATCGCTTCAACGAACTCTAAACGTTCGTACTCCATCATGAAATCGATGGCATTACCATGAGCACCACAACCAAAACAGTGATAGAACTGTTTCTCTTGGCTTACGCTAAAAGAGGGGGTTTTCTCATTATGGAACGGGCAACAAGCGCCGTAGTTCTTACCTTTTTTCTTAAGTTTCACGCGCGGGTCGACAATGTCGACAATATCGAGTCGAGCAAGGAGGTCATCGATGAAGCTTCTAGGGATGTGTCCTGCCATAAAACCTAAGAAAAAAGAAAAGTTTACAATAGATACAAACAAGCCGTGCGTCCAAAGGATAGCACGGCTTGTTGCAATTTGATGTGGGTTAAGCGAGTTTAGAGCGAACTAAACCACTTACTTTACCCATATCTGCACGCCCTTGAATCTGAGGTTTTAATACTGCCATCACTTTACCCATGTCTTGCATGCCCGCAGCACCCGATTCTTCTATTGCACTAGTAATTAATGCAATAACTTCATCTTCAGTAAGCGGTTGAGGCATAAAGGCCTCTAGTACTGTGATTTCAGCTTTCTCAGTATCAGCTAAATCTTGACGACCAGCTGTTTCAAATTGAGCGACAGAATCGCGACGTTGTTTAACCATTTTGACCAGAATTGCAATAATGTCGTCGTCGGTCAGAGTGATCCGCTCGTCAACTTCACGTTGCTTAATTGCTGAAAGGGCTAAACGAATAGTGCCAAGGCGCGGTTTGTCCTTGGCTTTCATCGCTAATTTCTGCTCTTCTTTGAGTTGTTCAATAAGAGCCATAACTGGATTCCTTATGGGATCGAGTTATTAGTACAGGCGAACGCGACGAGCGTTTTCGCGAGCTAGCTTCTTAGCGTGACGCTTTTGAGCTGCTGCTTTAGCGCGTTTGCGAACTGTAGTTGGCTTTTCATAGTGCTCACGACGACGCACTTCAGAAAGGATACCTGCTTTTTCACAAGAGCGCTTGAAACGACGTAGTGCAACGTCGAACGGTTCGTTTTCACGTACTTTAACTATTGGCATATGCCTTTCACCTCAGGGGTTATTCATTATCGCTGGTTATTCATCGCCAAATCAGAGAAGTTACCCATCGAGCTAACTCTCATTCACGTTTGGTCGTTAACCAGCTTGATCAAAAATGGTGCGGAATTTTAATCCGATCACCTAAGCTTTGTAAAGCCTTTTATCGTTTATTGTCTGTACAAAATTTGTTTGCCGAGCCAAGGCAGGGTAAGATTGCGGCAAATTCCCTCTATAGATAAAAGCATACAGAGAAAAATATGCGCATTATTGGTATTGAAACCTCGTGTGATGAAACGGGGATAGCGATTTATGACGATGAAAAAGGCCTGCTGAGCCATCAATTATATAGCCAAGTAAAACTGCACGCCGATTATGGTGGTGTGGTGCCTGAGCTTGCATCTCGCGATCACGTTAAGAAAACGATTCCTTTGATTAAAGAGGCGCTTAAAGAAGCGAATTTAACCTCTAAAGACATCGATGGTGTTGCGTATACCGCAGGGCCTGGCCTTGTTGGGGCACTGTTAGTGGGTGCAACCATAGGACGCAGTATTGCGTATGCTTGGGGTGTACCTGCAGTTGCCGTCCACCATATGGAAGGGCACTTACTTGCTCCAATGCTAGAAGATAATCCGCCGCCATTTCCTTTTGTTGCAGTGCTTGTTTCTGGTGGACACAGCATGATGGTTGAAGTACATGGTGTGGGTGAATACAAAATCTTAGGTGAATCAGTTGATGATGCCGCTGGTGAAGCGTTTGATAAGACCGCCAAACTAATGGGGCTAGATTACCCCGGCGGACCGCTGCTTGCTAAGCTTGCTGAAAATGGCAATCCGGGTCGTTTTAAATTCCCTCGTCCAATGACAGATAGACCGGGACTTGATATGAGCTTCTCTGGCCTCAAAACCTTTACCGCAAATACCATTGCTGCTAATGACAATGATGATCAGACTCGCGCTGATATTGCTTATGCCTTCCAAGAGGCGGTATGTGACACGTTAGTGATCAAATGTAAGCGTGCATTAATTCAAACAGGCATGAAACGCATTGTTATTGCAGGTGGTGTAAGTGCGAATAAACAGCTTCGCCAGTCACTGGGTGAACTTGCTAAAAAGGTTGGGGGTGAAGTCTACTACCCGCGTACTGAGTTCTGTACCGATAACGGCGCTATGATCGCTTACGCTGGTATGCAGCGTCTTAAGAATGGTGAAACCAGCGATTTATCCGTTCAAGCGATGCCACGTTGGCCGATTGATCAGTTAAAGCCAGTTAGCTAAAAAGAAATTGAACTGAATTGTTGTCTAGTTACAAAATAGATTTAAAGGTCTCATTATGAGGCCTTTTTTAATCCTTGTTTTTTCTCACCGACTTTCGGCTCTGTACCGTCTAATAGTCGTTTGATATTCGGTCCGTGTCGAAACACGATTAAGCAACAGAGCATGGCAACCGGCAACGTGTATTGAGGTTTAATTAACCAGGTATAAAACGGGGCTAGCAAGACGGTGACAAGGGCTGCGAGTGATGAATAACGAAAGACAATTGCAACACTTAGCCAAGTTAGCACGATTATTCCTGTTAATCCTAATCCAATAGGGGCGATAGCACCGAGCGCAGTGGCTACTCCTTTTCCACCTTTAAAGTGGAAGAACAGTGGGTACATATGGCCAAGGCAAGCTGAAATAGCCACAACACCTAATAGGAAAGAATCAATATCGAGGAAGTAACCACCCCACACAGGGATTGTTCCTTTTAGCATGTCACACAATAAAACCGCTACGGCCGCTTTCTTTCCACCAATTCTTAGAACATTGGTCGCACCGGGGTTGTTAGATCCAACATCGCGAGGATCAGAGAGGCGTAATAAACGACAGATCAATACCGCACTTGAGATCGAGCCAAGTAAATAGGCTGAAATGATCAATGTGAGAACAAGTGGGCTCATGATACGTTTACTCGTATAGAAACATGACTTAATAAAAGCACTACTCGACTCGAGCTTAACTTATAGAAAGTGAGGTTAGTCGTGTGAAACGGGCGGTTTATGAAACAGATGCTCTAAAAGCAACTAATTGTTATCATATCGCGATTCATATCCTCGCACTACTGACATATGCATGGTCAGCGTGAGCGATACATCAGGATAGTAAGTTTTTTTGACCCGTTTGGGTATCCGACCTCTACAAAGGACAGACTCCATCATGGATAAAGTATTCATTGAACAGCTAGAAGTGATCACGACCATCGGCGTGTACGACTGGGAACAAGAGATCAAGCAGAAGCTGGTTTTAGATATTGAAATGGGCCACAACAATCAACCTGCGGGTAAAAGTGATGATGTGGTTGATGCGCTAGATTACTTTGAAGTGAGCCAAGCGGTGCTAAAACACATTGAGCAAGGTCGATTTTTACTGGTTGAGCGTGTGGCTGAAGAAGTGGCTGAGTTAATTATGACTCGCTTCAGTGTTCCTTGGATCAAAATTCGCCTAACTAAGCCGGGTGCTGTTGCTCAAGCGAAAGGGGTTGGCGTGATCATTGAGCGAGGCGAGCAATGATCACCACTTACATTGGTGTTGGAACCAATGTAGAGCGAAAAAAGCATGTAGAAGCGGCGATAGCTGAGCTTTCACAATTGGGGGAGCAGTTAAAGTTATCGTCGATATACGAATGTGCATCAGTAGGCTTCGATAGTAACGCTTTCTATAATTTAGTTGTTGAGATGAAAACATCAATCTCATTAACTGAGCTTTCACAATCATTGCGTAAGATAGAGATAAGTTGGGGTCGTGAAGAGTTCGCTGAAAAGTATCAAGATCGAACTTTGGATCTTGATATCATTTTATTTGGTGATGAAGTCCGTGACAGTGGGCCGCAGTTACCACGATGCGATATTTTTAAATATCCGTTCGTGATCCAGCCTCTTTATGAGCTATGCCCTGATTTACACATTCCATCAGATGGAAGAACGGTTCGCCAAGTTTGGCGCCAATCCTCTGATTTTGACTCTTTAATTAGTATCAAGCCGTGGTTTGATCTAAAGAACTAATGAGATTTTAATGAGCTATATAGAAGCGTTTATCCTTGCTCTTATTCAAGGACTGACTGAATTTTTACCTATTTCAAGTTCGGCCCACTTAATATTGCCATCTGCAGTCTTAGGTTGGGAAGATCAAGGGCTAGCATTTGACGTTGCTGTGCACGTTGGTACCTTGGCGGCAGTGATCATCTATTTCCGTAAAGAAGTGGTCACATTATTAAGTGCCTTTTTTGGATCGATTTTTAAAGGCGAGCGAAGCAAAGAGTCAAAATTTGCTTGGATGATCATCTTAGCGACAATTCCGGCCTGTATTGTCGGTCTTTTCATGAAAGATATTATCGAAATATATTTGCGCAGTGCTTGGGTCATCGCCGTTACTACGATCATCTTTGGTCTATTGCTTTGGTATGTCGATAAAAATGCTGAACTGCTTTACGATGAACATCAAGCAGACTGGAAGAAATCCCTGTTTATCGGTGTCGCTCAAGCGATGGCAATGATCCCGGGAACTTCACGTTCAGGGATAACCATTACAGCGGCTCTATATCTCGGATTCACTCGAGAAGCGGCGGCTCGTTTTTCGTTTCTAATGTCGATCCCAATCATTCTCTTGGCTGGTGGTTACCTTGGGTTAAAACTCGTAATGAGTGGTGAACCTCTGCATTTAGGGGTGTTAATGACCGGCGTTGTGACATCGTTTATTAGTGCCTATATCTGCATTCACTTATTCTTGAAACTGATCTCTAGAATGGGTATGACACCATTTGTGATCTATCGCCTAATCCTAGGTGGCGGTTTGTTTGCTTTCCTACTGCTTCAATAAAAGCGCTTTTCTAGATGGTGCTCATTATGTAGCACCATTTATCACCCTTTCCTTACTTGCCCCATCTCGCTTGAAAAGCTGCATTGTGATATATATGTGGTCTTAAATCTTTCTCCCTTATATTACGTTACGATTATGCGAATTTTTGTTTTGACACTAACGCTACTGTTTGGCTGGCTGCAATATGAATTGTGGTTTGGAAAAAACGGCATTATTGATTTCAATTTAGTTAATAGTGACATTCAAGCGCAGCATCAAGTTAACGATAACCTCCAAGCTCGTAACGCAGAAATGTTTGCTGAAATTGATGATTTGCGCCAAGGTTTAGATGCTATAGAAGAACGCGCTAGACATGAGTTGGGCATGGTCAAAGAAGGAGAAACGTTCTACCGATTGCTTGGAGAGGAATCTCAGTAGAATGTTAGTGCACTTATCTAAAGAAAATAACGAGCTTAATCAAGCCCAAGAGCCTCAACAAAGTTACAGCTCGATTGTCGCAATCGTCCCAGCTGCTGGCGTTGGTAGTCGCATGCAAGCTGATCGCCCAAAGCAATACTTAACAATCAATGATGTGACCATTCTAGAACACACCATTTGTAAGTTACTCTCTCACCCTAAGATAGAGACCGTTGTTGTTGCGATCAGTGAAGATGATCCCTATTACTCAACTCTATCTATCGCCAATCAGCCAAATGTAATTCGTGTTGCTGGTGGTAAAGAGAGGGCTGACTCTGTGTTATCTGCTCTTGAGTATGTTAACCATCACAGCCTTGCCTCTTGGGCGTTAGTTCATGATGCCGCTCGGCCCTGTGTACTATTAAGCGATATTGATAACCTGATTGATGTCTCGTTGAATCATGATGTTGGCGCGATATTGGCGTGTCCGGTCCGAGATACAATGAAGCGCTCTGATGAATCAAAAAACATAAGCACAACCGTTGATCGAGAAGCACTATGGCACGCACTCACGCCGCAAATGTTTCCCGTTGGATCTTTGTCTGCGGCGTTAGATGCAGCATCAAAACAGAACGCAATCATTACTGATGAAGCGTCTGCATTTGAGCGATTAGGCCAAGCACCTGCTCTGGTGCGTGGTCGCTCTGATAATATAAAAATAACTCAGCCTGAAGATCTCGCTTTGGCTGAGTTTTACTTAAGCCGAAATAAGGAAATACTATAATGCGCATTGGTCACGGTTTTGACGTACATAAATTTGGTGGTCAAGGGCCGGTTATTATTGGTGGTGTCGCGGTACCATACGAGCAAGGGCTAATCGCTCACTCCGATGGTGATGTAGCTTTGCATGCTTTAAGTGATGCACTGCTTGGTGCAATTGCTGAAGGTGATATTGGTCGTCACTTTCCAGATACCGATGATAAGTGGAAAGGCGCGGATAGCCGAGAGCTGCTTAAAGATGTTTATCGCTTAGTGAAAGAGAAAGGTTACGTGCTTGGTAATGCTGATGTCACTATCATGGCGCAAGCCCCTAAAATGGCCCCTCACATTAAAGCGATGTGTGCAGCGATTGCTGAAGATCTAGAAACAGAGCTTGGTAATGTGAATGTGAAAGCGACAACGACAGAGCGACTTGGTTTTACCGGGCGAAAAGAAGGCATCGCTTGTGAAGCGGTTGTTCTACTATTAAAAAAATAGCTTTTACAAAAATCATATCTTTAATAATACCAGTTACTTTAAAAGCAGCTGATATTTAAAAACATGTATTACTTTAAAACAAATCGAGAGTCACGTTGTGACGGAAGAATAATATGTCAGATGTTTTATCCCAGTTTCATTACTTACACGGCAAGCCCACGGCAAAGGCCAAATTAAAAGCAAAAGCTGAACACTTTAAAGTAAGTGAAGACTTAGGTTATGAATTCACCGGTTCTGGTGAGCACCTAATGCTGCGCATTCGTAAAACGGGTGAAAACACTAGCTTTGTTGCCAATGAGCTGGCAAAAACCTGTGGCGTAAAATCGAAAGATATTAGCTGGGCGGGATTAAAAGATCGTCACGCAGTGACTGAGCAGTGGTTAAGCGTTCATTTACCTAAAGGTGGCACTCCTGATTTTGGTGCATTTTTAACGCAGTATCCAAGCATTGAAATACTCGATATGACTCGTCATAACAAAAAGCTTCGCCCTGGCGATTTGGCGGGTAATGATTTTGAAATCACGCTGTCAGATGTGACGGATGTTGATGATGTTATTGCACGTATTGAGAAAGTCTCAAATGTGGGCGTGCCTAACTACTTTGGTAGCCAGCGTTTTGGTAATCAGGGTAATAATTTAGAGGAAGCTCGTCGCTGGGGGCGTGAGAACGTACGAACTCGCAATCAAAACAAACGTAGCTTGTATCTATCTTCTGCTCGTTCATGGATCTTTAACAGAATTGTTTCAGCTCGATTAGAGCAAAACGTGTTTAACGCACTGATCATTGGCGACATCGTTACAGGTTTCGAATCGACCCCTGTAACAGAAGACAATTTGGCTTCAATTGAGCAAGCTATTGCAGGCCAAGAGGCTATGATCACTGCGGCATTAGCCGGTGATAATGCACTACCTACTCAAGAAAAAGCACAACAACTCGAACAGCCGCACCTTGATGATGAACCTGATTTAATGGCTCTGATCCGTGGTAATAGAATGCGCCATGATCGTCGTTCGATCTTGTTGCAGCCCAAAAATCTCACATGGTCGCACACTGATGATCAAGTAACGCTTAAATTCTCACTTGATGCTGGTAGTTTTGCAACGTCAATCGTAAGAGAGCTAGTGGAAGAAGAGATCGTTGAACGCGTTTATTAAGGCGCTTTGTTTATTAATGCGTTGGGTTTATTAAGGTAAAACGAAAATGAAGCCTAAGTTAAAGATATTGATCAGCAATGATGATGGCGTTCACGCGCAAGGAATTCATGCGCTAGCTGATGCCTTAAAAGAGATTGCACAGATCATCATTGTTGCCCCTGATCGAAACCGGTCTGGGGCATCTAACTCATTAACCTTAGAGCAACCTTTAAGGGTAAATGAGATTGCACCACAAGTTTATTCAGTACAAGGAACACCTACTGACTGCGTACACTTTGCACTCAATGAGCTAATGAAAGACGATCTTCCTGACCTTGTGTTGTCTGGTATTAATCACGGTGCAAATCTGGGTGATGATGTACTTTACTCTGGCACTGTGGCTGCGGCGATGGAAGGGCATTTCTTAGGTGTTCAATCGATCGCTTTTTCGTTAGTCGGTAAAGTTAACTTTGACGCTGCAGCTCAAGTAGCAAAACAGATTGTCGAGCAGCATATCGCACAGCCTATCCCTACTAATCGATTACTTAACGTGAATATCCCTGATAAAGATAGTCACAGTGACTCAATCATAAAAGTGACACGTTTAGGTGCCCGCCATCACGCTGAGAATATGATTAAGCAGAAAGATCCACGCGGACATGATATTTATTGGCTAGGTCCTCCTGGAAAAGAGCAGGACGCAGGGGAAGGCACAGACTTTTATGCGGTGGATAAAAACCAAATCTCGGTTACACCACTGCAGGTAGATCTTACCGCACATGAATCTTTGCGAGCGATGGAACATTGGTTTAAGGAAAAGAGATTATGACAAACCCACATGCTGACAAGCTTATTGATTTTCTTGTCGCGAGTGGCATTCAAGATCCACGAGTATTACAAGCAATCAGAAACCTGCCTCGAGAATATTTTGTATCTCAGGCGATGGTTCATCAAGCTTATGATAATAATGCACTGCCGATTGGTCAGGGGCAGACAATATCTCAGCCTTATATCGTTGCTAGAATGACAGAACTGCTGGATCTAGAGCGCAGCAGTAACGTGTTGGAAGTCGGGACTGGCTCAGGCTATCAAACTGCAGTACTTGCTCAATTGGTGGATCATGTGCATTCAATTGAGAGAATAAAGACACTGCAATGGGATGCGAAAAGACGCTTGAAGCAACTTGATATCTATAACGTTTCTACCAAGCACGGTGATGGTTGGAAAGGATGGCCTAATAAAGCGCCCTTTGATGCCATTATTGTTACAGCAGCAGCAGAGAGCGTTCCTCAAGCTCTTCTAACGCAGTTAGCTGAAGGTGGGAGAATGATTATCCCTGTTGGTGAAGATGAGCAGCAGCTTATTAAAATTACCTGCCAAGGCAGTGAGTATCATTCAGAAGTTATAGAGATGGTGCGTTTTGTTCCCCTAGTTGCCGGTGATCTTGCTTAGATATGAGTATATTTTCCAGAAACATACTGGTCATTTGTTTTGTCAGCCTCTTAGTTGGATGTGCTGCACAAAACCCTGCGCCTGTTTCTGGATTAAAGAAAGATTACAGTAGTGTTTCTCGTGGTAGCTATCGAGGCAGCTTCTACGAAGTGAAAAAAGGCGACACGCTCTACTTTATCAGTTACGTAACAGATAAAGATGTAAAAGAGATCATTCGTAATAATAACTTATCCCCCCCTTATACGATTCATCCAGGTCAAAAACTTAACTTATGGCGTAAGAATTATGTTGCTCCGGCCTTTGGTGGTACAGGTGCGGGAGCAGTTGCTGCTAAAAGTACTGAAAAAACAAGTAAAAACTCTAAACCTGCAAATACATCAGTCAAAACTAAAGTAGTACAACAAGATCCTCCAAAGAAGGTTGATCAATCAAAATCAAAGGAGTATGTTAAATCAACAAGTCAACAAAATGTTAACAATGTCACAACTAAGACAAAACCAAAAAACGACAAAGTTAGCAGTTGGATATGGCCTACCAAAGGGAGAATCATTAAGAAGTTTTCTGCTGGAGAACAAGGGAATAAGGGTATTGACATAGCAGGACAGCGAGGTCAATCCGTCGTTTCAACAGCAGGAGGAACCGTTGTATATTCGGGCAATGCGTTAAGAGGTTACGGCAATCTAGTGATTGTAAAACATAATGATAACTACCTCAGTGCATATGCTCATAATGATCGGTTGCTTGTACAAGAAGGACAGAGTGTAAAAGCAGGTCAAAAAATAGCAACAATGGGCAGTTCAGGGACCAGCAGTGTTCGATTACATTTTGAAATTCGCTACCAAGGTAAGTCGGTGAATCCAAATCGTTACTTACCGTAATTTACTTTAAGGGTAATTTAGCGACATTAAGAAGTAGTAATGTCTTGCTAGCTCGCCAGGGGGAGGCACTATGAGTATCAGCAATGCAGCAACGAAAATCGAAGAGTTTGATTTAGATAATACCGCGAAGGATGCCGGTAAAGCTAAAAAGAAACCAACGAAAGCAAAATCCACCGCTAAAGCAAAAGCAGCACCTAAAGCAAAAGCCGTCGCCAGTGAAGAAGCAGAGGTTTCTAGTAAAAGCCTAGATGCCACGCAACTTTACCTAGGTGAAATTGGTTTTTCTCCGCTACTTACTGCAGAAGAAGAAGTCTTGTTTGCTCGTCGAGCACTACGAGGTGATGAAGCTGCACGTAAACGCATGATCGAAAGTAACCTTCGTCTTGTGGTCAAAATATCTCGCCGTTACAGCAACCGTGGTCTCGCACTGCTAGATTTGATTGAAGAGGGAAACCTTGGATTGATCCGCGCTGTAGAAAAGTTTGATCCAGAAAGGGGCTTCCGTTTTTCAACTTATGCGACATGGTGGATCCGACAAACAATAGAACGCGCTTTAATGAATCAAACACGTACTATTCGTTTACCTATCCATGTAGTGAAAGAACTTAATATCTATCTCCGCACCGCAAGAGAACTATCACAAAAGCTTGACCATGAACCAACAGCAGAAGAGATCGCATCAAAACTGGATAAGCCAGTGGAAGATGTGAGCAAAATGCTTCGTTTAAACGAGCGTGTGAGTTCGGTTGATACGCCAATTGGTGGTGATGGTGAAAAAGCACTGTTAGATATTATTCCTGACATTAATAATTCAGATCCCGAAGTTTCAACTCAAGATAACGATATTAAAGCCTCGTTAGTACATTGGCTTGATGAGTTAAATCCAAAGCAAAAAGAAGTGCTTGCACGTCGATTTGGACTGCTTGGCTACGAGCCATCGACTCTAGAAGAGGTTGGACGAGAAATAAATCTTACTCGTGAAAGAGTTCGTCAGATCCAAGTTGAAGGGCTACGTCGACTACGTGAGGTACTGATTAAGCAAGGGCTTAACATGGAAAACCTCTTTAGTGTCGAAGATGAATAAGACGAATAGCTCTGAAGATAAATAACCTTAACTATTCGCTTTAAGTACTCGATTTAATTAGAAAAAGCTGAAATAAAAAGATCCCGCTATTAGGTAAATAGCAGGATCTTTTTTGTATTGATTGCTTTCTGTTTTCTTTACTACTCTTATCTTTACTACATAAAGAAAATCAGATCATTTTCTTCAAGCGATACAGCGCTTCAAGGGCTTGCCTTGGCGTTAGGTCGTCGGGATCAATCCCTGCAAGCGCAGACTCAACTTCACTTGGCTCTGGAATCAAACTTAACTGATTAGCAATATCAACGGATGATGGTTTATTCTGTTCCGTTGCCGTACCTAGTTGCTCTAACTGCGTTAGCTTATTACGTGCGTTTTTAATGACACTCTTCGGCACACCAGCAAGACCCGCTACAGCAAGTCCATATGATTTGCTTGCTGCACCTTCTTGAACTGCATGCATAAAGGCAATGCTATCCCCATGTTCAACCGCGTCTAAGTGTACATTGGCAAGATTTGGTAGCTGATTTGGAAGCTCAGTCAGTTCAAAGTAATGGGTCGCAAACAGTGTCATAGCGCCTATATTACTCGCAAGCCACTCAGCACTTGCCCAAGCCAAAGATAAGCCATCGTAGGTACTGGTTCCTCGCCCAATTTCATCCATTAGTACCAGACTTTTTGGTGTCGAATTGTGCAAGATATTGGCGGTTTCTGTCATCTCAACCATGAAAGTTGAACGGCCA
The DNA here is from genome assembly GCF_050337265.1 of Vibrio lamellibrachiae. Lineage (NCBI taxonomy): Bacteria > Pseudomonadati > Pseudomonadota > Gammaproteobacteria > Vibrionales > Vibrionaceae > Vibrio > Vibrio lamellibrachiae. The sequence goes on from NZ_JAKJSU010000015.1 coordinate 103,098, forward strand.
GAGGCCAAATCATCAGATGCACCAATACGAGTGAAAATACGGTCTATTGAGCCGATCTGCGCCGATTCTGCAGGTACATAACTACCAATGTGTGCCATTAAGGCGATCAGTGCTGTTTGACGCATATAGGTGGATTTACCGCCCATGTTCGGCCCAGTAATGATCAACATTTTGCGCTTATCGTTGAGTTCAATTGGGTTAGCGATGAACGGTGCATCCATTACTTTTTCAACCACAGGGTGGCGGCCTGCTTGAATATGGATCCCGGTCTCTTTGCTGATGGCTGGGCGGCAATAATCTAAGCTTTCCGCGCGCTCAGCAAGGTTTTGCAATACATCGATTTGTGATACAGCTGACGCGATATTTTGCAGGCGTTCTAGGTGTGGAAGCAGTAGATCAAACAGCTCTTCCCAAAGTTTTTTCTCAATGGCGAGTGCTTTTGATTTTGAACTCAGTACTTTGTCTTCATGCTCTTTTAGTTCAGGGATAATATAGCGCTCAGCATTCTTAAGCGTTTGACGCCTAACGTAATGAGGCGGTACTAAGTGACTTTGCCCTCGGCTAACTTGAATAAAGAAACCATGCACATTGTTAAAGCCAACTTTCAGCGTATCAATTCCGTGACGTTCTCGCTCTTCTGCTTCGAGCTTATTAAGAAACTCAGTTGCACCATCGGCTAAATCACGCCATTCATCCAACTCTTCGCTGTAGCCTGGTGCAATCACACCACCATCACGAATCACAACCGGTGGATTCTCTTTGACGGCACGCTCTAAAAGATCGCGTATCTCCTCAAATGGTGCGGCATATTGGTTTAGCTTTACTAGATATGGTTGCTTTAGCTCATTGAGAGAAGCATGCAGATCGGGCAGTTGTTGCAGTGCTTGGCGCAGTCTAGCCATGTCTCTTGGGCGAGCAGAACGAAGCGCTAATCGAGCCAAAATACGCTCTATATCGCCAATCTGTTTTAATGTTGGTTGTAAATCGCTATATAAACCTAAATCTTTAAGCTCACTAATGGCATCAAGGCGTTGATTGAGTGTGTCAGTACAACGCATTGGTTGATGAAGCCAGCGTTTTAGCATTCGGCTGCCCATTGCTGTTGCACTGTGATCAAGCACTTCTGCTAGGGTGTTATCTAAACCGCCAGATAAGTTATGTGTGATCTCAAGGTTACGTCTTGTAGCTGCATCCAAAATAACCGAGTGATCTTGGCGATCAAATGTCAATGAACGGATGTGTGGCAGGGTAGTGCGTTGAGTATCTTTAACGTACTGAATTAAACAACCCGCAGCGCATAATCCAAGTTTTGCATTTTCTACACCAAAGCCTACGAGATCACGAGTACCGAATTGTTGGTTAAGCTGCTGCTTGGCAGTATCCAGCTCAAACTCCCACACCGGACGGCGACGATTACCATTTCGGTTGCTCATCAGATGTACGGGTTCAAAGTCTTCCGGAAAAAGAAGCTCTCTTGGTGATGTGCGCTGAAGCTCCGCGGCCATCGCTTCTTCATTCTCTGGCTCAATTAATTGAAAGCGGCCAGATGTCATATCAAGCGTTGCGTAACCGAACCTATCGCCGTGATGGTAAATAGCCGCAATTAAGTTGTCGACACGTTCAGAAAGCAGGGCCTCGTCAGTCACGGTGCCCGGAGTCACAATGCGTACAACTTTGCGTTCGACTGGGCCTTTACTTGTTGCTGGATCGCCAACTTGCTCACAAATAGCGACAGACTCACCAAGTTGAACCAATTTTGCTAGGTAGCCTTCAATCGAGTGATAAGGAACACCGGCCATTGGGATAGGCTCACCCGCTGAGGCCCCACGCTTTGTTAGAGAGATATCAAGTAACTGAGATGCGCGCTTGGCATCATCATAAAAAAGCTCGTAGAAATCCCCCATACGGTAGAACAAGAGTATTTCAGGGTTCTCAGCTTTCAGCCCAAGATATTGCTTCATCATTGGCGTGTGTTTTTGATCGGCTTTCACAGTTCTATTCTTTCGTTTTGATCTATTGCGGCTTAGGATACGTGAATACGATTCACGCGAAAAGATCCAAATTCATACGAAAGACACAAAGAGGTTTTCTGTCATGGCGTCACATCTAGTATTTAATGAACAGCTTAATAAGCAGCTCAGTAAACAGGTCGGTCAGCTACTTCTAGAAACAAAGCAGATCATGGCAACGGCTGAGTCCTGTACTGGGGGAGGGGTTGCCACCTCTATTACCGATATAGCGGGCAGTTCTGCTTGGTTTGATCGCGCATTTGTTACCTATAGCAATGAAGCAAAAATGGAGATGTTAGGCGTTAAGCAAGAGACATTAGAGCAATATGGTGCAGTGAGTGAGCCGATTGTCGTTGAAATGGTTAATGGTGCTTTGTCCCATTCAAAAGCGACGTTGGCTGTCTCCATTAGTGGAATTGCCGGGCCAGGTGGCGCAACAGAAGGTAAACCAGTAGGAACGGTTTGTTTTGCTTGGGCAAGTAATTGTGATTGGCGTAAGGTTGAAACGATCTATTTTGAAGGCGATCGTGAGAGTGTTCGATCACAAGCAATAAGTCATGCACTTCAATCCGTTATCGATTATTTGAGTAAGAAATCAAAATAGTGGTTAGAAATAATTGACACTAAATAGTGTGATCCAAACAGTATAAAGCTATTATTTTTTTCATACAGCTATGGACACTGTATGAATCAACAGTATAATAAAAGCCAATTAAAGACCCTTACGGGTAACCCGTATATCGGTAAACCAATTGTATTCTAGTTCGCAACTCAAACTGCGAACAGTGTGGAGATAGAGATGGACGCAAATAAAGAAAAAGCATTAGCCGCAGCCCTTGGCCAAATTGAAAAGCAGTTTGGTAAAGGTTCTATTATGCGTCTTGGTGACAACCGTACGATGGATGTTGAAACCATCTCAACAGGTTCACTTTCTCTAGACATCGCACTGGGTGCTGGTGGTCTACCAATGGGACGTATCGTTGAAGTATACGGTCCTGAATCATCAGGTAAAACAACGTTAACGCTTGAGCTTATCGCTGCCGCTCAACGTGTTGGTAAAACTTGTGCATTCGTTGATGCAGAGCACGCACTTGACCCTATCTACGCACAAAAGCTAGGTGTTGATATCGATGCACTATTGGTTTCTCAACCAGATACTGGTGAGCAAGCTCTAGAAATTTGTGATGCGTTAGCACGCTCTGGCGCGATTGACGTATTGGTTATCGATTCAGTAGCAGCTCTAACACCAAAAGCTGAAATTGAAGGCGAAATGGGCGACAGCCACATGGGTCTTCAGGCGCGTATGCTTTCTCAAGCAATGCGTAAGCTAACGGGTAACCTAAAGCAGTCTAACTGTATGGCAATCTTCATTAACCAAATTCGTATGAAGATTGGTGTAATGTTTGGTAACCCAGAAACGACAACTGGTGGTAATGCACTTAAGTTCTACGCATCGGTTCGCCTTGATATCCGTCGTACCGGTTCTATCAAAGAAGGCGACGAAATCGTTGGTAACGAAACGCGAATCAAAGTAGTTAAGAACAAAATTGCAGCACCATTTAAGCAAGCTGAAACTCAAATCCTTTACGGAAAAGGCTTTAACCGCGAAGGTGAGCTAATTGATTTAGGCGTGAAGAATAAGCTTGTTGAAAAAGCGGGCTCTTGGTATAGCTACAATGGCGATAAGATTGGCCAAGGTAAATCAAACGCTGGTAAGTACCTTCGTGAGCATCCAGCGGTTGCGCTTGAAATCGATACTAAACTACGCGAAATGCTGCTAACTCCAGCTCAACTTGAAGAGCCAGAAAAAGAAGAGCAACCAGAAGAAGAGTTGTAATATTCAGCTACATTCTTCCCTGATTTAAACCAAAGCCCTGCAATGCAGGGCTTTGTTGTATTTGCCATTCAACACTCCGATCAAGCTGAACATTTCCCCCTCAAATATTGAAAGTGAAACTGTATTAAATGACGAATTAGTGCCTCATTTAAGCTCAATAGCGTCTTTTTAGTTAGAAAACTAGTCTATGACTTAACCATGATCTACAATACGGCAAAATTCTAACTCGATAATTTTCAGGAAGAGCTGCATGTACATGAGCACTGATGAGGTTCGCAACGCGTTCCTTAAGTTCTTTGAAAGCAAAGGACACCAAATCGTAGACAGTTCATCGTTAGTTCCACATAACGATCCAACCCTGCTATTCACAAACGCAGGTATGAACCAATTCAAAGATTGCTTCTTAGGCTCAGAGAAACGAGCCTACACGCGAGCGACTACGTCTCAGCGTTGTGTACGTGCTGGTGGTAAACACAATGATTTAGAAAACGTTGGCTTTACTGCTCGTCACCACACCTTTTTTGAAATGCTTGGTAACTTCAGTTTTGGTGACTACTTCAAAGAAGATGCTATTGCGTTTGCTTGGGAGTTTCTAACTGAAACTCTACAGCTACCAAGAGATCGTCTGTTAGTTACTATTTATGAAACAGATGATGAAGCATTTGATATCTGGAACAAAACGGTAGGTATTCCTGCTGATCGTATCGTTCGTATTGGCGATAAAGAGGGTGGTAAGCCGTTTGAGTCAGATAACTTCTGGCAGATGGGCGACACCGGTCCTTGTGGTCCATGTACTGAAATCTTCTATGATCATGGTGAACATATTTGGGGTGGTCGCCCTGGAACGCCAGAAGAAGATGGCGATCGCTTTATTGAGATCTGGAATAACGTATTTATGCAGTTTAACCGTCATGCCGATGGCACGATGGAACCACTGCCAAAACCGGCTGTTGATACGGGTATGGGTATCGAGCGTATCTCTGCAATTATGCAAGGCGTTCACTCGAACTATGAAATTGATGTTTTCCAAACATTAATCAAATCAGCGGCAGAAGTGATTGGTCATGACGATCTTTCTAATCAATCTCTACGTGTGGTTGCTGACCACATTCGTTCATGTGCATTCCTCATTGTTGATGGTGTTATGCCGTCAAATGAAGGCCGTGGTTATGTACTTCGCCGTATTATTCGTCGTGCAGTACGTCACGGTAACAAGCTAGGCGCTCAAGGTTCATTCTTCCATAAACTGCTTCCTGTACTTATTGAAGTCATGGGCACGGCGGGTGAAGAGCTTAAGAAGCAGCAAGCTATCGTTGAAAAAGTTCTGCGTATTGAAGAAGAGAACTTTAGCCGAACTCTAGAGCGTGGCATGGTTATCTTAAATGATGCTCTTGATAATCTAGAAGGCAGCGTACTAGACGGTGAAACAGTCTTCAAACTGTACGACACTTACGGATTCCCAGCAGACTTAACCAATGATGTTGCGCGTGAGCGTGAATTGTCTATTGATGAAGCTGGCTTTGAAAAGGCGATGGAAGAGCAGCGTAAACGTGCTCGTGAAGCGGGCCAGTTTGGTACTGACTACAACGCGACTATCAAAATTGATAGTGAAAGTGAGTTCTGTGGTTATGAAGCAACGACAGGCAGCAGCAAGGTGTCAGCACTTTTTGTTGAAGGCGAAGAAGTTTCTACTCTTTCTGCTGGTGACAAAGCGATCATCGTATTAGATGAAACGCCGTTCTATGCAGAATCAGGTGGACAATGTGGTGACGCAGGTCAGTTGATTACTGATGCTGGTGTATTCACTGTTGAAGACACACAAAAGCTAGGCAATGCAATTGCCCATCACGGTGTGCTTTCTGAAGGTGTATTCGCTAAAGGCGACGAAGTAAGCGCAAAGGTTGATGCATCACGCCGCGCTGCAATTACTTTGAACCACTCAGCAACTCACTTACTACACGCTGCTTTGCGTTCTGTTCTTGGTGACCACGTTGCTCAGAAAGGCTCATTGGTTAAGCCAAATAATCTACGTTTTGACTTTTCTAACTTAGAAGCGGTTACACCTGCTGAGTTGAAAGAAGTAGAGCGTATGGTTAATGCTCAAGTTCGTCAAAACCACGTTATTGAAACGAACATCATGGACATCGAGTCTGCTAAACAAAAAGGTGCTATGGCACTGTTTGGCGAGAAGTATGATGATGAAGTTCGCGTACTATCAATGGGTGAGTTTTCTACAGAGCTTTGTGGTGGTATTCACGCAAGCAACACGGGTGATATTGGTCTATTTAAGATCACATCGGAAGGTGGTATTGCTGCGGGTATTCGTCGTATTGAAGCGGTTACTGGTGAAGCTGCATTAGATGCGGTTGATGCACAGCAAGCTCAGTATGAAGAGAAACTCAGCGAAGCTGCTAGCAAGTCAAAGCAATTAGAGAAAGAAATCCAACAACTGAAAGACAAGATGGCTGCTGCGGAAAGCGCGAACATCATGGGCAAGGTTGAAGAGATCGAAGGTACAAAAGTTCTTGTTGCTGCCATCGAAGGCGGTGACAACAAAAACTTACGCGTAATGGTTGATGAAGCTAAGAATCGCGTTGGTAGTGGCATCATTCTTCTTGCGAACGTTAACGATGGCAAGATTGGCCTAATCGCTGGCGTGACTAAAGATCTTATCGGCAAAGTGAAAGCTGGTGATCTAGTCAAGATGGTTGCAGAGCAAGTTGGTGGCAAAGGCGGTGGCCGTCCTGATATGGCTCAAGCTGGTGGTAATGATATCGAAGCATTACCTGAAGCACTTACTTCTACTCGTGCTTGGTTACAAGAGCGCTTGAAGTAACCGTTAGCAAAAAAAGTATGCTTAATTGAAAAGTTTTGATTGAGCATAACAATGTTATTAGAACCAAGTGGTTTAATTGGACGAAATACAGAGCCAAGTAGACGACTTGGTTTTTCTCTTTTACATACCTATGAAGTTTGTTTCTGTAGGTCCAATAAGATTTAGTCTTGGGAAGGTGAAGGCTGGTGAAAAAGCCCGTTATCGTACAAAAATTTGGTGGGACGTCAGTAGGAACGATTGAATCGATTCATACTGTCGCCAAACATATTATTAATGCTAAGAATCAAGGCAATCATATTGTGGTTGTTGTGTCAGCGATGTCAGGAGAGACGAATCGCTTAATGTCTTTGGCAACGCAGATCGACAGTGTGCCAAACGCGCGCGAGCTTGATGTCTTGTTGTCATCTGGTGAGCAAGTCTCGATGGCACTGCTTGCTATGGCGCTCAGTAAACTTGGGTATAAAGCGTGTTCACTAACAGGAACACAAGCCAGCATACAGACAGATAGCCAACATAATGACGCCACGATCAAATGCATTGATACCTATGCAATTGAAAGCCGACTAGAGCAAGACAACATAGTCATTGTAGCTGGCTTTCAAGGGATTAATGATAACGGAGACATCACGACTTTAGGGCGTGGCGGATCAGATACCAGTGCTGTTACGTTAGCTGGAGCACTAAAGGCGAAAGAGTGTCAGATTTTCACTGATGTTGATGGCATTTACACTTGCGATCCAAGAGTGGTTCCCAATGCTAAGAAACTAGATGTCATTGATTTTCCATCGATGGAGCAGATGGCCCGTAAAGGTGCCAAGGTATTACATTTGCCATCAGTTCAATATGCATGGAAACACAATGTACCGCTTCGAGTTCTTTCTACTTTCAAAACGAACAATGGCAGTTTGATTCAAGGAGAGGTAGCGTCCAAAAACGTTGCAGGAATCGCGATAAGTCGAAATATGCTATTGGTCGAGATAGAGCCCGCACACTTAGCAAGTGCGACGACACAGTGCCAAATGCTCGGGATCACCATCTGGAATGTGATCAAACATCCAGATCACGTGAGCATTGTGATTGAACATGACTCAATTTCTAAATTGGATCTGGTGTTCAGTGACAAAATCCGTAATAGTTCAGAGGTAAGCCTGTTAACGGTCGTTGGCTTGCGAGCAAAAGGATTGATTAAGTCATCAAAGCAGTTGTTAATAGGACGTGATATTAACGTTGTCAGCGATTTTATTGAGAATGAATCATTGACGATTGTTTTATCTAAAGATTGCGTAGATAATGCAGCTTATGTGCTACATGATGCTTATATTGCCCAAAGCCAAGCATTCGATGGCCAAAAGAAACACGTGCTTTTAGGCTAATATTGATTAACATTATTGTTTACGAAAATATAACTTTTGTTAGATAATACTTTCGTAGCAAATTTATTTAGAGACTACTCAAGGAGCTAGTAATGCTAATTTTGACTCGCCGTGTTGGCGAAACTCTTATGATCGGTGATGAAGTAACTGTCACTGTTCTTGGTGTAAAAGGTAATCAGGTTCGTATCGGTGTAAATGCTCCAAAAGAGGTTTCTGTACACCGTGAAGAGATCTACATGCGAATCCAAGCAGAAAAAGGTAATGGTAACGTTGCACCTGGCGGCAGTTACTAATATCTAAGAGGCTAGCATCTATGCTGGCCTTTTTTGTGAGTTTAAAACAGATAATACGAGTAAAAAGAGTGATTTCACATCGCTTTGATTAAATTGCAAACGGTTGACGTTTTTTTTAATCTTTTTGCCAAGAAAGTGTTTGACATATTTTCGGTAAATCGTAATATGTGCCTCCGCAAGACGGAGAGGTGGCCGAGAGGCCGAAGGCGCTCCCCTGCTAAGGGAGTATGTGGTTTATAGCCGCATCGAGGGTTCGAATCCCTCCCTCTCCGCCATTCTTGCTTATTTGTTGTAGCATACAAATAATTGTTTGTTTTAGCAGGCAAACAGACAGAGAACAAAATGTGCGTCCTTAGCTCAGCTGGATAGAGTACCTGGCTACGAACCAGGCGGTCGGAGGTTCGAATCCTCCAGGACGCGCCATTCTTTTTAAGAGTCACTTCTTATTAGAATGAAAGATATAATGTGGAGAGGTGGCCGAGTGGCCGAAGGCGCTCCCCTGCTAAGGGAGTATGTGGTTTATAGCCGCATCGAGGGTTCGAATCCCTCCCTCTCCGCCATTTATTGGCCTTAGGTCAATTTTTTTGTTCCAAAAGAAATAAATTGTGATATTGTTCACAATCTTGTGCGTCCTTAGCTCAGCTGGATAGAGTACCTGGCTACGAACCAGGCGGTCGGAGGTTCGAATCCTCCAGGACGCGCCACTATTTAGGGTTTTCATTAATCCTGATATTGATAACTTAATTAACACTAAGTTAATAGAGAATTCAGTATCGAAACCTTGTGCGCTCTTAGCTCAGCTGGATAGAGTACCTGGCTACGAACC
>NZ_JAKJSU010000016.1:0-98394 GCF_050337265.1 Vibrio lamellibrachiae
TCTGGTGTTCGGGTTGTCACGCCAGTGGCATTGCCCGGTAGCTAAGTTCGGAATCGATAAGCGCTGAAAGCATCTAAGCGCGAAGCGAGCCCTGAGATGAGTCTTCCCTGGCACTTTAAGTGCCCTTAAGGGTTGTTCAAGACTAGAACGTTGATAGGCAGGGTGTGTAAGTGCTGTGAGGCATTGAGCTAACCTGTACTAATTGCCCGTGAGGCTTAACCATACAACACCCAAGGGGTTTTGATTGGACTCAATATAAGAACATTGAATGCGTGTTTGAACTTTTATTAATCAGTTTTCCGAATTTTAGAATTTGCTTGGCGACCATAGCGTTGCGGACCCACCTGATTCCATGCCGAACTCAGAAGTGAAACGCAGTAGCGCCGATGGTAGTGTGGGGTTTCCCCATGTGAGAGTAGGACATCGCCAGGCTTTAAATATCGTTTTTAGGTCAAGACCTAAAAACAGATGGACACTTGCTTTGCAAGTATGCCACTGCGGAGTGGTAGTTCAGTTGGTTAGAATACCGGCCTGTCACGCCGGGGGTCGCGGGTTCGAGTCCCGTCCACTCCGCCACTTATTCAGAGAACCTCGCTAATGCGAGGTTTTTTTGAATCTGAAACATAAAAATTTTAGGGGTGTAGCTCCAATTGGCAGAGCAGCGGATTCCAAATCCGCGTGTTGGGAGTTCGAATCTCTCCACCCCTGCCATATTTAAGGCTCTAGCAGAAATGCTGGAGCCTTTTTGCTTTCTGCTCTTATACGTTAAGAATCAAGTTGGGGATTCTTCAATATTCAAATAACGCCTGTTGGAATTCGAACTATCTCGGTCTATTACCTTTCATAATTCTTCCTATAAATCACTATGTGATTCATTTTAGTATTGAATACTAATTAGTGTCGTAACGTCCAAAGGCTTTCATATTACTCTCAACAACTGCAATCTATAGTAAAAGTGACTCCTGTAACATTTTGAATCCATACTAGAATGGAAGCTAAGTTGCTTAGTTATTTCGGTAATTTATTCAAGTAGATCTAGTTTTTCGAAGAATAGAGCATACAATTACGTCATTGTGGTTTTAAGGATATATCATGGGACAATTATCTATTCTCGGCTTTATTGCTTTTGGTGGCGCATTTGGTGCTTGTACCCGCTATCTCGTTACTGAGTTTTGTGCAGCAATGTTTGGTCGTGGCTTTCCATATGGAACATTAACCGTAAATATAGTTGGCTCGTTGGCTATGGGTGTATTAATCGCAGCATTCGAAAATGGAAGTTTACCTACGGAGCCTTGGAGACAAATTATTGGTCTTGGATTTCTTGGTGCGTTAACGACTTTTTCAACGTTCTCGATGGATAACGTTTTACTGATGCAGCAGGGTGCTTTTTTTAAGATGGGCTTGAATGTATTACTCAATGTTGTACTGAGTATTACCGCAGCTTGGATTGGCTTCCAATTGATGATTAAAAACTAGTTTTATTTAATACTAGCTAAAAATTAATCACTTTAGCTTGGATTCAACAAACTGATTACATATACTACTTTCTACTTGTCGGAGTGCCATAAGGCTGAGACCGTTAATTCGGGATCCGTTGAACCTGATCAGGCTAATACCTGCGAAGGAAACAAGAGAAAGATATCAAACCAGATCCATTCTCGTTTTCTATCCTTCAATCGCCTCTATCCATAGAGTCGATTCCTCTTGTAGCATCTTATCCGCCAAGCATTTTTATCCATGATTATAATAAGGAAGAATGCTATGTCGAACCGTAAACAATCAAGACTCGAAGCCAAGAATTTCATTGATTCTTTGTCTGTCGAACCATATCCAAACTCAAATAAAGTTTATATTGAAGGGTCTCGAAGCGATATTCGAGTTCCAATGCGAGAAATATCATTAGCAGATAGTTTGGTCGGTGGTAGTAAAGATACACCAATATTTGAGCCAAACGAACCAATTCACGTCTACGATACATCTGGTGTTTATACTGACCCTACCCATACAATCGATTTATACAGTGGCTTACCAAAGCTAAGACATGATTGGATTGTTGAAAGAAATGATACTCAACCACTAGATGGAGTGAGCTCTGCATTCTCTAAAGAACGCCTAGAAGACGATACATTAGACGATCTTCGTTATGGTAATCTACCTGAAATCCGCCGTGCGAAAGAGGGCTGCTGCGTTACTCAGCTTCACTATGCACGTAAAGGTATTATCACTCCTGAGATGGAGTACATCGCTATTCGTGAGAACATGGGTCGCCAAAAATTTGCAGACGAGCAACTGAATCACCAGCATCCTGGACACAATTTCGGTGCAAACTTGCCGAAAGAGATAACACCTGAATTCGTTCGTAAAGAAGTTGCTGAAGGGCGCGCAATTATCCCTTCAAATATAAACCACCCAGAAGCAGAGCCGATGATTATTGGCCGTAACTTTTTGGTAAAAGTGAATGCAAATATCGGAAACTCTTCTGTTAGCTCATCGATTGAAGAGGAAGTAGAGAAACTAGTATGGTCAACTCGGTGGGGTGGCGATACAGTAATGGACCTTTCAACAGGCCGTAACATTCACGAAACTCGAGAGTGGATTCTTCGTAATAGTCCAGTTCCTATCGGTACAGTTCCAATGTACCAAGCGCTAGAGAAAGTGAATGGTGTAGCTGAGAACCTGAACTGGGAGGTTATGCGCGATACGCTAATTGAGCAAGCTGAGCAGGGCGTAGATTACTTTACTATTCACGCTGGTTTACTACTCCGTTACGTACCAATGACGGCTAAACGTGTTACTGGCATTGTTTCTCGTGGTGGTTCAATCATTGCTAAGTGGTGTCTTGCTCATCACCAAGAAAGCTTCTTATATACACACTTCCGAGAAATCTGTGAAATCTGTGCAAAGTACGATGTAGCACTATCGTTAGGTGATGGCTTACGTCCAGGTTCTATTGCTGATGCGAACGATGAAGCTCAGTTTGCTGAGCTTCGTACCCTTGGCGAATTAACGAAAGTGGCTTGGGAGTATGATGTTCAAGTAATCATTGAAGGCCCTGGCCACGTACCAATGCATATGATTAAAGAAAACATGGATGAGCAACTTGAGCATTGTCATGAAGCACCATTCTATACCCTTGGCCCATTAACAACAGATATTGCACCTGGTTATGATCATATTACATCTGGTATTGGTGCTGCTCTGATCGGTTGGTACGGTTGTGCGATGCTTTGTTACGTTACACCAAAAGAGCACTTGGGGCTTCCTAACAAAGAAGATGTGAAGACCGGCCTTATCACTTATAAACTGGCAGCTCACGCAGCTGACTTGGCGAAAGGTCACCCTGGATCTCAAATCCGTGATAATGCTTTGTCAAAAGCACGTTTCGAATTCCGATGGGAAGATCAGTTCAACTTATCACTAGACCCAGAAACAGCAAAAGCATTCCACGATGAAACCTTACCTCAAGAATCAGGTAAAGTAGCGCACTTTTGTTCTATGTGTGGTCCAAAATTCTGTTCAATGAAAATTTCTCAAGAAGTTCGTGAGTACGCGAAAAATTCAGAACAGGTTGCAGCAGATCAGGCCATTGAAATTAAGATGCTAGATGATCCTCTAGAGGGTATGCGTAAGAAGTCTCAAGAATTTCTGGCTACCGGGTCAGAGTTGTACCATCCGGCTGTTGGTGAAAAACAAGTAGAAACAGAAGGCTAAAAATGAAGATTCTTATCCCATCTAGCTATATTGAACTGACTGGTTTGATTCAGCGTTGTTTACTAGCAGCAAAAAAAGAGGGATTTGGCATTCATCATGTTGAGTTGGGCGTAAGCTCAACTCAGCAGTTCGTTCTCATCGGTGAATCGAATCCATATCGGGTTAATGTTTGTGGTGCTTCAGAGCAGCTAACTAGTACTGTCGCTCATATAGAACCTAGTGACCTTACGCTTCAGTATGGCACCACTAATACAGTTTCCAGTGCGCATGAGGGCCTTGGTCGTGATTCTTCGTTGGCTGTTATTGGAATCATCGATGGCGAGCAATTTATTGATGCATGGTCGTCCCTTTGTGTTTATCTGCCATCTAGTAACAATAAGGCTATTCGTTATGTTGACCAAGTTGATGATAATCATCTTCACTTAGCCTGGGTTCTTACTGTATTAGCATTGGATTTTCCAGTTGAAGACAGCTTAGTTATTGCGAGAGCGGCTGTGTCGAATGATGTTTCACGTGAAACATGGCCCAAAGATTTTCGTTATTTCCCAATTCCAATTCTTGATGATTCTCGATTGGACATTAAAGTCGGGTGGTTGAATCAAGACTCTAAAATTTCATTTCCAGAGTTGGAGAAGAGTAGCTTAGGTCTTTACCCTGTTGTTGATGATGTCCGTTGGATTAGAAAGCTTCTTCCTCTTGGAATCAGCACTATTCAATTACGTATTAAGAACCCGAAACAATCCGATCTAGAGAAACAGATCATCGAGTCAATCGCGCTTGGTGAGCAGTATGGGGCTCAAGTGTTTATAAATGATTACTGGCAACTAGCGATAAAACACAAAGCTTTTGGTGTCCACTTAGGTCAAGAGGATATTGAGGAGTCTAATTTGCACCGGCTATCAACTGCAAATATTAAACTTGGACTTTCAACACACGGTTACTATGAGCTCTTACGTATTGTGCAGGTTAATCCTAGCTACATTGCACTAGGGCATATATTCCCAACAACCACTAAAAAGATGCCATCTAAGCCTCAAGGTTTGTTGCGTTTGGCATTGTACCAATCATTGATAGATACTATTCCTTACACCAATTTGAAAGATGGATACCCAACGGTTGCCATTGGAGGGATTGATCATTTCACAGCAAACCGTGTTTGGGAATGCGGTGTTTCAAGTCTTGCTGTCGTACGTGCTATTACTTTGGCTGAAGATACTGAAGCGGCTATTCGTCCTTTCAGCGAGTTAATGAAAGATCTCTGGAGCCCAGCAGAGATAACTTCAAACCCTAGCCTTAATGATATATCAATGGAGTCTGAAGATGCTTTCAGATAAGCAATTCCTTCGCTATCAAAGACAAGTGTGCCTTCCTGATTTTGGTGATGAGGGGCAAACTAATTTACTGAAGTCCCAAGTGCTCATCATAGGGTGCGGTGGTTTAGGTAGTTCGGTTTCACTATTTCTTGCTGCTGCAGGAGTAGGGAGCTTAGTTATTGTTGATGACGATGTTGTCGAAAGTAGTAACCTTCAAAGGCAAGTTATCTACCGCGAAGAAGATATAGGCTCTAACAAAGCTCGCTCTATGCGTAATCAAATTGGTTCTCTAAATAGTGATTGCAGAGTTAGGGCAATCGACTATCGGTTGAAGGAAGAACAATTAGCATTAGAGGTTAGCTTGGCTGATTTGGTTCTGGATTGTACGGATAACTTTGAGAGTCGACATCTGATTAATAGAGTGTGTTCAGTAAATAGAAAGCCTCTCGTTTCTGGTGCTGCTATTGGTTGGCAGGGACAGTTCATTGTATTTAGTTTCGATGACTCAAGTGCGTGTTATCAATGTCTGTATCCTGCAGATGAGCACACGGAATCTAAGCGTTGTGTTGATATGGGAATAATAGGACCTGTTGTTGGAACAATAGGAAACCTTCAAGCATTAGCCAGCATCCAAAAGCTTGCGCTTGGTGAATTCAAGTGCGCAACGGAAGTACTTCAAATTTTTGATGGAAGTACTATGACGTGGCAAAACCTATCGCTATCGAGAGACGCAACTTGCAAGATTTGTGGCTCCAAACCGAATGAATTATCTAGCGAAAAAATTAACGATAAAGAGAGTGAGGTAGCTTCGTGAGTTCAATAGAAATCGAAATTAATGGTGCTAGTCAAAAAATCGCATCAGACTCGACTCTGATTGACGTGATTAAGGTTCTTAACCTTCCCGAGAAAGGCTGTGTGTTCTCAATCAATAACGCCATTGTGGCAAAAAGTAATTGGAGTAAGACCCCACTTAATAGGGGTGATTCCATTTCATTATTCCAAGCATTTGCAGGAGGGTAATTATGATTTTAACGAATGATAAGTTGGTCATTGGCGATCGAAGTTTTGACTCTCGTTTATTTACCGGCACCGGAAAATTTTCCAACAAAGAGTCGATGGTTGAGTCAATTAAGGTATCTGGCTCCCAGTTGGCCACGATGGCTTTGAAGAGAGTTGATGTAAATGCCGAACAGGACGATATACTCGACCCGATTGTGAAAGCTGGGGTTAATCTATTGCCGAATACCTCCGGAGCTAAAAACGCGAAGGACGCTATTTTTGCTGCACATTTAGCTCGCGAAGCGATTGGAACTAATTGGTTAAAGTTAGAGATTCACCCGGACCCAAAATATCTAATGCCAGATCCGATTGAAACTCTGTTAGCTGCAGAGCAGCTAGTTAAAGATGGGTTTATCGTGTTGCCATATTGCCATGCAGACCCTGTTCTTTGTAAGCGATTGGAAGAAGTGGGTTGTGCCGCGGTTATGCCGTTAGGTGCGCCAATCGGGTCGAACAAAGGCGTAGTGAGTAAAGACTTCCTAGAAATCATTATCGATCAGGCAAATGTCCCTGTAGTGGTTGATGCGGGCATTGGTGCGCCATCACATGCTGCATTCGCCATGGAGCTTGGCGCAGATGCTGTTCTGGTTAATACAGCAATAGCTTCTTCTCAAAATCCAGTGGAGATGGCAAAAGCGTTCAGATATGCCGTAGAAGCGGGTAGAACAGCCTACTTGTCAGGGCTTGCTACGGTTGCGAAGCAAGCTGTTGCGTCAAGCCCATTAACATCATTTCTTGATAATGTTTCGTAATCCTCAGGAGTCGCTATGAGTTTTCTAAATACATTTAATCAAATGAATTGGGACGATGTTACCTTATCAATCAACAGTAAGACGGCTTCGGATGTGGAGCGAGCGCTCGCAAAACAAAAGTGTAATCTGGAAGACTTTAAGGCACTTATTTCTCCTGCAGCAGAACCTTACTTAGAGCGGATGGCACAACGATCTTTGGCGCTTACTAGGCAAAGATTTGGAAACACCATTGGGCTCTACATACCTCTGTATTTATCGAACCTTTGTGCTAATGCATGTACTTATTGCGGTTTTTCGATGGAAAACCGGATTAAGAGAAGAACGCTTAACAATGATGAGATATCGGCGGAAGTCTCCGCGATTAAGTCGATGGGCTTCGATAACGTATTATTGGTTACAGGCGAACATGAAACAAAAGTGGGGATGAAATACTTTCGACAAGTGCTTCCATCAATCAAAAAGAACTTCAGCTATTTAGCGATGGAAGTTCAGCCATTAGAGCAAGAAGAGTATCAAGAATTAAAAGTGCTAGGTTTAGATGCGGTTATGGTCTACCAAGAAACCTATCATCCTTCGACCTACGCTCAACACCACCTTCGTGGCAACAAGATGGATTTCAATTATCGACTTGAAACACCAGATCGTTTAGCAAAAGCTGGGATTGATAAAATTGGCATTGGCGCTCTAATTGGATTGGAGGAGTGGCGAACTGACTGCTTTTTTGCTGCAAGTCACCTTGATTATCTAGAGCGTACTTATTGGAAAACACGCTACTCGATATCCTTTCCACGTTTACGCCCTTGTGAGGGGGGATTACAACCTAAGTCGGTTATGTCAGATAGGCAGTTGGTTCAACTCATCTGTGCTTATCGTTTATTAAACCCTGAGGTAGAACTCTCCTTATCGACACGCGAATCGGCGTTGTTTAGAGACAATGTACTACCACTAGGAATAACGACCATGTCCGCTGCGTCAAAAACGCAGCCAGGTGGCTATGCTTTGGATGATGTTGAACTAGAACAGTTTGAAATTAGTGACGAACGTAGTGCATCAATGGTGGCTGATATGATTCAGAAAAAGGGTTTCGATCCTGTTTGGAAAGATTGGCACAGCGGGTATTCTGGATAACTCTATTACACTTTAATGTTTCACGTGAAACATTAAAAAGGGCTACGATTTCGTAGCCCTTTTTTGTACATACGTTATAACAAGATCAGCCTACTAAGAGTGGGATAATGTTTGTGTCGCGTGCCTCAACCAAACTCTAACATCTCCTTCGACTAGAGGGCTAAGCTCATCCCAAACTTTCTGATGGTACTCGTTCAGCCAAGCAAGCTCGGGACGAGTCAGCATATCGACATTAATGTTTCGGTAGTCGATAGGACAACGTGTTAACGATTCAAAAGTAAGTACAGGGAAGTCACCGTTAGTTTCAATCTCAGTCACTAACTCTAGGTTCTCTATTCGAATACCAAAAGCATCTGCACGGTAATAGCCAGGCTCATTAGATAGAACCATTCCTTTCATAAGCGGTACGTTGATTTGTCTTTTAGAGATACTTTGAGGCCCCTCATGAACACTTAGGAAGTGTCCAACACCGTGACCGGTTCCGTGATCATAATCATAGCCCTCCGCCCATAGATGTTGACGAGCCAAAGCATCGATTTGGAAACCGCAAGTACCAGCAGGGAAACGAGCACGTGCTATGCCAATATGACCTTTTAGTACCAGAGTAAATTGTTTTATCATCTCATCACTTGGTTGGCCAATGGCTACCGTTCGAGTGATATCGGTCGTACCATCTGGATATTGACCACCTGAATCCACTAAGTAGAGTGAGTTCATCGCTAATGAAGTCGGTTGTGGCTCATTCTCATGATTGTAATGGCACATCGCTGCATTAGTAGCAGCCGCTGAAATAGTGTCAAAGCTTAAATCAACTAAGCTCGGGTCTTGCTCTCTAAAAGATTGAAGTTGATCAGACAACTCTGCCTCATTAAGTAATAACCCTTGTTCAACTTGTTTATCAAACCAAGACAAAAACTTAACCATAGCGACACCATCTCGAACATGGCTTGCTTTCATTCCTGCAATTTCAGTCGTGTTCTTTTGTGCTTTAGGCAATAGGCATGGGTCGGCTGAGCTGATCAAACTCGCACCATTATTTTGTAGCTGTAGAGTGAACCAAGCATTACTCGTGGCAGGGTCAACAATGATCTTGTTACCGGTCATCGTTGATAGAACCGTTTCTAACTCTTCGGGATGGCGAACTCTAACTCCTTTACCGACATGTGCCTCGAATTCAGCGGGTAGTCTCGTCGGGTCGATAAAGAAATCGATGCTAGAATCTGTATGTAAGATGGCATGTGATAGTAGAACCGGCAACCTAGAGACATCAAGACCACGAATATTCAACAGCCAACCAATCGAATCGAGGGCGGTAATCAACGCACAATCTGCACTTTGGTTGTGGATTAGTTCGGCAACCAAATCTCGTTTCGATGCACTAGATTGTCCGACAAAGTCATTCCCCATTAATCTGGCGGAAGATAGTTCAGCCTTCGGACGGTCGCTCCATAGCGCATCAATAGGGTTAGAGGTGATGGCAGATAAATTATAACGTGCTGATAACTTCGCCTGTGCGGAGGTTAACCAAGAGCCAGTATGCATACGAGGATCAAAAGCAATTTTACTATTTACAGGAAGGGATTGTGATACCCAATCTAGAGCAGGCTCTTCAATTAAATGCCGATATTCAAAAACAGATTCAGGGACCTGTTTACGAACTTGAACGGTATAACGACCATCAACGAATATAGAGGCTTTCGTTTGGGTGACGACAGCACAACCTGCAGAGCCAGTAAATCCAGTCAGCCAATGTAGGCGTTCATTATGAGCGGGGATATACTCACCAAGATATTCATCTTCGTGAGGGATGATAATAGCGTCATAATTATGTTTGGTCAGCCAAGCTCTAATCGCTTGAACACGTTCTGAAATAGATTGATGCATCAAATTGTCCTTATTGTATTGTCCTACTGCTTCAGCCTGCTACTCATTGAGTAGCGAAGTTAAATAAGCTACTCCTTTTACCTTCTACCTGCAAATTATCTCAGGTGAAGCGTCTTCTGCTTTATTATATTTCTTAACCAAGTAAGTGCGGGGTCGTTTTCTCTATCACGGTGCCAGAATAAGGTATAAGCCATTGGTGGGAACTCCATTGGTAAGGGGAGGACAACCAAATCCATCTGTTTAGCAACCAAATGAGTAAAATGGCTAGGTGCGGTAAATATAAAGTCTGTATAGGTACATAAGCTAGCGGCGCTATTAAAATCAGGGACAGTAATGGCGATGTCTCGTTCTGCACCAATATCGGCCAACCGGTAATCCAGTAGCCAACGATCATTGCCGTCGCACCTTACTTGTACGTGACGTAGAGACAGATAACTCTCAAGTGTCCAATTACTTTTTAGTGCTGGGTGGTTTTTACGAAGCACACACATTTGTGCATCACGATAGATTTCTTGTTCACAAATATCTTCTGGTGGAAGCATTGTTAACTTGGCATCGTTGATATCAATATCACGTCCCGTGATCCCCAAGTCGAGTTCACCGAGTTGTAAGCGTTTGAATGTTTGGTCTGTCCAAGGGTGAGTTGAGATATTCAAATTTGGACCGTGTTGAAATATAGCAGGAAGGAAATGAGGTAATATCAGTGGATAAACACTCTCAACGGCTGCTATATGGAAACGGTACTCACTAGAACTTGGAGAAAACTCTTCGGGCTGGGTAATCAATTCAAGTTGATTAACCAACACTTCGAGCTTTGGTTTTAGAAATGTAGATTTGGGCGTTGGTTTTAAACCATGAGAAGTTCGGATAAAGAGTGGGTCGTCAAACTGCTCTCTTAGTTTAGACAGAGATTTACTCACGGCAGATTGGCTTAAACACAATCTATGCGCGGTTCTCGTAACACTGCGCTCTTCAATTAACACGTTGAGACAAACCAACAAATTCAAATCAATACGAGACAAAGCTTCTACGGACACTGTGATTTTCCAAATTAGAATAACTGCTATGAGTATATACCATTATATCGAATAACATGCGTGCGCTAAACTCTTGCCAACTCTAGAATAGAAACGGTACATGCAGTGAACACATCCCAACTCGATACTCCAAGTAAGTTACAAATGGCAATACTAACGATGTTAGTGCTGTTTAGTCCGCTGGCCATCGATATCTATCTACCTGCTTTACCTCTAATGTCTGAAACGTTTCACGTGGAACAAACTAGAGTACAAGAAACCATTACTTGGTTCTTGTTTGCTATGGGTGTTGGGCAGTTATTCGCTGGCCCCTTGGCAGACAAACACGGGCGTCGAACAGTTGCATTGGTCGGTGTTGGTATCTACGGTTTGAGTGCTTGCTTGGCGTGGGCTGCACAAACCATTGAGTGGATGCTAATAGCAAGGCTACTACAAGGCTTGGGCGCATGTGCGACCGCAGTAGCGGCCTTTGCGACTGTTCGCGATCTATTTGGAGCACAAAAAAGTGGGAAAATGATCAGCTACCTCAATGGCGCTATCTGCTTTATTCCTGCACTTGCTCCAATACTGGGAAGCTGGCTTACCCAACAATTTGGTTGGCGTTCGAACTTCTCTTTCATGGCTATTTTTGCGTTGGTCGTGTGGATCATTCTATTCTTCAACCATAAAGAAACGAACCCTGCCAAAACAACGGAAGCGGTATTTAAGCCGAGCCGATATGCGCAAGTATTAAAGAATCCGATGTTCATTTTCCATGCGTCTCTTTGTATGTTTTCGATGGCAGTGATACTGGCGTATGTAACATCTGCACCAGGTGTATTGATGGACCGCTATGGCTTGTCGATGGACGAGTTTACTTTTTGGTTTGGTATCAATGCGGTATTCAATATTATTGCTTGTATGACCGCACCAAAGTGTATGGAAAAATTCGGTACCAGAATGACGATCATTATTGGTGTGGTCATGCTTAATATAGCCGGAGTGATGATGTTGGCACTGCAAAGTCAGCAAACAGCATTAGCATTTATGCTGCCTATATTTGTTTCTTCCATTGGCTTCGCTTGGGTATTGGGTGCAGCAGCGGGCAAAGCTCTTGCCCCATTCGGTGATAAAGCAGGGACCGCTGCCGCTTTGCTTGGGCTATTTCAAATGAGTGGAGCAGGGCTAGTGGTCGGTGTAACGCAAAGACTATCACTTCAACCTGAAATGCTAATCACCTTACTTATGTGGTTAACAGCACCTAGTCTAGTCGTTCTATGCTCAAAGATTGGCTATAAATGGCATGAAATACGGGTGTAGATATAACATATTTAATATGGTGTATTATTAGAGATGAAACAGGTGTATATTTAGCCTCTCATATTAAAAATATTACGCAGTGGATACTCAACAATAATGTCGATGACAACGTACGAAATGGCGCGCATTCTAGAACAGCTGGAAGAAGCACCAGAAAAAGTCATGTTTGGTAAACTTCTCAACGAGATGGGTAACCAAAGTGGTGAGCGTATTCGTAGTGCCGCGAAGCAAGTTCCTGTTGATGTATTGCGCGATATCATCTTTCAGTTTCAACAAGTGATTGAATCAAGAAAAGGTGAGCAGGTTGATATACTGGCGAAACAGCTTGCAGAGCAGGGCATTTCACCAGAAGAGCTAAAAGAGTATTTGAATCGTTAACTGATTCTAAACGCGATATTAGAATAAAAATGGCCTCATTCAATTAGGCCATTTTTATTATGGATTTACGTTTCGATTGATTGGGTTTTGTAGCGAGATAAGTGTTTCTGTTGATTGAACCTCATCAATCGCTTGTAACTTGTCGATTAAAACAAACTGAAGTTCTTCAATTGATTTACACATTAACTTCACGAAAATATTGTAAGCCCCAGTCGTGTAATACGCTTCAACAACCTCTTCGAGCGCATTTAGCTTTGCAATGGCGGAGTGATAATCTCTCGCGGCATTCAAGTTAATTCCAATAAAGCAGCATACGTCGTAGCCTAGCTTTTTAGTGTTTACTATCACCTCAGTACCTTGAATAATCTCAGCGGATTTCATCTTCTCAATTCGAACATGAATGGTGGCGGGGCTTACGTCAAAACTCTTTGCCATCTCAGCATAAGGCTTACGAGCATCTTCCATTAAGGTTTTTAATATTGCTCTATCGAGGTCATCAAGTTTTGCTTGTTGCATGACGCATTTGCCTTGTAGGTTATTAAGTTAAGAGAAAGTAAACGGCTTGAAAGCTAGTATATTTTATCAACTGCGATGATACTATAAGCAATAGTTTACATTATGAGACAACTTGAGTGCGTATCTATCTCTTTTTGCTAACATTCGTAGCGGTTGTGTCAGGCTATGTTCAAGCAGTAGAAATGAACTCGGTTAGTTCATTTCAATCGACACCTCATAATATTGATTTTTTTCAACCTAGGTTGGATAAACTAGATGCAGCGGTTGTTAGTGACAGTAACCCGACCACATTTGCAGAGCAAAGAATAGCATCTCTTAATAATCCTACCTTTAATACCGAATTATATAATCGCGAGCTTAAGCTATTAGTCTCTTTGTTGCTTGGAATGCTCGCGGTGATTCTATCTTTGGTTTATTACCTTAATAAACTGAAAGCCAGTCGTCAGAGCGCTCAAGAGAGTCAACTGATGCTTGAGGCCATATTTGATCAAAGCTATCACTACATTGGTATTTTAGATACGCATGGTCGGCTTATCTCAAGCAACAGCAAACTACAAAGTTTAATCTACGATCAATCCTACCAACTTGATAAACCAATCTGGTACCACAAACACTGGCACACACTCGTGGCAGATCAAATCCAGCAGTACTTTACTGATGAAAAGAGCTTGTTGGCAAAGCGAATTGAAGGAGAAATCTGGCATCGAGATCATGGGGTTTTGGTTCTTGAGTTATCATTGAAGCCGCTGAATAAGCTTGAAGATAAATCCCCTAGATACCTACTTGAAGCTCGGGATATAACAACCCGAAAGATCACTGAAGATAAGCTATTCCAACGAGAAGCTAAGCTCAGCCACTATTATGACCAGCAACCCGTCATGATGATTACGCTTGATGAAAACAACCGAGTTCAGCAGGTCAATCGTTTTACTGAGCAGTTATTGGGATATTCATCAAATGAATTGCTCGGGCATAAATTAGGCAAGCTTTACCTTAAGTCGGACTCGCTTTCAGCAAGGCAAGTATTATTGCAACCCAACCAAGCAATGAAAGGTGTTTGGCGTAGAGAAATTGAATATAAACATGCAGATGGCTCGGTTATTTGTGTGCGGGAAAATATTCGCTCTATGGTTGAGTCAGGGCTGCTGCTCATTGTCGGTGAGGATATTTCAGAGATGAGAAAACTGGCTGACCAACTTGAGTATCAAGCTCGATTCGATCTGCTGACCAATACTTATAATCGTAATCACTTCGAATTAGAATTGGAAAAAGCGCTCAAAGAGGTAGAAAGCCATCTACGTTCACATGCGATGCTTTATCTCGATATAGACCAACTTAAAGTACTCAATGATACTGCAGGGCATGAAGCGGGCGATGCTGCCATTCAGTTTACTGCGAGTATGCTTGAGCATGTATTGCCTTATAACGCGATATTGGCTCGAATGGGGGCTGATGAGTTTGCCATCTTACTAAGGGATTGCACTGAATTAGATGCAATAAAGCTTTGTCGCAGCATCATAGGCACACTTGGTGAGCAGGCCTTCTTATGGGACCACATCCGTTTGAAATTAACATGTTCTATCGGTATCCGATTAATCGATCATACTGCTGCTTCGCCGCAAATGGTTCATGCACAGGCTGATACCGCTTGCCATGTTGCGAAGGAAGAAGGACGGAATCGATACAATCTTTATCTCATTGATGATAAAGAAGTGAAGCATCGTGCGCTAGAGATGGAGTGTGTTAATTTAGTTCATGGCGCACTCGAGCATGACCGAATCGAACTATTTGCACAGAGAATTTTAGGGTTTGATGGTGCCAGTTCAAAACTGCACTTTGAAATACTCTGTCGTATTCGAAACCAGGAAGGTGAATACATTTCTCCTGCAATATTTATCCCAGCATCTGAACGTTATAATATAGCTCACCTCATTGATAAGCAGGTAGTCACACAAGTACTTAATTGGTTGGAAGAGCACCCGGAGGAGAGCAGCCAAGTTAGCGCGTGTTCAATAAACCTATCTGGTCAATCTATAGGTAACCACGAGTTCGTTGATTTCTTATTATCGGCATTGGAGCGAACACCTGTCTCTTGTGAAAAATTCTGCTTTGAAATAACAGAAACCGCTGCGATGAATAATATGGATCAATCCATTGAAGTTTTTACCAAGTTAAAAGCGTTAGGCTGCGTGATCGCATTAGATGACTTTGGCTCAGGTCTGTCTTCATTCGGTTATTTGAAGAAACTTCCAGTGGACATTGTTAAAATTGATGGACTATTTGTACGTGACATAGACGTAAATGAAATGGACTATGTGATGGTTCGTTCAATCAACGATCTCGCCAAGCAAATGGGCAAAAAAACGGTCGCTGAATTTGTTGAAAACAACAACATCATCGATCGCTTGATAGAGCTTGGTGTTGATTACGGCCAAGGCTATGCGATTGGTAAACCGATGCCACTCGATGAATTCATTACTCAAATACTAAAATCAGAAAGCCATGATATTAATGGCTGATAAATCGTATATTGCTTGCTGTGCTTAGATAACAGAGAAAGCTCAGAAAATTAGGATGCACTAGCAAAAGCAGGTAGACTTCTGCCGTCGTTGATACCAACTAACTTATTTCTGGAGCCCACGTTGCAGCTACAATTGATTTGCGAAGCCCTATCACAGCAAGATACTCTCGATAACCTTGCTAAACGCTGGGGTCTAACACATGACTCTACTAGCGTTTTTGCATTGGTACTCACTGAAGAGCATTTAGAGCTACGTAAATTAGACGAGCCTAAACTTGGTGCGATATATGTGGATCTGGTTGGTGGCGCTGTCGGGCATCGTCGTAAATTTGGTGGTGGTAAAGGGCAGTCCATTGCCAAGGCAGCAGGGCTCAATAAAGGCGTAACCCCAACCATTCTTGATGCAACAGCAGGGCTTGGCCGTGATGCGTTTGTACTGGCATCCTTAGGTTGTCGCGTTCAGATGGTGGAACGTCACCCAGTTGTTGCTGCGTTACTTGATGATGGATTAGCACGAGCGACTCAGGACCCTGAAATAGGTCAATGGGTAGGGGAAAGAATGTCACTTATCCATGCTTCAAGTCATGATGCGCTCGATAAACTTAGTCAAGATGAGAGCTTTGAACAACCGGATATCGTCTACTTAGATCCAATGTATCCGCACCCTGAAAATAAGAAAAAGTCGGCACTGGTTAAAAAAGAGATGCGAGTTTTTCAGTCACTTGTAGGGGCAGATAATGATGCTGATGATCTGATTACACCAGCGTTAGCTCTTGCCAGTAAAAGGGTTGTGGTTAAGCGCCCGGATTATGCCCCGTGGCTTGGTAAGAAAAAACCGAGCATGGCGATCGAAACTAAGAAGAATCGATTTGATGTGTATGTATTGGCATCAATGAGTGACTAATATTGATGACCAATCGACAGGTTTAACCCACATAAAAATGCTCACTAGTTAGTGAGCATTTTTGTGGATAGATTACAGCACCTAGACTTCAGGTCGATTTAGCTAGTATTACGTATTCGACTGATACTGCTGAGCTACGCGCTTTTTTACCCAAGTCTCATTGACCCACAGCGACAGTAAGATAATCGCTCCGCCAATAGAGAGGCTAATCAAGTCTACATCTCTATTCCAAATAACAAGATTCACGATAAGCCCAGCCGGAACTAAGATATTATTCATCACTGCGAGTGCACCAGCGTTTACGAGACATGCACCTTTGTTCCACGCAAAATAACCGACGCCAGATGCGATAATACCAAGATAAACCAACACACCCCATTGCAGAGACGTGGTCGGAAGATTGTCGATATTCCCCATTAAAAGGAAGGCAACGGTAGCGACACAAAGAGCACCAAAATAGAAGTAACCGAAAATAGAGTGCTGTGGCAGCGTTATCTCTTCTTGCTCCATTAGGTATTTATAGCCAACTTGGCCAATCGCAAAACAGAGGTTAGCGCCTTGCACGACTAAGAACCCGAAGAGAAAGCTTTCATTTACCCCTGCAAACTTAATAAATGCCGCTCCCGATACCGCTATAGCTGCCGTGACTAAGTACCATGGTGAAAATCGACGCTTTAACAGATCGTAGATAAGCGTGACATAAATGGGCGTAAAAACGGTGAAAAGCAGAACTTCAGGAACCGAAAGCAGTAAGAAGGATTGATAGTAGAAGCAGTACATTAAGCCTAACTGAATGCCGCCAATGATCATCAACTTCAATTTCAGTTTATTGGGAACGCCACGGAACTTAGTGAAAGGAATAAAGACCAAGCTTGCCAATGCCACACGCATTAACACCGAAAACCACGAATCGACCTGACCGGCAAGGTAAACACCGATCAAGCTAAATGAAAATGCCCAAAGTAGGGTAACTGCGGATAGATAAAACATAAATAAGATTCGTTATCAATAAAGTAACCGCAGTCTAACCTAATTATCCGTCCCTATACAGAGATGTCGACGAAACGCACTATTAGGAAAAGTGTCCCCATTTACTCTTTTAACGGCACAACCAACATATCAACCGGAGAGCTATTGATTAGCTGGCGAGTTGAAGAGAGCAGCTTGCTCCAAAAGTCTTGATGGTGCCCACAGACAACCAGATCAATGCTGTGTTCATTAATGGTATCGCACAGCTCATTACTTAAATCACCACTGCCAACCAAAGTATGTTTGATTGGATACTGTGCGTGATCGGCAAATTGCTGTAGCTGCTGTTGAGAGGCTTCCATTGCTTGATGTTGGGTCTCTGCGAGATTGATATCGATAAGCCCAGTATATAACTCGGCATAATTCACATCGATATGAATAAAAGAGAGGTTAGCTTCCAGAGGCCTAGCAAGTGCGACAGCTTTATCGACCAGTAACTTACTGTCATCAGAGAGGTCAACCGCGACTAAGATATGTTGATAGCTCATTTGGCTCGCTCCTTATTGAGGTAGATAGTATTACTTTAGCATCTGACAGAGAGCTTTTTTGCCAGAGTGATCTCAGATCCACATTGAGTAATGTTCATGTTATGGTTTGTTTGACAGATTAGTAAAAACAGTTAGATAACTGAATTAGGAGAAAAAAATGTTACCACAAGCCATGGTTGAACAATTGAATGAGCAAATAAATCTAGAATTTTTCTCATCCAACCTATACTTACAAATGAGTGCTTGGTGTGAAGACAAAGGATTCGAAGGTGCAGCTGAGTTTCTTAGAGCTCATGCCGTAGAAGAAATGCAACATATGCAGCGCCTTTTTACCTATGTCAGTGAAACAGGTTCAATGCCAATTCTTGGTGCAATTGAAGCGCCACAGCACGAGTTTGAAAGTTTAGGTGATGTGTTTCGTTTGACTTATGAACATGAGCAAATGATTACTCAAAAGATCAACAAACTCGCGCATGTTGCTTTTACAAACCAAGATTACTCAACGTTTAACTTCTTGCAGTGGTACGTTGCGGAACAGCACGAGGAAGAGAAGTTATTTAAAGGGATCTTAGATAAGCTTGAGTTGGTTGGTGAAGATGGTAAGGCACTGTTCTTTATCGACAAAGACCTAGCTGTGCTAGCTAAAGAAGGTTCATCTTCTATTATGGACGCCCCTGCTGCGTAAAATCAGCAAAAAGACTGTTCACTGAATCGTCTTTTCTTTCCGGGCTCTGGTAGAAGGTGTAGGGAGGAGAAGATGATCAGTGGAGACACTATTTTATTAGCGCTATTGTTAGTAACGTGCATCAATATGGCTCGATATCTAACCGCGCTGCGTTCATTAATCTACATTATGCGAGAAGCTCATCCGCTGCTGTATCAACAGGTCGATGGTGGGGGGTTCTTTACCACCCATGGCAATATGACCAAGCAGGTGCGTCTTTATAGTTATTTAAAAACCAAAGAGTATCACCATCACCATGACCCTGTGTTTACAGGTAAGTGTGACAGAGTTAGGGAACTATTTATCCTCTCTTCTGGTTTATTAAGCGTGACGCTGCTGATTGCCTTTATGGTTTAATCCCGCGGACTAGACTCGTTATTTAATGAACTCATCGCTTCAAATTGGCAATGCGCCTTTTTGGAGTTAGAATGCTATACCTTCACTAAGGATGTGCTTTTGCGCATCCTTTTTTATTTTTACGTAACAGAAAGAAGAGCATTTTCATGAGTAACCAATTTGATGTCGTTATTATTGGCGCGGGCGCAGCTGGATTAATGTGTGCTGCTGAAGCGGGCAAAAGAGGACGAAAAGTATTATTGGTTGATCATGCAAAAAAGCCGGGTCGTAAGATCCTGATTTCTGGTGGTGGTCGCTGTAACTTTACCAACTACGACGTAACGGCCAACAATTTCCTTTGCCGTAACCCACATTTCGTAAAATCTGCACTGTCTCAATACACCAATTGGGACTTTATCTCATTGGTGAGTAAATACGGTATCGACTTTGAAGAGCGCGAGCATGGTCAACTGTTTTGCCAAGACAGCGCTAAGCAAATTGTCAGCATGCTGGTTGATGAGTGTAAGCTAGATAGCGTGACACAACGCTATCAAGGCGAAATTACTGATGTTGAGAAGCAAGATTCTGGGTTTACGCTCAAAGTGAACGGTGATGCTATAGAGTGCCAGTCGCTGGTGGTTGCAACGGGTGGATTGTCGATGCCAAAACTGGGAGCAACCCCATTTGGTTATAAGCTTGCTGAGCAGTTTGGTTTGTCTATTGTACCTACATCGGCAGGGCTTGTTCCTTTCACGCTACATAACAAAGATAAAGACGATTTGGCATCATTATCAGGCATCGCGGTTCCTGCTGAGGTGACGACACAAGATGGAACCCTGTTTAAAGAGGCTCTTCTGTTTACTCACCGTGGTCTCTCTGGCCCATCAATTCTACAAGTGTCTTCATTTTGGAAAGCAGGACAAAGCGTTTCTATCAACCTAGTGCCTAACGCTGATGTTGAACAATTACTAGAACAAGCAAAAGAGCAGCATCCAAACCAGAGCTTAAAGAACACGTTAGCTAAAGTACTGCCTAAGCGCTTACTTGAAGTCCTTATTGAGCGTAAAGAGCTAACGGATAAACCACTAAAGCAATTTAATTCAAAGGAACTTGAAGCCGTGGTTACTCTGCTAGAGCAGTGGAAAGTAGCACCAAATGGAACCGAAGGGTATCGAACGGCCGAAGTGACTTTAGGTGGTGTTGATACCGATCAACTCTCTTCAAAAACGATGGAATGTAAGAACGTTTCTGGGCTGTACTTTGTTGGAGAGGTGATGGATGTATCGGGTTGGTTGGGCGGTTATAACTTCCAGTGGGCGTGGTCGAGTGGCTTCGTAGCAGGACAGTGGGTTTAATCTTTAGATTCTCTACTTTTAATATCTCCGCTTTAATCTCACCCTAAATAAACCGGGGTAAATGCTATTCAACGCAAAAAACAGTTCATTTAGAGCTGTTTTTTGTATCTATGAACGATTCTCTACTAATGTTTAAGTACCTAACCTAGCTGACAAAGGCAAAACCATTGCTAATTGGATACGCGCGAGCATCGGTTATCACACAGCAAGAAGAACTCGAAGCGGTAACTGAAGAGTTAGACTCTTTGGGCTGTGATAGTGTTTTTATTGAGGAACTCAGTACAGCACCCAATAGAAAAACACTGCGAGCATGCATCGATTTTTGTAGTGACGGGGACGCGATTCTAGTCACCAAACTCGAACACCTAGCGAACTCAGTTGCCGATTTTTGCCAGATTCAGAAAGAACTCCAAGCGAAAAATGTTGGTTTGAGAGTGAATGAGCTTGGGTTAGATACTTTGACACCGCAGGGGTTAGAAATGTTATCCGTGTTTGAATCTATTGCTCGGTTTGAACGTGAAGTCACTAGGTGTCGTCAGCGAGAAGGCATTGCAAAAGCGAAAGCAGAGGGTAAGTATAAAGGGCGAAAGCCAACTTGCGATGAAGCTAAAACACTAATAGAAGCGATGATCATCAATGGTAAGAAACCGAGAGAGATTATGGAAAAGGTGGAAATCGGAAAAACCACCTTTTACAAAATCAAGAAAGAGCTATCACAAAATGATGCTAGTTAAAGCGTTATAGGGGTATTAACCCATTGATGTATTCATATTGGTAAAGTGATTGATTAGAGTGCTGTTATGCTCTGCTAAATGCGGGCTGAGTGGGCGGCTTAAATGAAACCCCTGACCTAAAGAACACCCTAGATCCAATAACTGCTTTTGCTGTTGTTGGCATTCAATCCCTTCAGCAATCACCGTCAAAGATAAGCTTTTTGCCATGGCAATAATAGCGCTGACAATAGCAACACTATCACTGTCTTGTGGTATATCGTGAATAAATGAGCGATCTACTTTTATCTTATCCAAAGGAAGCCCTTTCAAATAAGAGAGTGAAGAGTAGCCGGTTCCAAAGTCATCCAATGAAACTTCAATCCCGAGTGCTTTTAGCTGATTCAAGTCGTGAGTAGCAAGGGCTGGGTCACGCATTAAGAAGCCTTCTGTAATTTCAACTTCCAAATATTGAGCAGGAAACTGTGTGCGTTCCAAAATAGCTTGAAGGTTTTGAGAAAAGCCTCGTTGTTGCAGTTGAATTGCTGAAACATTAACTGCGATCTTTGAGAAGTGGTAACCCTTATCAAGCCACTGCCTGCCTTGCTTACAGGCGGTTTCTATTACCCAGTTACCAAGTTCATTGATAAGACCCGTCTTCTCCGCGATGGGAATAAACTGATCGGGTGGTATGTTACCTATGGTTGGGTTATGCCAGCGCAGTAACGCTTCTAACCCTGTTAAGCGTCCATTGGTCAAATCGAATTGAGGCTGATAGGCCAAGTGGAACTCTTCATTTTTAATTGCTTGGTGAAGGGCAGAATGAAAGCGCACATGAGATTTCGATTCGTCGGTGAGTTCTGGTGAATAGAACGCGTATCCGTTACGTCCATTTTTTTTCGCCAAGTACATTGCAGTATCGGAGTTCTTTAATAATGTATCTGTATCTTCACCATCCTGCGGGTAGCGCGACACACCAATGCTGGTGGATAGGTGGAGCGGATGGCTATCATTAGGGTAAAAAGGAGAATTGAACAGGCTCAATGCTTGATTAATCATGGTCATTAAGTATTGAGGCTGATCTAAGTCTGTCACTACAATGACAAATTCATCTCCCCCAATTCGAGCCACGTGATTACTGCTGTGCATTGTAGACTTTAATCGTTGTGCCAATTCAATGAGAACCTGATCACCGCAATGGTGACCTAGACTATCATTGATGTGCTTGAAGTGGTCAATATCAAGAAATAGGGTAGCGAAAGGTTGAGATCGCTTAATCTGTTGTGCAAGTAACTGGATTAAATGAGTACGATTTGGCAGATCTGTTAGCAGATCATAAAAGGCCATCTTTTCAAGCTTCTGCTCATGCGCTTTACGTGTGGTGATATCTTCAAAGACACAAAGATAGTTAAGTGGTTGGTTATCTTTTCCCAGAACCGCTGTAATGGTCGATTTTTGTGGGTAAATTGTGCCGTCTTTGCGCTTATTCGATAGCTCACCTTTCCATTGCCCAGTCTGGCTCAAGTGCTGCCACATCTGTTTATAAAAGGGAGCGGCTTGCTGGCCTGACTTTAATAATCGAGGGTTTCTGCCACGAACTTCGTCAGGGTGGTAACCTGTTATCTCGGTAAACGCTCGATTGACCTCAATGAGGTTACCAAGGTGATCGGTAATCATCATCCCTTCATAGGAGTTGTTGAATATTTTTGCCGTGATTTTTAATTGATTTTCGACTGTTTTACGTCGAGTTACATTACGGGTCATCCCGAGCACACCGAGCATTTCACCGTGATGGTTCTTTACTGGAGACTTGATTGTTTCCAGCCAGATATCATCATTAGTCTGGCTCATACCTGAGCACTCTTCTACGATATGCTGCTGACCTGTTTTGATGACGTGATCATCCGCTCTAAGAAACTTCTCTGCCATTTCTTTATCAAATATTTGGTGGTCTTCTGCCCCAATAATGGATTCGATATTCCGACCCCATGCCGATTCAACAGCACGGTTACAAATAATGTATTCACCTTGGTTGTTTTTAACCCACGCATGGTCTTCTAATCCATCGAGAAACTCTTGAAGTGAGGGGAGCTGTTGCCCATGCAAGTGCTGTAAGCAGGCTAGATCGTGACTCACCTTTCCTGAGAGTGTACTTAGCCAAGAATCAAGCGGCAGTTGCTCTGATACCTTATTTACACTGGTGGTCAATAGAATGCCAAATAGAGTTCCATCGGTATGCCAGACAGGTGTGCTCCAATATGTCTTATGGTCGACTTGATGTTTTAGGCTGGTGGCGTCTGGGTAGCCTAATTGAGAGTGACTTCTCTTGAGTCGTTCAAGGTTTAAGCTCTCTGAGATCTCTAAACAATCACTTAAAATGTACGATTTAGTTTCGTCATTGAAGAGTGGCTTCCATTGGTCACTTGTTGAGTATTGGTAAAGTTGATGCGCGGTATGAAACGTATCACTTTGTTGCTCTAACAGGTTTTTCCACTGATCGACATAAGAAAAAGGTAAGGCAATGCGAAACATAATTATTCTCGAATATTCATTGGCCATCACTGCTCAGTTGTAAGTTATTGTTATTTAGATGAGCGCGAATGTTATCTGCACAGTGTATCACTATTGATGAATTTGTAGCCTACCCATATTGGTTATGTGAATGATTGATGATGATAATCTTATGGATAGCGAGGGAATTATTTCAACTTATGCAGCAAAGTCGCTCTGACCATCTGATTTTGACCTATATTAAAGAAAGACAAATGTCGATCAAAGGAGTGACTTCATGGGCCAACACGCACTGATTTCCCGTATTAACGAGCTTCCACGAATTGAAAGTTTGCTGCAAGAACTACTCGATATGGTTAATCGAGAAACGATCGATTTCGGGGAGTTATCGCGCAAAATGTCGATGGACCAAGTGTTAAGTGCGCGGGTATTAAGAATGGCGAATTCTGCTCACTTTGGCGGTGTTAAGGGGGTTTCCACCATCAATGATGCGATTGTTCGAGTTGGGGCCGGCGCTATTCGAACATTAATATCCTCGTCAATTTTATCGACAACCTTCCCGAAACTCGAAACACTCAACCTTAAAGACTATTGGGCCAATACATTTGAAGTTTCCATCATTGCCAGTGCCATTGCAAAAACGGTGAAATTGGATGCGAATGAAACCTTCACGACAGGCGTTCTGCACAATATTGGAGAGTTGATGATCCACTCACTGGTCCCTGAACAAGCAGTGGAGATCACCACGCGAGTTGAGGCGGGTGAGAACGTTGTTAAAGTCCAACGAGAGATACTAGAGACTGATTCGCAACAACTGGGCGCGGCACTTGCTAAGGCTTGGCAGTTCCCACCCGAAATGATAGATGCGATTGCTAATGTTAATCACCCTGGGAAAGCGGTTGACTCTAAAAAGTTAGCGTGTGTTTTGTATCTTGCTCGTGATATTCATTTTAAATGGGATTCCATGCTAGGCGCTGATGAGAAACAAGCCTACCTCGCCAATCATCCTGTAGGTAAGGCTCTATCACTAAATATAGACCTAATAGATAAAGTCGATGAAATTAGAGGACAGGGAAGTGAGTTAGCGTATCAGTTGTTCTAATACGCTAGGTTATAGACGATTCATTACGTGAATTTTTATTTGAAGGCTACGCCTCTGAACGGTGAGCCTTCTTTCCCCACTTAACTTGTTGAATGACCAAGCCAGTAATAATCAAAACCAAACCAATTAGAGTGGTTGGATGAATCTCTTCGCCAATGATGGTGGAAAGAAGCATCAGTGAAATAAAAGGCGAAGCAAAAATTAGATTACTGATTCTGGCTGTATTTTCAGTAAGCTTTAAAGCACTAAGCCACAGGACAAAAGTAATACCCATTTCAAATAAACCGACGTAAGTAACCGCTAACCAACCTTTGGGGCTTATTTGGTTCCAGCTTTCGCCTTCATAAATACTCAGACCTATGGCAAACGGTATGGCGACTAAAAATCCAAGTAAGACACCCACGACAGGGTCGGCTTTGTTTTTGGCATTTAGAATCCAATAACCTGCCCAAAGTAGTGTTGATAAAAGAGCTAAAGCAACACCCATAGGGCTATCAAAGTCTAAACCTAATAGGTCGCCCTTTGTTGCAATGACAATCACGCCAAAGTAACTGAAGCCACAAGCAATCCAATCTTTCCCACGAATCTTTTGCCCTAGAAAAACCGCAGCCATTAGGGTCAGAGTGATGGCCCAACTGTAGTTGATCGCTTGCGCTTGAGAAGCTGGAAGCAAATCGTAGGCTTTAAATAATATTAGGTAATAAGCGAGTGGGTTTATCAATCCAAGCAGTAAGTAGTACCAAGGATTTGAGACAAAGGTCGTGGAGAGTTGCCCAAGCTTACCTTGGAAATAACAGATCATGATTAAAGCGAGAGCAGAAACCATACTAGCAATGGTGAGCATTTGTATTGGTGTAAACTCTGCGAGAGTGAGCTTAAAAGCAGTAGCAACAGTAGACCACAATAAAACAGCAGATAACCCAAAACCAATGGCGCGACGTTCGTTCATACATTACCTATTTCATTTATTCAGTTCGTCACTTCTTTAATCTATGAACAATATAGATACATCCGTGCGGTTTAGGCGCTTAGTCTAACGGGGGATGCGAATAGCGACAAACTGGACATTTATCCAGTATAGAAATACCATTATATTTATCGTCAGAAAGTGAGTTAACACAATCTAATGCAATGGATTATTGAACATCAAACATTATTCGCTAGCTCAATAGCGAGCGCAGTCGTCACTGGAACAGCTGTCGGTTGGTGGGTTAAACAGAAGATGCAGTTAACCACTTTACGATTGGAGCAGCAGATTGAGTCTGAAAAACAGCTGTACCTTAGTCAGCACAACCAATTAAGCAGTGCCCTTAAGCAAGCGCAAAAAGATCTTGATGAGATGGATGTGGCTAGAGATCAGTCTGCTCATGAGCTTAAACAATCTCATGGTAAGTTGATGGCAGTATTAGAGAAGCTACGCCATTTTGAAACAGTGAAACAAGAACGTCAGCAATACGCTAATGAAGTCACTCGGGTTCGAGAAGCGAAATCTCAACTTGAAGCTCAGCTGCGTGAGCAGGAAGCTCGTCATGAGCAACAAAACATTGCCAGTGCAGAAAAGCTTCAATTATTGGAGCAAGCAGAAGAGCGTTTAAAGCAGCAGTTTGAACATTTAGCCAATCAACTGTTTGAAGCCAAAACCGCCAAGGTAGATGAGCAGAATAAGCAGAGCCTTAATGGACTACTTTCACCACTGAAAGAGCAGTTAGAAGGGTTCAAGAAGCAGGTCAATGACAGCTTTAGCCAAGAAGCCAAAGAGCGTCATACGCTTGTGCATGAACTTAAAAGCTTGCAGCGACTTAATGAGCAGATGACCAAAGAGGCGGTAAATCTGACTCAAGCACTGAAAGGCGACAATAAACAGCAAGGTAACTGGGGTGAAGTGGTGCTTGCTCGAGTACTCGCCGAATCGGGTTTAAGAGAAGGGCATGAGTACCAAACTCAAGTGAGCCTGCAAAATGAAGCGGGTAAGCGATTCCAGCCTGATGTGATTGTTCACTTACCTCACAACAAACAGGTAGTGGTGGATTCGAAGATGGCGCTGATCGCATTTGAGCGTTATTTCAATGCAGAAAACGATCAAGATAAAGCTCAAGCCTTAAGCGACCATCTTGTCGCGCTTCGAGCACATATAAAAGGATTAAGCCAAAAAGATTATCATCAGCTCAAAGGTATCCAGAGCCTTGATTACGTATTGATGTTTATTCCGGTTGAACCGGCATTCCAAGTCGCGATTCAAGCAGACCCAGGCCTTGTGAAAGAGGCGATGGAGCAAAACATCATTATCGTCAGCCCAACCACACTGCTGGTGGCACTGCGCACAATTGACAATCTGTGGCGCAATGACAGGCAGAACCAAAATGCACAGCTAATCGCAGATCGGGCTAGTAAACTTTATGACAAGGTTCGTTTGTTTGTTGATGATATGGAAGGGCTAGGTGGTGCATTAGATAAAGCGAATCAAAGTTATCAAGGGGCAATGAATAAATTAGCCACAGGGCGAGGAAATGTCATTAAGCAAGCTGAAAGCTTTAAAACCCTAGGGGTTGAGGTTAAAAAGCCAATCTCAAGTAACTTGGTGGAAGTCGCACAAAATGACTCGTTAGTAGAAAGACATCCGCTTGAGGATAAAGTAAACTAATCGCCCGCGGTACTCGATTTAACAGTACTGTAGATGAGGAATGACAATGACGGACACCAGTGTGCAATCAAATACAGCTTTAGAATCAAATCCATCAACACAAGACGCAGAAACCACTCACTTTGGTTTTGAAACCGTAGCCAAAGAAGAAAAAGTGGCTAAGGTTGCCGAAGTATTCCATTCGGTTGCGGCAAAGTACGACATCATGAATGACCTTATGTCAGGTGGTGTACATCGATTATGGAAACGCTTTACGATTGATTGCAGTGGCGTTCGTCCTGGTCAGCGTATTCTCGATCTTGGTGGTGGTACTGGTGATTTAACGGCTAAATTCTCTCGTATTGTCGGTGAGAAAGGTCATGTCATTCTTGCTGATATCAACAACTCTATGTTGAACGTTGGCCGCGATAAACTTCGCGACAGCGGTATTGTCGGCAACGTTCATTACGTTCAAGCCAATGCAGAAGAGTTGCCATTCCCTGATGACTACTTCGATTGCATTACCATTAGCTTTTGCCTGCGAAACGTGACTGATAAAGATAAAGCACTGCGCTCTATGTACCGTGTATTAAAACCAGGCGGTCGTTTGTTGGTGCTTGAATTTTCAAAGCCCGTTCTAGAGCCATTATCTAAAGTTTATGATGCGTACTCTTTCCACCTATTGCCAAAAATGGGCGAGTTGATCGCTAACGATGCAGATAGTTACCGTTACTTAGCTGAGTCTATTCGCATGCACCCTGATCAAGATACATTAGAAGGAATGATGCAGGGCGCAGGATTTGAAAAAACCAATTACTACAATTTGACCGGTGGCATTGTTGCACTTCACCGTGGCTATAAGTTTTAATCAAAAGGTTAGAACATTAAAGCGGACACAGCAGGAAGGACAATTATGCCATTCGATCCCTTAGTCACAGCGGTGGTGGAAACCTCGTTAAATCGACTGATTCAAGATGATCCTGAGCTAGGCCGTCGTTTAGCGCGCTTAAAAGGTCAGGTGATCCAAGTTCATCTTAAAGAGCTCAATAAAACACTGACTTTTGTATTCAGTCAGCAAGTTGATGTGTTGGCGGATTATGAAGGTGAAGCGGATTGTTATTTAT
The DNA here is from genome assembly GCF_050337265.1 of Vibrio lamellibrachiae. Taxonomy (NCBI): domain Bacteria; kingdom Pseudomonadati; phylum Pseudomonadota; class Gammaproteobacteria; order Vibrionales; family Vibrionaceae; genus Vibrio; species Vibrio lamellibrachiae. The sequence continues at coordinate 28,502 of NZ_JAKJSU010000016.1, forward strand.
CACTTAATCTTTCTGTCCTGCCTGAGTTACGAGAACAAGCCAACATCACCGATCTGATTAAGCAAGATAAGCTCGATCTGCAAGGTGATATCCAGCTGGCACAAAAGTTTGCCCAACTGATGAAAGATTGTAAGCCAGACATTGAAGAGTGGCTGTCACGTTTAACTGGTGATGTTGTGGCGCATAGCTTGGTACAAAGCGTAAAAGACCTTTCTGGCTTTGTTCAAAAACAAGCGTGTAAAAAACAGTCTCATCTTGCTCAAGTCATCACGGAAGAGTGGCAAATTACGCCACCACCGTTAGAGATTGCTTACTTTTGTGACCAAGTTGAAGAGCTTGCCTCTCAAGCTGAGCGTATTGAAACACTACTAAATAAATTGTTAGAGAAAGCATGACCCCAACAGAGCTAAAGCGCTTATATCGAATTATTAAGGTTCAGCTAGAATATGGCCTAGATGAACTTCTGCCAGAACACAAGCTGACTAAGACGCCATTGCTTGCTAGAAAAGCGTTGTTTTGGATTAAGAATAAACACCCGGATAAAGAGTTGGGTGAACGACTTCGCTTGGCATTACAAGAGCTTGGGCCTGTTTGGATTAAGTTTGGTCAAATGATGTCGACACGTCGTGATCTGTTTCCTCCGTTTATTGCTGACCAGCTCGCGCTGCTGCAAGATCAAGTTGCCCCATTTGATGGCGCTCTTGCAAAGCACCACATGGAGAAGTCACTTGGTGGTCCAATTGAGAATTGGTTCACTGATTTTGATATAGAGCCACTCGCATCGGCCTCTATAGCTCAAGTTCATACTGCTAAGCTGAAAGAGTCGGGCCGAGAAATTGTCTTAAAGGTCATTCGTCCTGATATTCATGCCGTAATTGAATCAGATATTAAGCTGATGTATCGCATGGCTCGTATTGTTGCTAAAGCGCTACCTGATGCAAGACGATTAAAGCCTGTTGAAGTGGTTCGTGAATATGAAAAAACCATCCTAGACGAACTCGATCTGCGCAGAGAAGCGGCGAATGCGATTCAACTGCGTCGAAATTTTGAAGGTAGTGAAGAGCTGTACGTTCCGGAGGTCATCCCTGACTTTAGTAGCGAAAGCCTCATGGTTTCTGAGCGTATTTATGGTATTCAGGTCTCAGACATTGAAACACTGCAAGCGAATGGCACCAATATGAAACTATTGGCCAAACGTGGCGTGAGTGTCTTCTTCACACAAGTGTTCCGCGATAGCTTCTTCCACGCCGATATGCACCCCGGCAATGTTTTTGTCCAACATGATCACCCTGAAAATCCACAGTGGATAGGGTTAGATTGTGGCATTGTTGGTACGCTAAATAGCGAAGACAAACGATATCTTGCAGAAAATTTACTGGCATTTTTCCATAGAGACTACCGTCGTGTGGCAGAATTGCACGTCGACTCAGGTTGGGTTCCACGTGAAACCAACGTCGATGAATTTGAGTTTGCCATTCGTATTGTGTGTGAGCCTATTTTTGCCAAGCCTTTGGGCGAAATCTCTTTTGGTCATGTGCTGCTTAACCTATTCAATACAGCGCGTCGTTTTAATATGGAAGTACAGCCTCAGCTGGTTCTATTGCAAAAGACATTATTGTACATCGAAGGGTTAGGGCGTCAGCTTTACCCTCAGTTGGATTTATGGGAAACCGCGAAACCATTTTTAGAAAAATGGATGATGCAGCAAGTAGGCCCGCAAGCTGTTATTAACGCTGTTAAAGATCGTGCACCTTTCTGGGCAGAGAAACTACCTGAGTTACCAGAACTGTTATATGACAGCTTAAAGCAGGGAAATACACTGAATCAAAGGATGGAATCTTTTTATCAAGGGTACCGTCAAAGTAAGCGACAGCAAGCAACAGGTCGGTTTTTGTTTGGTGTTGGTGCAACATTAATTGTATGCTCAGCGATCTTAATTAACAGTCCGTATGAGCAGTTATCTTTAGCAAGCGGCCTTTGTGGTGTCACATTTTGGTTGCTTAGTTGGCGAGCTTACCGTCAATAGGCGGTAAACTTATATTAATTTCGTAAATAATAACCCGAGGTAAATAGAATGGGTGGTATCAGTATTTGGCAACTTCTTATTATTGCTGTGATCGTTGTATTGTTATTTGGAACAAAAAAACTGCGTGGCATTGGTGGTGATTTAGGCGGTGCAGTAAAAGGCTTTAAGAAAGCGATGAGCGAAGATGAGACTGCGAAAAAAGACGCAGACTTTGAGCAAAAAAATATTGAGCAGACCAAAGCAGAGTCAGTGAATGCTGATGCTCAATCTACAGAAACGAAGAAAGACAAAGAGCAGGCATAGATAGTGTTTGATATCGGTTTTTGGGAACTGGTATTGATATCTGTTGTAGGGCTTGTTGTTCTTGGTCCTGAACGTTTGCCACATGCGATTCGTAGTGTTACTAAATTTATTAGTTCAGCGAAAAGCATGGCAAACAGCGTGAAAGACGAGCTAACTCATGAATTGAAGATTCAAGAGTTGCAAGATAACTTGAAAAAAGCAGAGCAGATGGGGATGGAAGATCTTTCTCCAGAGCTAAAATCTTCAGTCGAAGAGCTTAAACAAGCAGCGCAAGACGTCCAGCGACCATTTGCCAGTAGCACGAGCACAGAAAGCTTAGTGTCAGAAACCTCTAATACAAAGAGTTCTGATTCAGTTAAAGCTGCAACTCCCGTACAAAATAGCACGGTAGTTGAATCGGTTACTGACAAACAAGATACCACGGCAGATAAAAAAGCCGAATAGTCTCGCATTCGAGGAGCTGCTTATGCGCGGCTCCTTTTTGATCTTATCGTTTATTCGATGTTTTAGCATAGAGGTTTGACATGGCTTCTGTTGAGCAGACTCAACCTTTGATCAGTCACTTATTAGAATTACGAAATCGCTTATTGCGAGCAATGCTTGCGATATTGATTATCTTTCTAGGTTTGATCTATTTTTCTAACTATATTTACGAATTTGTTTCCGCCCCCCTTGTAGATCGTCTTCCTGAAGGGGCAACAATGATCGCAACAGACGTTGCATCACCGTTCTTTACTCCACTAAAACTGACGCTGATTGCTTCTGTTTTTATAGCAGTACCGTTTATCTTGTATCAAGTTTGGGCTTTTGTAGCACCGGGTTTGTATAAACATGAACGACGCTTGATTATGCCTTTGCTGTTTTCAAGCTCATTGCTCTTTTACTGTGGTGTCGCTTTTGCTTACTTTGTAGTTTTCCCGTTAGTATTCAGCTTCTTCACCGCGATTTCATTGGGTGGGGTAGAGTTCGCAACGGACATATCAAGCTATCTTGATTTCGTGCTCGCACTGTTCTTTGCTTTTGGTATCGCGTTTGAAGTGCCAGTAGCGATCATCTTACTGTGCTGGACAGGGGCAACAACGCCTAAGTCATTGTCTGAAAAGCGACCATATATAGTGGTTGGTGCATTCGTTGTCGGCATGATGCTAACCCCGCCTGATTTGATTTCTCAGACGTTACTCGCGATTCCAATGTGTATACTATTCGAAGTCGGTCTTTTCTTTGCTCGTTTCTATACGAAGAAGGATGAAGATAGAGAAGAGTCTGAGCAAGAAGAGTCTTAATTCTGTTTGAATATGAAACGAAAAAGGTTGGCATTTGCCAACCTTTTTTCTATTTAACTTAAGCCCGTGAAGTAGTGCTTTTTATCTTACAGTCATAACATGACCGCAATTGATGCACTTATATACTTCTTTAACACCAAACAACTTTTGCCAAAAAGTTCGGTGAGCCCTTTGATAATAATTACTATGATTACACATACTGACGCCTTCACTTGTTATTATGCGCCCGATTTTATGTGAAAGTCATGTCACATTAAACATATACTTTGGATCAGTATCACACTTATGGTATGTAACTCTTAAGTGTTATATTGATAGTATTCACAATAAAAACAACGAGTTGACGTTTTTATTGGTGATACTTGTTATTTCTTCTAAATCCAAGCCTCTAAGTTGCGCAACTCTTTCTCCAACAAGCCGAGTGTACGCAGGCTCATTACGTTTTCCTCGGTGTGGGACAGGTGCTAAGTAAGGGCAGTCTGTCTCAAGGAGTATATAGTTCATGTCTAGGTGTGGGATGACTTTATCCATACCGCCGTTTTTAAATGTTGAAACGCCACCCAACCCCAAATGAAACCCTAGATTGTTAATCGCTTTTGCTTCATCAACACTGCCGCCAAAACAGTGAAATACACCACGTAAAGAACCATCTTGTTCTTTGCTAAGCAGCCCAAGTGTCTCTTCAATTGAGTCTCGCGTGTGGATAACAACCGGAAGATCCATCTCCTTAGCCCAGTTTAGCTGGGTTATAAACGCCATCTCTTGTTCTGCTTTAAAGGTTTTGTCCCAGTAGAGGTCGATACCTATTTCACCGACAGCGATAAAGTTGTGTTTTTCAAACCAAGAGTGGATGGTTGCTAAAGTCTCTTTAACATTGCCGTCAACGTAGCAAGGGTGTAATCCCATCATAGAGCGACAGATATCCGGATAAGCAGCTTGAGTCTTTAGCATAGGCTCAATCGACTCTAGGTCGATATTGGGCATTAGAATATTGGTGATGCCTTGCTGTAGAGCGCGTTGCACGACTTCATCACGGTCACCATCAAATTCGCTGGCGTAAATGTGGGCGTGGGTATCGATCATGATTTTCTCATTTGATTGTGTGCCGAATTATTTTTCTGAGTATACGGCAGTGTGAGCCTTTGGTCATTTTTAGGAATTTTATTCATAGATGCTAGCGCCAGGCACAAGGAGTGATATGATTTTGCTTTGCATTTTCATCAGACAAGGAGAATCAGGTGTCTGTATCTATCCAAGGCCAGTTCCCAGGCCGCCGTATGCGCCGTATGCGTAAACATGAATTTAGCCGTCGTTTAATGGCAGAAAATCAGCTTTCAGTCAGTGATTTGATCTATCCAATGTTCATTCTGATGGGCAAAGATCGACGTGAGAGTGTTGAGTCAATGCCGGGTGTTGAACGCCTTTCGATCGATTTAATGCTTGAAGAAGCACAGTACCTTGCTAATTTAGGCGTTCCAGCAATTGCTCTTTTTCCTGTTGTTAACCAAGATGCAAAAAGCTTATGTGCTACCGAAGCTTACAGCTCAGATGGGCTTGTCCAACGAGCTGTTCGTTTATTGAAAGAGCATATACCACAAATTGGTGTCATCACTGATGTTGCTTTAGACCCGTTCACGACGCACGGTCAAGATGGCATTATTGATGAAGACGGCTATGTTCTTAATGATGAAACGACAGAGGTTCTCATTAAACAAGCCTTATCCCATGCAGAAGCGGGCGCTGATGTTGTAGCTCCTTCAGATATGATGGATGGACGCATTGGTAAAATTCGCGAAGCATTAGAAGAAGCAGGGTATATTCATACTCAGATAATGGCTTACTCTGCTAAGTATGCTTCAAGCTACTATGGTCCATTTAGAGACGCGGTTGGCTCATCTTCAAATCTGAAAGGTGGCAATAAAAAGAATTACCAGATGGATCCTGCGAACAGCGATGAAGCATTGCAAGAAGTGGCAATGGACATCAATGAAGGTGCGGATATGGTGATGGTGAAGCCGGGTATGCCTTATCTTGATGTGGTTCGTCGTGTTAAATCAGAACTTCAGGTGCCGACTTTTGCGTATCAAGTTTCTGGTGAGTACGCCATGCATAAAGCGGCAATTCAAAATGGCTGGTTAAGTGAAAGAGATACGGTACTGGAGTCATTAATGTGTTTTAAACGCGCTGGTGCAGACGGTATTTTAACTTACTTTGCTAAAGATGTGGCTGAGTGGTTAGCGTCTGACAATGCTCAAGCGGCTACGCACCTTAATAAAGACTAATACGATTTAAGAAGCGAATAACTGGGCTAGCACTTGCTAGCCTTTTTTGTTGCTATCAGAAAGAGCAGTACATAGTGTTTCAACAATTAAAGTGAGGTCGAAAATAATAATCTTCTCGTATTTGAATTTTGGCTACTTGGTCATATCTTGTTGAAATCATGAGATTTATAAGTGGTTTCATTACTCTAAAGTGAGAGTTTTTCAAGACATACATAAATTAAATGAGAATTTTTATCATTTAGGTATTGATTATTAAATGAGAATCATTATTATTAACCTTGTCTTAGGGAATGAGAGAAAGTTCATAAGGACATGACGTTACCAGAATCGAATACGCTGAAGGTAATGAATTGAACGAGACGAACTTGCACAAGTTCTTTTTGACACGACATTGCTCACATTGCTTCCAGTGTAATTTATAGCTTCTGGTAGAGTTGAACAGAATTTCTGTTTTCAGCTTCAACCTTGTTTTGCTAGGCGACATCTTTTAGATGTCGCTTTTTTTTGCTTGCAATTTATGATCAATTTACGGTGAATAAAATAAACTGGCTATTTTTTTCCACAGTGCCGGATCGTTTGAGGATCGTTGTGGGAATATTCGATCTGTTTAAATTACACTTTAAATCAAGGGTTTAATTTGTTGCATGGTGTTTTTTATTATAAGTAAGCAATGAGGTAAATAAAAGTATAAACAGAGTTATCCACAGTTTGGTTGTTTTTGAGTTGAATAATTTTAAAAATGAGTTAGCTCCATTGAAGAGTTAAAATGGATTCATGTTAATAGTCATGGCATCCTAAGCAGATCTTACTAAATGCAATTCTTTGGATACAAAAGACTATGGCTCGCATTCCCGACAATCCGCTCATTCTTATTGATGGATCTTCTTATCTATACCGCGCATTTCATGCTTACCCAGACTCGATGACCAATGGAGATATTCCAACTAATGCCATCTATGGTGTAGTCAACATGCTACGCAGTATGATGCGTCAGTTCTCTTCTGAGCGTATTGCCGTGATCTTTGATGCGAAAGGTAAAACTTTTCGTGATGATATGTATCCAGAGTACAAAGCAAATCGTCCATCTATGCCGGATGAACTGCGCTGCCAAATAGAGCCGTTGCACAATATGATTCGAGCAATGGGCTTGCCTCTGATCTCTATTCCGGGCGTAGAAGCCGATGATGTTATTGGTACGTTGTCATCTCAAGCTTCGGCCGCAGGCATGCCAGTGCTGATCAGTACTGGTGATAAAGATATGGCTCAACTTGTTGATGAGAATGTCACACTGATCAATACCATGACGAACGTGGTGATGGATCGTGAAGGCGTGATTGAAAAGTTTGGTATTCCACCCGAGTTGATCATCGATTACTTGGCTCTAATGGGAGACAAGGTTGATAACATTCCAGGTGTTCCTGGGGTAGGTGATAAAACAGCTACGGCTCTACTACAAGGTCTCGGTAGTATTACAAAGATCTATGACAATCTTGATGACATTGCTGCTCTAGGTTTCCGTGGTTCTAAAACCATGGCTAAGAAGCTAGTAGATAATAAAGAAAACGCTGACATGTCTTACAAGCTTGCAACCATTAAGCTTGATGTGGAATTAGAAGAGACACCGCAATCACTGGTTAAGTCTGAGCCTAATGTTGATGAGCTAATTAAGCTATATGGACAAATGGTCTTTAAGTCTTGGTTAAATGAGTTACTAGAAGGTGGAACGGGTGTTGTACAAGCGGATGAAAAATCTGGTGCAATGCGTCAATCTACTTCGTCAACATCTTCGGAAAGCGAGCTAGATACTTCAGCAGTCACTATTGATCGCAGTCTCTATGAAACTATCTTAGATAAAGAGACATTCTCAACGTGGCTAGAGAAGTTAAAAGGTGCAGAACTATTTGCCTTTGATACTGAGACTGACAGCTTAGACTATATGGTTGCTAACTTGGTTGGCTTATCGTTTGCCACTGAAGAAGGCGTAGCGGCTTATGTTCCTGTTGCTCACGATTATTTAGATGCACCAGAGCAGCTTGATCGTGACTGGGTACTAGAGCAGCTAAAACCTATCTTAGAAGATAACAGTCAAGCGAAAGTCGGTCAGAATCTAAAGTACGATGCTAGTGTTTTAGCTCGTTATGATATCGACATGAAAGGTATCAAGCACGATACCATGCTTGCTTCTTACGTATTTAACAGCGTAGGCGGTAAGCACAATATGGATAGCTTGGCACTTCGTTTTCTTCAGCATAGCTGTATCTCGTTTGAACAAATTGCAGGTAAAGGCAAAAAGCAGTTAACCTTTAATCAGATCGATCTTGAGCAAGCCTCGCCTTATGCTGCTGAAGATGCGGATGTTACGCTACGTTTGCATAATCGCCTTGCAGAGCAGTTAGCAAAAGATAGCCAATTTAAAACAGTCTACGAAGAGATTGAGATGCCGCTAGTACCGGTATTGTCACGCATTGAAAGAACAGGCGTATTAGTCGATGACATGATGCTTGGAACTCAATCCCAAGAGATTGCGGCTCGTCTCGATGAGCTAGAGAAAAAAGCGTATGAAATTGCGGAACAAGAATTTAACTTAAGTTCGCCAAAGCAGCTTCAAGCAATATTGTTTGAAAAAATGGGCTTGCCCGTTATTAAAAAAACGCCTTCTGGGGCCGCTTCAACCAATGAAGAGGTACTGCAAGAACTAGCGCTAGATTACCCATTGCCAAAACTGATTTTGGAGTACCGCGGTCTGGCGAAGCTAAAATCAACGTATACCGATAAACTGCCTAAGATGATTAACGCAGAAACAGGTCGTGTCCACACGTCTTACCATCAAGCGGTGACAGCAACAGGGCGTTTGTCTTCGACTGATCCAAACTTACAGAATATCCCAATTCGTAATGAGGAAGGCCGACGCATTCGTCAAGCCTTTGTGGCACCGCATGGCTACAAAATTCTTGCTGTCGATTACTCGCAAATTGAATTGCGTATTATGGCGCATCTTTCTGGTGACAAGGCTCTACTTGAAGCTTTCCAACAAGGCAAAGATATCCACGCAGCAACTGCTGCAGAGATTATTGCTGTTCCTATTGAGGAAGTCAGCGGCGAACAGCGCCGTCAAGCTAAAGCCGTTAACTTCGGTCTTATCTACGGTATGAGCGCATTTGGCTTAGCGAAGCAACTGGGCATTGCCCGTGGTGAAGCACAGCAGTATATGGATACTTACTTCGAGCGTTATCCTGGTGTGATGCAATACATGGAAGACACGCGAAGCGCAGCGACTGAACAAGGGTTTGTTGAAACCATTTATGGGCGTCGTCTGTATCTTCCGGAAATTAAGTCGAGTAATGGAATGCGTCGTAAAGCGGCTGAACGCGCAGCGATTAACGCACCCATGCAAGGTACTGCTGCTGATATCATCAAGAAAGCGATGCTGCTTGTCGATGAGTGGATAGAGTCTCATGGGGAAGGACGCGTTAAGTTACTGATGCAAGTACACGATGAATTGGTACTTGAAGTCGAAGAGTCGGTATTGGGCGAAATTGAAAGTAAAGTACAACAATTAATGGAATCAGCAGCGGATCTCGATGTTCCGTTAATCGCTGAAGCTGGTCATGGTGACAACTGGGATCAGGCTCATTAGACACTTTTTGAGCTAATAGTAATCAATAACATGAGCCAGCGCACAAACGCTGGCTTTTTTGTGCGAGTAAAAAAAGAAATGATTCAATTTCTAAAAGTGTAGGCAAAACAAAAATAGCTGAAAATAAACTACAAAAAAAGTTTTCATTTCTGACCAATTGTTGTACATTAGTCTGCGTAGGGTACAGAGGTAAGATGTTCTATCTTTCAGACCTTTTGTTTCACGTTATTGGATTAGGCTGATTCAGCCGCCCCAGTCAGTATTTGACTGGGGCGTTTTTTCTTGTGGCAAAGAAAAAATTAAATACCCATATATCTCTCTTTGAACAGCACTTATTTTCCTCTTCCGTGACTGAATTACCAAAAATAAATCGATCTATTTTTGATTTTTTTAAACTTAGTTGTAATTTTATACCACTCACACTTCTATTATTTTCTCAAAAAAAACAAGACATATATTGTTGGCTTGTGAGTTTGTTTTAATTGATTTAAATCAGTTGCTTACGATTATTTCGAGAGTGCGTGGATGCATCTGTTGACAGGTGTTAAGCGGTTGAAATACGACGAGTGATAGAGGATGCTAATAGAATAATAATAACGAGTAATATTTTCTCTCCCGTTGCCCCACCAGGATGGTGGGGATTTTTATGCCTGCAATTTAAGGTTCTTTCCGGATGCTGTGCCTGCTTCAATCGAGGTATACATTGATTAGCGAGCATAAAAAAGCCTCACAACAGTAAGGCTTTAATTTGATGTTTTTCCGATTAAATGATTCACTTAGTCGTTATCAGAGACGCTCTCTTGTTCATCGACAACGTCGATAAGCTCTTCATCGGTCACTTCAAAAGCAGGGGCATACCAGCCATCAAGAGTGCTACGTAGAACGTCAACACCGATCCCTTTTAGTGACGAAAATGCGTCAACTTTAACCGTGCCACCAAATCCTTTAGACGATTCACGTATCTTCAACACTTGTGCTTTTCTAGCGCCACTTTTTAGCTTATCAGCTTTTGTCAGTAGTACTTGCACCGGAATGTTGCTATCAACTGCCCAATATATCAGCTGTTGGTCTAGATCTTTCATTGGATGACGAATATCCATCAGTACCACAAGGCCTTTTAGGGACTTACGGCATTGCAGGTATTCACCCAGTGATTTCTGCCATTTCTCCTTCAACTTCAGAGGAACTTGAGCATAACCATAGCCGGGTAAATCAACAATGTGACAACCTTCATCAACCTTAAATAAGTTAATCAGCTGAGTTCGACCAGGCGTTTTACTTGTTTTCGCTAAGCCTCTCTGATTCGTTAAGGTGTTGAGGGAACTAGATTTACCAGCATTAGAGCGACCTGCAAACGCAACTTCGATCCCTTCGTCTTCTGGTAAATGACGAATATCTGGCGCACTGGTAATAAAATGCGTGTTTTGGTAATGAATTTTTACGCTCACTGTTAACTCCATCTCGACTTTGTGTAGTCGATTGATTACTTTTTTGTGAAATTGTGTAAAATAACTGTGCTCGACATATGATCGGCTATTATATCACGTGTGGCAACACAGAGTGGTACTGGAAGCTTTATAATTATAATGGAATGTCATGAAAAAATTAGCGCTAATCTTGAGTCTTTTAGCCAGCTGCACAGTATGGGCTCAAGGCAGCATCGAAGCTGGTAAATCAAAATCAATAACATGTGGTGCCTGTCATGGCGCTGATGGTAATAGCCAACTAGCTATGTACCCAAGTATTGCTGGTCAACATGCGAAGTATCTAGAAAAGCAGTTAAAAGATCTACGACTGGGTATGACTAGTGGTGGTAAACAAGGTCGTATGGACCCTGTGATGAGTGGTATGGCGATGGCTCTAAGCGATCAAGATATTGCTGACCTGTCTGCCTACTATGCATCATTACCTATTGCTGCGAAAACAACACCTGAAAATGTTGTAGAAAAAGGTAAGGCGCTTTACGCCGCTGGAGATATCGAACGAGGCATCACTGCCTGTATCGCATGTCACGGGCCTCGTGGTAATGGTACTGAGTTGTCAGGCTTTCCAAAAGTCTCTGGCCAACACGCAGAATATATTAAAGCTCAGTTAATTAAGTTCCGTAATGGAACACGTAACAATGATATGAATGAGATGATGCGTGATATCTCTAAAAAGCTTACCGATGACGATATTGAAGTATTATCTCAATACGTCGGTGGTCTTCACTAACGGATCACCTGTTCGAGCATCTGTTTTAGCTGACAGAAAGCAGTACGTAGAAGCCTTAGCATAAATGCTAGGGCTTTTTCATATCTAAACGATAGCAATACTGATCTTATACAAAAGAGCTAGATTCATTTTTCACTCGTAGTCTTGTAAGAGATTTGCCATACCTTAATCAGAAGTTGTAGCTGGTGTTAATGTAAGCGGCTGAAACTTAACACTTTGTAAGTTGTTGCAGAATATTAGATGTGAACTTTGAAGTGATGGTGTTGTTTCTGTTACTAATCACGGTAAATTACCCCCATCGGCAAGGAGCTGAATAGGAACTTAGACCAAGGTGGTCTCCAAGGAAGCAGGTAAGGAATACCTGAAAGTTGGACGAAGGATAGTAGCGGGCTAGGAGCTGGCTAGATAAGGATGATTGAATTGTCTTAGGATTAGACGTCGAAAAGGATCAGGCTAATGGATAGCCCAGATACAGGATGTCGAAAGGATTATTAAAATTCATCAGGACGATGAAGAACAAAATTTTTGCAGGGAAAGCATCAATAACAACAGGATAGTTGAGCACCATCTGTGTGCAGACATATTTGCCAAACCATGGCACTTTGAAAGCGATAGGGAAACCTATCGCTTTTTTATCTTATTAAAAGCCATTATTTCACTGATCTGCCGTTTAATTGCACAATATCACTCCACTTGGATCTCACTTTCTGGTATGTTTCGCATCCCTGTTTGAGGATGAATGCATGCACAACTGTCCTTTATGCCACAATCAAGACACTCAACACTATTTTGAGGATAAGCGCCGAGCTTATTTACAATGTCGAGAATGTGATTTGGTATTTGTTGACCCAACTCAGCGCTTAGATGCAAAAGCAGAAAAAGCTCACTATGATCTTCATGAGAATGATCCGAGTGATGAGGGGTATCGTCGATTTTTATCACGAATTGCAGATCCTATAATAGAAAGAATCCCATCTAACGCTCATGGGTTAGATTTTGGCTGTGGTCCTGGTCCTACATTGTCCGTAATGTTGCAAGAGCAAGGCCACAGTATTGAATTGTATGATCTCTACTACCACCCAGACAAAACGGTGTTGGCACAGACTTACGATTTTATGACTGCGACGGAGGTGATCGAGCATGTTTATCAGCCCGACCTCGTGTGGCAGCAATGGTTAAATTTAGTTAAGCCTTGTGGCTGGATTGGTCTTATGACCAAAATGGTTATTGATCTTGAAGCGTTTAAAAACTGGCACTATAAGAATGATGTTACGCATGTCATCTTCTTTAGCCGTAAGACCTTTGAGTATCTGGCTGAGCGAGATAAGCTCGAACTAGAATTTGTTGGAAATGATGTAATTTTACTGAGGAAGACCCAGTAATGAGCCGTAGTAAGAAATCAAGAAAGCCAGGAGCTCTAGGCGCTCCAGAGCAAAACGTAACCCGTAATCGCAGTGAATCTGATGTTCAAGGCCGCTTACGCAAGCGTGTTAAAAACCGCAAAGGTCTGAAAACGGGTAACCGTAATTCAGAAGTGGACGATGTAAAACAACACCAAGGCCAACCGAAGCGTGATCCACGTTTAGGCAGCAAAAAGAAAATTGCTTTAGTGGTTGAAGAGAAGAAAAAACCTAACAAGCAAGAGCGTCGACTATCTGCTGAAAAAGAGCTAGAGATGCTTGAAACAGATACGCAGTTGAACGTATTGCTTGATCGCATCGAAAATGGTGAAAACCTAGGTGCGGGTCTGCAGAAGTTAGTCGATGAAAAGCTAGATCGCATCGAAGTGCTGATGAAGCAGCTTGGTCTTTTCGTTGAAGAAGAGTTCGAAGATGAAGGTGAGTTCGAGGATTCTGAAGAAGAGTCTTTTGTTGTGCCTAAATCAATTAAGAAAAGTAATAAGCCATCGACAGATGAAGAGCTTCTATCTCAATTTGAAGGTCTTGATATCAACGACTTTAAAGAGTAATTAGCTGATGAACGTAACCATATTAGCTTTGATAGGATCGCTGATTATTGCAGGGCTAGCATGCTATGCAGGTTACCTTCTGCTCCAAGTTAAGAAGCAAAAGGATTTGCAGCAACAACAGCATAAGATAGCGATAGATAAGCGTAATGCTAATATCTATGAAAACGTTAATGCGCTCTGCTTAGCCGGTATTCAAGGTCAGTGTGATTTATCTGAAATCAGTATTCGTGTGTATAACATTATGGATTACGTTCAAGGTGATAGTCGCATTGATTTTGACCAGCATTATCCTGCACTCTCTGAGCTTTATCATGTGGTTAAAGATATGGCGCGAGCTGATGATCGCCAAGCGTTAGCAAAAAAAGAGAAGATGGAACAAAATTTACTTCGTCATAAAGCTGAAGTGAAGTTGGCAGAAGCTGTTGTTGAAGAGCTTAAGACGTTGCAAAAAAATATAGCGCCACTAAATAATCAGATAAACATCCAAGTTATCTAATCACATTTTGTGCCGATGCTAAAAACTGGGTTACTCATTCGTTAGAGTGAGTGATCGAGTTAGCAGTTATGAAATTTTCTTACAAAAATGTGTTTAGCTTTCCTACCTAAGCCATAGTCATGTGGCAAAATAGCCAGTCAAAATAATCTTTACGCCGATTACAGTTAGAAACGGAAATAATCCCATGTCGCAGCAAGTCGTATCCGGGCAACAAATTGTCTGGGATCAAGCTATTCTGGATAAGTACAACTATTCAGGACCTCGTTACACCTCATACCCAACAGCGTTGGAATTTCATGAGGCTTTTACTGTTGCTGACTATGACATGGCGTGTGCTCAATACCCTGAGCGCCCACTTTCTCTCTATATCCACATCCCGTTCTGTCACAAGCTTTGCTACTACTGTGGCTGTAACAAGGTCATTACTCGTCACTCTCACAAAGCAGATGAATATCTTGATGTGATTGAGCATGAGATTCGCCAACGCGCATCACTGCTTCAAGGACGTAAAGTTACTCAGCTTCACTTTGGTGGCGGCACACCAACGTTCCTCACTAAACTGCAAATCAGCCGTTTGATGGCAATTCTACGCGCTGAATTCCAATTTACCGATGGTGGTGAAATTAGTATTGAGGTTGACCCTCGTGAGATCGAGCTTGATATGCTTGATCACCTGCGTGGTGAAGGCTTCAACCGACTCAGTATTGGTGTACAAGATTTTAATAAAGAAGTTCAAAAGCTGGTTAACCGCGAACAAGACGAAGACTTCATCATCGCGATGGTTGAACGAGCTAAAGAGCTTGGTTTCCGCTCAACGAACCTAGATTTGATTTACGGCCTACCAAAGCAGACTAAAGAGTCATTTGCACAAACATTGGCACAAGTCTTAGAGATGAAGCCAGGGCGTCTTTCTGTGTTTAATTATGCTCATATGCCTCAGCTATTTGCTGCACAGCGTAAAATCAAAGAAGAAGATTTACCTGAAGCGAGTGAAAGAATGGGTATTCTACAAGAGAGTATCGCGACCCTTACTGGCTCAGGTTACCAATTTATTGGCATGGATCACTTTGCTCTGCCTGATGACGAACTGGCTATCGCTCAGAGAAAAGGCATTCTGCATCGTAACTTCCAAGGCTATACCACTCAAGGCGAAGCTGATCTGGTTGGTTTCGGCGTGTCAGCAATCTCAATGGTTGGTGATGCGTACGCGCAAAACCAGAAAGAGCTTAAGAAATATTACGCTCAGGTTGATGAGCTGCGTCATGCTTTATGGAAAGGGGTTGCCCTTGATAGTGACGACTTACTGCGTCGTGAAGTGATAAAACAACTTATTTGTAACTTCAAACTGGATAAAACCATCATTGAGTCTGAGTTTAAAGTGACGTTTAACCAATACTTCAAAGAAGATTTACAGTTGCTACAAACTTTTATCGATGATGAATTAGTCGAAGTTGATGACAAAGAAATCCGAGTGACGCTACGTGGACGACTGCTTATTCGTAATATTTGTATGTGTTTTGATAAATACCTCCGTGATAGAGCGCGTCAGCAGCAGTTCTCACGAGTTATCTAAATCGTAAGATGCTCAAATTAACAAAGCCACGCTATTGCGTGGCTTTTTCGTTTAAAGAGAGCAAACTAAGGAGCGATGTACTTTCCAGCGGCTACATCCCAGAGCGCTTTTATCAGTGGCTTATCAAGCTGAGAACGCTTACAGCAAACCCCAAGTTCAAATGGCTTTACTGGTTTAACCTTTAATCTCTGAATTTTCTCTTTTACTGGGCTGTTGTTGATCACCACATCAGGAGCGATGCCAACGCCACAGCCGAGTGCAACCATACTTACTATAGCTTCATGACCAGAGACTTGTGCGTAAATGGTCGGTTTAATTCTCATGCTTTTGAACCAAGCATTAGCACGGTCACGTGCCGTTCCGGCTTCAGGTACAATAAAGGGAATATTCGACCAGTCAGGCTTCTCTTGCTGAAGCTGATCCGCAAAACTACTGACACCTGATGGAGCGATGACTGATAAAGGGATCTCGCTGACCGTTTCAAACTTAACGCGAGCAGGAAGCTGATCGGGTTTCGCAGATATAGCGATATCGGCTTCATCCTTTAGTACTTTATCGATCGCTTGAGCAGGATCACCGGTTGAAAGTTTGTATTCAATAAATGGATGCTGCAAACGAAATTCAGAAAGGAGCTCAGGTAAGTGGCTATAGCTGGCGGTGACTGAACAAAATAGTCGAATTTCGCCTTTCAACTCTAATTCATGCCCCTTAATTTGAGCATTATACTGTTGCCACTCAGTCTGGATTTTCATTGCTACGGGCAATAATTGTTTTCCGGCAGGGGTTAACTCGACGCTGCGGTTGTCACGTAAGAATAGAGTTTGACTGGTTTGTTGTTCTAGCTTTTGAATCTGGCGACTTAAAGCAGAAGGGCTGATATGCATGGCAGAAGCCGTCTTGCTGAAACTTTTACTGTCGCACAGATGAATAAACATCTGCAGGTTTTTAATATCCATAATGATCTTCTAAGCGAACTTTGTTTGGTAACAAGAGCGTTTTTATGTACAAAAGTAGTCCTGCACCAATTTTCTGTACGTTGCATTAATTGCAATTACTAATTGTGAATATATCACTTTCGGCAATTAGATGTCTGCTTTAGTATGAACTCATTCGGCGATAATGCGCCGACCATAACGGAAGAATCAACAAGGAGCGCCCAACATGGCTAACTATTTCAATACTTTAAATCTACGTGAGCAACTAGACCAACTAGGTCGTTGTCGTTTTATGGACCGCAGTGAATTTGCTACAGAAGCAGATTACCTAAAAGGTAAGAAAGTGGTTATCGTAGGTTGTGGTGCTCAAGGCCTAAACCAAGGTCTAAACATGCGTGATTCAGGCCTAGACGTTTCTTACGCACTACGCCAAGCTGCGATAGACGAGCAGCGTCAGTCGTTCAAAAACGCAAAAGAGAACGGCTTTGTTGTTGATAGCTATGAGAATCTAATTCCTCAAGCTGATCTAGTAGTAAACTTGACTCCAGACAAGCAACACACAAATGTTGTTGAAACGGTAATGCCTCTAATGAAAGAGGGTTCTGCACTGGGTTATTCGCACGGCTTCAACGTTGTTGAAGAAGGTATGCAAATCCGTAAAGACCTAACGGTTGTTATGGTTGCACCTAAGTGTCCTGGTACTGAAGTACGTGAAGAGTACAAGCGTGGCTTTGGTGTTCCAACGCTAATCGCTGTTCACCCAGAAAATGACCCTAAAGCAGAAGGCTGGGATATCGCTAAAGCTTGGGCAGCAGGTACAGGTGGTCACCGCGCTGGTTGTCTAGAGTCTTCTTTCGTTGCTGAAGTTAAATCAGACCTAATGGGCGAGCAAACAATTCTTTGTGGCATGCTTCAAGCGGGTTCTATCGTTTCTTACGAGAAGATGATTGCTGACGGTATTGAACCAGGCTACGCAGGTAAACTTCTACAGTACGGTTGGGAAACAATCACTGAAGCGCTTAAGTTTGGTGGTATTACTCACATGATGGATCGTCTATCAAACCCAGCTAAGGTAAAAGCTTTTGACCTTTCTGAAGAGCTTAAAGACCTAATGCGTCCACTTTACAACAAGCACATGGATGACATCATCCAAGGTGAATTCTCTCGCACTATGATGGCTGACTGGGCGAACGATGACGTGAACCTATTTGGCTGGCGTGAAGAGACAGGCGAAACGGCATTTGAAAACTACCCGTCGTCTGATGTAGAAATCTCAGAGCAAGAGTACTTTGATAACGGCATCCTAATGGTTGCAATGGTACGTGCAGGGGTTGAGCTAGCATTCGAAGCAATGACAGCATCTGGCATCATCGATGAGTCTGCATACTACGAATCACTACACGAACTGCCGCTAATCGCAAACACGGTTGCTCGTAAGCGTCTATACGAAATGAACGTAGTAATCTCAGATACAGCAGAATACGGTAACTACCTATTTGCTAACGTAGCAACACCACTTCTACGTGAGAAGTTCATGCCTTCAGTAGCAACTGACGTAATCGGTCGCGGTCTAGGTGAGACTTCTAACCAAGTAGACAACGGCAAGCTAATCGCAGTGAACGATGCCATTCGTAATCACCCAGTTGAGTACATCGGTGAAGAGCTACGTGGGTATATGACTGATATGAAGAACATCGCAGTAGGCGGCTAATTTTATTGCTCTAGAGCCTAAGCTCTTTGTTGGAAATACTCATTTGCTACTCGCAAACTCCGTGTTTCCGCCTCGACCTTAAGCTCTATAGCTTCAAAAAGTTCTTCTAGATTAAAAATACAAAGGGCTTGGTCAGTGATGACCAAGCCCTTTTTAGATCTTTATGAAGAGGAGAGGTAAGTGGTTACTTATCCGTTAGTTTCTCTTCAAGTTGAGCAAGTTTCTGCTCCATCTCTGTTAGCTTTTGGCGAGTGCGAAGAAGTACTTGAGTTTGAACATCAAACTCTTCACGGCTCACAACATCTAACTTGTTTAGTTGGCCTTGGATTACTTGGCGAACCTTTTGATCAACATCAGCACCAAGCTCTTTAACAGGGGTTGGCATTGAATCATGAATTTGTTTAGCAATTTGCTCTAATTTCTTTGGGTCAAACATGTTGGCTTAAACTCCTATCAATTTGCCTACATTCTATTTAAAGCGGACATAAAAGTCGCTACTTGGTGGAAAAAATGTTCGGTGATGATGGATGGTGGCCAAAGGCAAGGTAAAAAAATAGGCCACCGAAGTGACCTATTAAGTAAGTGATCTATCCAATCATTAACGCATTTAGTTAGCTCGGGTGAGATATCTCACGTTGAGCTGCTTTTGCTTCATCAATACGCGCTAGCTTTTCTAGATCTTTATCTTCAACAAACACAGGGAGTGGTTTGTGTTTCTCGGCTAGGTAGCTATAAATAACTGGCAGTACGAACAGAGTAAACAGCGTACCAATCGCAAGACCCGCAACGATAACAATACCGATACTAAAGCGTTGTGCTGCACCTGCACCTGTTGCGTACATCAGTGGGATTAGACCTGCAATCATCGCCGCCGTTGTCATCAGGATAGGGCGAAGACGTACTTTCGCAGCCTCCATAACCGCATCAATACGAGACTTGTGATTATGCAGTTGTTCTTCTTTAGCAACCTCACAGATAAGAATACCGTGCTTGGTGATCAAACCAACCAGTGTAATCAAACCCACCTGAGAGTAGATGTTCATTGAGGCCGCGCCCCAAGCCAATGCAATCAAGGCGCCACAAATAGCCAGTGGAACAGAAACCATGATAACCAATGGATCTCGGATAGACTCGAACTGAATCGCCAGTACCAAGAAGATAATCGCCAGTGCCAAACCAAAGGTCGCATACAGAGCACTGCCTTCCGTCACGTATTGGCGCGATTCACCCATGTAGTCGTGGTTATAGCCGCTTGGTAGTTTGTCGGTTGCAATGCCTTCAAACCAATTTACCGCGTCACCCATAGCGGTTCCCGGAGCTGGAACAGCGCCTACTGTTGCTGAGTTTAGCTGGTTGAAGTGAGGCAGTGAGCGAGGCTCAGCAATCACATCAATGTTGATCAAGCTGCCAAGTGGAACTGCGTTACCATCAGCCGCGCGAACGTAGTAGTTGTTCATTGATTCCGGATTTAAGCGGAACTTACGCTCAACCTGTGGAATCACTTCGTATGAACGACCATTAAGATCGATACGGTTAACATAACCATCCGCCATCATAGTACTTAGCGTAATACCAATGTCCTGCATCGTTACGCCATACGCACCCGCTTTGTCTTTATCGATGTTGATTTTCATCGTTGCAGAGTCAAAGTTAAGGTCCAAGTCAGAATAAACAAACATTGGGTTTGCTGTTACTTCACTAAGTACATCAGAAGCTACCGTAAACAGGCTTTCAAAGCTATTTGGTGTGGTGATAACAAACTGAAGTGGTAAGCCTGAACCTGCACCTGGAAGCTCTGGCATCTGGAATGCCGTTACCGCCATACCTGGAACGCCACTAACCAAGCCCGTTACTCGATTGGCGACTTCTTCTTGACTCGTTTCTCGCTCACTCCAAGGCACCATGGAGGCAATACCAAAGGCTTGGTTAGCATTAGGCACGCCGGTAAATACCTGAGCAAAGGAAACTTCTGGTTGAGCAGAAAGAATTTCATTTACATCGTTCATGGTATTTTGCATGTAATCAAGGTTTGCATTTGATGGCGCTGTACCCATTAGCATGATTACGCCTTTATCTTCTGAAGGAGCAAGCTCACTCGGAATAAACGAAAACAAAACAGGTAATACCGCGAATACGATGACAGAGAATCCGATCACAACTGGGCGATGATCCATCACTGATTTCAACATACGTGAATAGCGATTAGTCATGCCATCAAGTATATGGTGGACAGTTTTCTCAAACTTGCTTGGCTCTTCATTTGCCTTGAGCATTTTTGAACACATCATTGGCGATAGTGTTAATGCGACAATACCTGAAACAAATACTGCACCAGCAAGCGTTAATGCAAACTCTTTAAATAGAGAACCTGTAATACCGCCCATCATCGCGATTGGCGCATATACCGCACCCAGCGTTAATGTCATTGCGATAACGGGAACCGCGATTTCACGCGTACCAATAATCGCTGCTCTAAACGGGGATTCGCCAAGTTTTAAGTGTCTGTCTACGTTCTCAAGTACAACGATAGCGTCATCAACCACTAGACCGATGGCAAGTACCATTGCTAACAGTGTCATCAGGTTCCAAGAGAAACCCATTACCTGCATCACCATTGCCACACCGATAAGAGACAGTGGGATAGTGACGATAGGGATAAGTACAGCTCGGAATGACCCAAGGAACAGAGTAATTACGACCAGAACGATTAACGCCGCTTCAAGGATAGTCTTTACAACTTCATTGATTGATTCATTGATCGCGATGGTTGAATCGTACATCACGTTCATTGAGATGTTGCTTGGAAGGTTCTTCTCAAGTGCTGGTAGTAGGTCTAGAACATCAGCAGCGATATTGATTGGGTTAGCACTTGGCGCAGCATTAATTGCGGCAACAACCGCTTCTTGACCATTTGCACTCGCTCGATAAACGTCGTGACTCTTTTCTAAACTTACTTTAGCGATATCCGCTAGGCGAATAATCTCACCCTCAGTACCCCTGACGACTAAGTTTTCAAGCTCAGAAACATTGGATACTTGAGTATCGGCACTGCCGTTATAAATAACGAACTCGCCTGTTACCTGACCTGTTGCAGACTGATAGTTATTGGCATTAAGAACGCCCATTACATCAGTGGCTGTAAGGTTCAGAGCCGCCATTTTAGATGGGTCTAGCCATACGCGCAGTGCGTATTTCATACCACCGTAAAGGTCGACCTTAGAAACACCACTAACCGTAAAGAGCTGTGGATTGATCACTCGCTCAAGGTAGTCGGTGATCTGACTAGACGCCAGCTCATCACTGGTAAAACCAATGTAGAGTACCGCGGTTGTAGAGCCTGTCGACATAGTTACCGTTGGATCTTCAGACTCTTTAGGCAGCTGTGATCGAACCGAGTTAGTCTTAGCTAGAACATCAGATAACGCCGCGTTAGGATCGGTATTAAGCTTCATCGTTACCGTGATGGTTGACTTACCATTCACCGATTGCGAAGTCATATAATCGATATTATCGGCCTGTGCGACTGCTTGCTCCAAGGGCTGAGTAATAAAGCCTTGAATCAAGTCAGCACTTGCCCCGTAGTAGCTGGTGGTTACCGTTACTACCGTGTTCGTCATTTCTGGGTATTCACGAACCTGCATCTTGAAGATCGCCTGCATACCAAGCAAGGCAATCAAGAAACTGATTGAGATAGCCAGAACTGGACGTTTTATGAAAACATCAGTAAAGCGCATAATTCCTCCAGTTACAGCATTGGTGTTTCAGCAGGGGTAGTCGTCGCATCACTTTCAACGATACGGACTTTAGCATCATTACTTAAGCGAACTTGACCTGTAGTCACGACCATATCACCTACAGTGACGCCTTCTAAAACGTGCGCAATATCTGCACTGCGTTCACCGATTTTAACTACGTGCTGTTTCACACGTTGCTCGCCATCTTTTCCGCTAACGATATAGACGTTATCACCGTAGAGCGTGTAAGTAATCGCAGTCTGTGGCAGCACGACTTGATTCTCTAGCTCAGGAAGAATGATGTTGGCACGCGCAAACATGCCACTACGAAGCTGACCGTCGCTGTTTGGAATGTCCGCTTGAACTTGAATTAGACCACTTTGTACACTGACTGCAGGCTCAATAGCGCTGATTGATCCTTTGAATGGTCTTTCTGGGTACGCATCAACAAAGATATCAATGGATTGGTTAATTCGAATACGAGAAATATCGGTTTGCGGAACAGTAAAGCGCAAGCGCATCACGCTCGTATCTTCTAGGCGAACGATATCTGTACCTGCTTGTAGGTATTGACCTAGGTAGACATTACGAATACCAACCACGCCAGAGAACGGTGCTTTGATTTCACGGCGATCAATAGAGGCTCTTAGGCTTTCAAGGTCAGCAGAAAGAGAGTAGAAGCTTGCTTCTGCATCATCGTATGCTTCTTTTGAGATGGAGCCTTTCTTATACAAGCCTTGGTAGCGCTTATATTTCGCTTCTGCTGCAGGTAAACGAGCTTTGGCACTTTTTAGGTTTGCTTTTTCTACATCAGAATCAAGCAGAACTAAAGATTGACCCTCTTCAACTTGAGTACCTGAATCAAAAGTGATCTTATCAATCACACCATTGGTTTCGTTAGCAATGGTCACACCTTGGTTAGGTTCAATAAAACCAATTGCTTCAATAACAGGAACCCAGTTAACTGCTTCAACTTCAACAGCAGTCACAGGGAACTCTGGCTCAGGGCGGTTTGCTAAATACTCAGCAATTTTTTGCTGTTTGAATAGATTGAAACCTATCACACTGCCAAATAAGACAATGGCGATAAGTAGCATAAAGAAAGTCCACTTTTTCATTTTGCTGGTGACTCCGAGTTAGTTGTTCTTAACAAAGTTAGTGGTTAGTAATAGCGTCCCAACTGGCGTTGATTGCTGCTTCAATAGCGTCATCACTGAGTTGGTATAATCCAAAAGTGTGCTTACGAGCGAGTGTTACGCTTGTTTCCAAGCTCAACGCCGAAAGCAGTTCGTTATCAAGGGGCTTAAATACCCCTTGTTCTTTTCCTTGTTTAAATAGATTAAAAACCTCTTTAAACATACCGCGCTCCTCTTGACGAGTAGCACTGCAATGACCTATCGGTGTTGAATCGTATTGAATGCGATTTTTTAGCATCGCAATATCTGATCCCACTAGGCCCCAAATATTGAGCCACATCTTTCGATAGCGCTCTTTAAGTGGCATAGACTCATCAACGTCGGTTTGTACCACATCAGCAACGCGTTGCGCGACGTGCAACCTAAGTTCTTCAATTAGATGCTCTTTATCGTCAAAGTAACGATAAATTGTACCTGCAGCGACACCAGCTTCTTTAGCCAGTCGTTGCATTGAAAGCCCTTGTAAGCCTACGTCAGCAATGACAGTTCCAGCCGCGAGCAAAATCTTTTGACGCTTATCATCTGTTGGTTTGCTTGTCATAGGACACCAGAAGTGAATGAACGTTCATTCATTATAGATCGATAAGTGGTATTCAATGCAACATTTAATTGAATCACTGTAAGGAAATGTTATTAATTGGACGATAGCATTCGTTGGGCTGCAGGATTATTATAGCTCTCCTAATGAGTACAAAATTGAGAACATCATGAAGCTGAACCCACAACAAGATGAAGCAGTAAAGTTCGTATCAGGGCCATGCCTTGTGCTAGCGGGAGCTGGTTCGGGTAAAACCAGGGTAATCACCAATAAGATTGCTTACTT
This sequence comes from Vibrio lamellibrachiae, assembly GCF_050337265.1. Taxonomy (NCBI): domain Bacteria; kingdom Pseudomonadati; phylum Pseudomonadota; class Gammaproteobacteria; order Vibrionales; family Vibrionaceae; genus Vibrio; species Vibrio lamellibrachiae. Next base: position 52,684 of record NZ_JAKJSU010000016.1, read on the forward strand.
GGTTCAGCAGTGTGGTTATAAAGCACGAAATATTGCTGCGGTGACCTTTACCAATAAAGCCGCGCGAGAAATGAAAGAGCGTGTTGGGCAAACATTAGGGAAAGCGGAATCAAAAGGTTTGATGGTCTCAACTTTTCACACTTTGGGTCTCAATATCATTCGTCGTGAATATAAAGTTCTTGGTTTAAAGGCGGGATTTTCCCTGTTTGATGACCAAGACCAGATGGCGTTATTGAAAGAGCTAACTGAAAAGCAGTTGGACGGTGATAAAGATCTGCTGCGCCAATTGATGAGTGCCATCTCTAATTGGAAGAACGACATGCTCACCTCCGAGCAAGTTTTAGCAAGAGCGGTAGGTGAGCAAGATCAGCTGTTTGCTTTCTGCTACGAGATGTATTTAAAGCAGATGAAAGCCTACAACGCGCTTGATTTTGATGATCTAATCTCACTACCTGTATTGTTACTACGTACGAATGAAGACGTACGTAAACGCTGGCAAGGCCGCATTAAGTATCTGTTGGTGGATGAATACCAAGATACCAACACAAGCCAATATGAATTGGTGAAGCTTTTGGTCGGTGAGCGAGAGCGATTAACCGTGGTAGGTGATGATGATCAGTCAATCTATTCATGGCGTGGTGCCAAACCGCAGAACTTAGTGCTTCTTGGGCAAGATTACCCAAGTTTGAAGCTGATTAAGCTTGAGCAGAACTATCGCTCAACGTGCCGAATTCTGCGCGCAGCCAATATTTTGATTGCTAATAACCCCCACGTGTATGAAAAAACGCTGTTTTCAGAGATCCCAGAAGGTGAACCGCTCAAAGTACTTCTTGCTAAAAATGAAGAGCATGAAGCTGAGCGTGTTACGGGTGAAATTATTGCTCACAAGTTCTTAAACCGAACCAACTATAAAGATTACGCAATTTTGTATCGTGGTAATCACCAATCACGTCTGATTGAAAAGTGGCTAGTACAAAACAAAGTGCCTTACAAACTATCGGGTGGCACATCGTTTTTCTCACGTGCTGAAATTAAAGACATCATGGCGTACTTACGCGTCTTAGTGAACCCAGACGATGACAATGCGTTTTTGAGAATCGTTAATACGCCGCGACGTGAAATTGGCCCTGTTACTTTAGAAAAATTAGGCAGTTACGCCAATATGCGCGGAAAAAGCCTGTTTGCTGCAAGCTTTGAAATGGGCTTAGAACAGCATCTAACCGGGCGAGGTCTAGAAAATCTGCAACGTTTCACACAGTGGATTGTGGCCATTTCGGACAATTCCGAGCGTGGCAATACCGTTGAAGCGGTTCGCTCATTGGTTCGTGATATCAACTATGAAGATTGGCTATACGAAACTTCTTCAAGTGCTAAAGCGGCTGAGATGAGAATGAAAAACGTCTCTGATCTCTATTCATGGATTGTTGCTGATTTAGAAGGTGATAACTATGACCAAGAAGAGAAAACATTAAAAGAGGTGGTCCTCAAGCTGACATTAAGAGACATGATGGAGCGCGGTGAAGATGACGAAGACAACGATGCGGTTCAATTGATGACGCTTCATGCATCTAAGGGGCTAGAGTTCCCTTACGTCTACTTACTAGGTTCTGAAGAGGGTATCTTGCCGCATCAAACCAGCATTGATGAAGATAATGTCGAAGAAGAACGTCGTTTGATGTACGTAGGAATTACACGAGCACAAAAAGAGCTGACCTTTACTATGTGTAAAGAGCGTCGTCAGTACGGTGAACTTATTAAGCCATCGCAAAGCCGTTTCCTTGATGAGTTGCCACAAGATGATATTGAGTGGGAATCAACCAAGAAGCCAGTCTCAGCAGAAGAGAGAATGGAAAAAGGGCAAGCGCATATTGCCAACCTGCGAGCCATGTTTAAAAAGTAAACGTAACGTCATAAGCGGAATGCTGAATAAAGAAAAGGCTCGGTTAACTATAGCGATATAGTTAACCGAGCCTTTTCTATTTTATAAGGAGAAGGGTGTTATTAAATGCCTTCAATCATGTGCTCAATAGCAGCGATGATTTCATCATCTGAACAATCCATACACGCGCCTTTTGCAGGCATTGCATTGAAGCCGTTGATCGCGTGGTCAGCAAGAACATCTTTACCTTGAGCAATTCGAGGAGCCCAATCACCCGCGTCACCTGTTTTAGGAGCGCCACTTACGCCAATGCTGTGACAAGCGGTACAGAACATGCCATACACAGCTTTACCGTCACGAGGGCCAGTTGCTTCAGCGACGACTGGCTCACTACCAGCTAGGTATACATTACCTACAGGCTTGATGCGTTCAGAAATGGCATCGTACTCTTCTGGGCTAACGCTACCTGCGTATGCTGCTGTAGAGCTTAGTAAAGCGGCGAAAAATACAGTTAAGATTCGTTGAGACATATCCATTAAACTCACTTTAAATTCCCAAGGTAAGTACATGCTTACCAATTATATAGTTAATAGTTTTTATGTTGATCTAAGGACGCCAAAGTCTGTTAAATCAATGTAAACAGTGGGTGATTATATCCTGATAAGTTGTTGCATTAAACAACAAGTTATCGTCCATTCAATGATTATTATTTGTGAAATAGGTCTTTGTCACACTTTAATTGCCCAAAAAGACACCAAACGATAAAAAAAGTTGAAAAAGTACTAGACGGCCTAGGGTGATATACGTATTATTCCACTCCGCCGATAGGGCATGCGCCCGTAGCTCAGCTGGATAGAGCGTTGGCCTCCGGAGCCAAAGGTCGAAGGTTCGAATCCTTTCGGGCGCGCCATCCGGATGCTTGCACAAGTAAGTGGCATATTGGCAAAAAACATAATGGTGGCTATAGCTCAGTTGGTAGAGCCCTGGATTGTGATTCCGGTGGTCGCGAGTTCGAATCTCGTTAGCCACCCCATTATTTAGGTAGCTCAGTTTACTCAGTAAATAAAAGCTTCCGGTTTTGATTCAAGTTACACCCTAAGAATCGAAACGAAATTGGAAAGGTTGTTTAAGTACAACTCAAACCAAGTAAAAAAATACAATGTCGGTGAATAGCGCAGCTTGGTAGCGCATCTGGTTTGGGACCAGAGGGTCGGGGGTTCGAATCCCTCTTCACCGACCACTATTTCAATAATCGCAACAGCGGTTATATAAAAAATTAGTGGTGGCTATAGCTCAGTTGGTAGAGCCCTGGATTGTGATTCCGGTGGTCGCGAGTTCGAATCTCGTTAGCCACCCCATTAATTTTGGTAACGTAAGTTTCCTTTTTCGTTAAATCGAAATAAAACCTTGTCGGTGAATAGCGCAGCTTGGTAGCGCATCTGGTTTGGGACCAGAGGGTCGGGGGTTCGAATCCCTCTTCACCGACCACTTTAATAAGCCCCAGTCGAAAGACTGGGGCTTTTTTACGTCTGTAGATCGGAGTATTGAAGCATAGTTTGGAGTCAGAGGGTCGGGGGTTCCCAATGGTTTCTAAATAAGGCTCTTCACCGACCACCTTAAGAAGCCTCAGTCGAAAGACTGGGGCTTTTTTACATCTGTAGATCGGAGTATTGAAGCTTGGTTTGGGGCTAGAAGCTCGGGGGTTCCCAATGGTTTCTAAATAAGGCTCTTCACCGACCAGCATTAAGAAGCTCAGTCAGAAATGACGGGGCTTTTTTACATCTGAAGCTTAGTTGAATGAATGTTTGGTTGGGGTATCTCAAGAGCAGCCTCATTTTTGTAAAAATATGTTTACTGAAAATAGAATAAAATAGTTAGCTATAGGGCCTGAAGTCTAGGTGCTCATGCTCTAATGAAACTCTCCCTAGCATTTTTGAACTGAATCACACTGGAGTTTTTATATTGAGCTAACCTATATTGTTCCTGAAACTAATCGTCACTACTTAAATGAAAGTTGGATTGATTTGGTTTTATCATCTACTTATTTACTATGGATATGGTTTATTTAACTACAACTATATAGCTTATTGGTTGATGTTTCTGTTTTGTTAATTTTAACCGTTATATTATTTGTGAGAAATTATTCACGAATGTGTTTTTATGATCTACGGGTTTACGTAATACTTTTAGGTGAAAGTGCTGTTGAATTCTATCTTGGTGCAAGATGCACTTAATTGGTATTACCAATATTAAATGCAGTTTTATTGCATATATATCCACACACTTTGCTCCTAATCTGTTTGATATCGACTTTTTATCCTCTATTTGTTGCTTTTCTGTGAGTTTTTTGCCAAATTGATGACCTTGTTAATTGCCAGAACATTCTACTGGCAAGAATGGATTCAATTTGTATCAGTATGTTTGCGCGCAATACTGGTATCAGACAGGGCAGAAAACTGTCAAAGCAGTCGAGGTCTGATAAATGTCGCTATTAGAAGTTCAAAATCTTCGTATTGAGTACCCATCTCGTCATGGGGTTCACGCTGCGGTTAAATCACTTTCGTTTAATATTGAACGTGGTGAAATTGTAGGTGTTGTTGGCGAATCAGGAGCAGGTAAATCAACGGTCGGTAACGCCGTTATTGATCTACTGAGCCCTCCTGGCCTTATCGCAAGTGGTGAAGTGTTTTTAGATGGAGAAAAGGTATCTGGCCTAACTCCTGAGCAAATGCGAAAAGTTCGTGGATCGAAAATTGGTTTTATTTTCCAAGATCCGATGACCTCTCTTAATCCTCTATTCACGGTTGAGCAGCAATTGACCGAAACGATCCATGCCAATATGAAAGTATCGGCCGAAGAAGCGTATGAACGCGCTTTGTCGTTAATGAATCAAGTGGGGATTCCACAGCCTGAAAACCGTTTGAAGCAATACCCTCACCAGTTCTCTGGTGGTATGCGTCAACGTGTTGTTATTGCCATCGCTCTAGCGGGTGAGCCCGATTTAATCATTGCAGATGAGCCAACTACAGCGTTGGATGTATCAATTCAAGATCAAATCCTAAAACTTATTCGCGATCTTTGTATCGAGAAAAATGTGGGCTGTATGCTGGTTACCCATGATATGGGTGTGGTTTCCAATGTAACGGACCGTGTTGCGGTTATGTACCGCGGAGACTTGGTTGAATTTGGTCCTACTGCGAAAGTGCTGGGCGACCCAGATCACTCGTATACTCGAAGCCTCATTTCTGCGGTTCCTCGCTCTGATGTGAAACTCGATCGTTTCCCATTGGTTAGCTACATCGAAGAAGCGGCTGAGATGGAGCCTCTCGATGTGAAGAATCACTGGCTTGGTCAAAGCCAAGATCACCGTGATTACACTGGTTCTCTATTAAGTGTTGAAAACGTTAACCTACGTTTTGTCACTAAAGATTCTCTGTTTGAAAGCCGACGTGAATTTGTTCAAGCGTCAAACAACGTAAGCTTTGATGTACTTGAAGGTGAAACCTTTGGCTTGGTAGGCGAGTCGGGCTCTGGTAAATCGACCATTGCACGTGTTATTGCCGGCTTATACGCACCAAACTCTGGCAAGGTATCGTTTGAAGGTATTGATTTAACGGCGATGAAGTCTGAAAAAGAGCGTCGTCCTCTGCGTCGTCAAATGCAGATGGTCTTCCAAAACCCTTATACGTCGATGAACCCACGTATGAAGATCTTTGACATTATTGCCGAGCCAATTCGTTTTCATAAGTTAACTCGTAATGAAACGGAAACACGTCAGATCGTCAACGATCTTCTTGATCACGTTGGTCTAGGTAGTATGTCGGGCGTTAAGTATCCACATGAATTTTCAGGCGGTCAGCGTCAACGTATCTCGATTGCTCGTGCATTAGCCACGCGCCCTCGCTTACTGATTTGTGACGAACCAACATCTGCGTTAGATGTATCGGTTCAGGCACAAATTCTAAACTTGCTGAAAGATTTACAAGATGAGTTAAACCTCACCATGCTGTTTATCAGTCATGACTTACCGGTTATTCGCCAAATGTGTGACCGTGTGGGTGTGATGCAAATGGGTAAACTGTTGGAAGTTGCACCAACTGAGCAACTGTTTACGACACCTCAGCATGAATACAGCAAACACCTAATTTCATTAATGCCTGAATTCTTAGGCTTAAGAGAAGACGTAAAAACGGCATAAGTCGTTTCGAATTGCCGAATGGTCTTAAATGCCATTCGGTGTCGAAGAACTGAGCATGCTTGCAAACAGCGAGCGGCTTGGACATAAAAAGCAGAAGCAAACACAACAACTAGGGATTCGGATTCCCGCATAAGGAGTTATGCAATGAAAACCATGAAAAGCAAACTAGTAGTCGCAATGATGGCTGCAGGTCTTAGCTTTAGCGCAGCAGCAGCTGACATTAAAGTAGCGTACGACGCAGATCCAGTATCACTGGACCCGCATGAGCAGTTATCGGGCGGTACACTGCAAATGTCTCACATGGTGTTTGATCCACTAGTTCGTTACACGCAGGAACTGGATTTTGAAGGACGCTTAGCAGAAAAATGGGAACGTGTTGATGACACAACTTTCCGTTTCTCTCTACGTAAAGGCGTTAAGTTCCATTCAGGTAATGAGCTATCAGCTGATGATGTTCTTTGGACATTTGATCGTCTTAAAAACTCACCAGATTTTAAAGCAATCTTTGAACCATACGAAAAAATGGTCAAGGTTGATGATTACACTGTTGAAATCATTTCTAAGGGTGCATACCCACTAGTTCTTCAAACTGCGACTTACATCTTCCCAATGGACAGCAAGTTCTATTCAGGCACCACCGCTGATGGTAACGAGAAGTCAGCAGTTGTGAAACACGGTAACTCGTTTGCTTCTACAAATGTTTCAGGTACTGGTCCGTTTATCGTGACTGAGCGTGAGCAAGGCGTACAGGTTGTGTTTGAACGTTTCGGCGATTACTGGGATGAGAACACTGGTAACGTTGATAAGCTAACGCTAGTACCAATTAAAGAAGATGCAACTCGTGTTGCGGCACTTCTTTCTGGTGGCGTAGACATGATTGCACCAGTAGCACCTAACGATCACAAGCGTGTTAAGAGCGCAAATAACGTTGATCTAGTAACGCTACCTGGTACTCGTATCATCACGTTCCAAATGAACCAAAACAGCAACGAAGCATTGAAAGATGTTCGTGTTCGTCAAGCTATCGTTCATGCGATTAACAATGAAGGTATTGTTAAGAAAATCATGAAAGGTTTCGCTACAGCGGCTGGTCAACAAGGCCCTTCAGGCTACGCTGGCTATGATGCTGATCTTGTTCCACGTTACGACCTGAAAAAAGCGAAAGAGCTTATGAAGGAAGCGGGCTACGAGAAAGGCTTTACGCTTTCTATGATGGCGCCAAACAACCGTTACGTGAACGATGCGAAGGTTGCTCAAGCTTCTGCAGCAATGCTGTCTAAGATTGGCATCAAGGTTGATCTGAAAACAATGCCTAAAGCGCAATACTGGCCAGAATTTGACCTATGTGCAGCAGACATGCTGATGATCGGTTGGCACTCAGATACTGAAGATTCAGCTAACTTCTCTGAGTTCCTAACGATGACTCGTAATGAAGAGACAGGTAAAGGTCAGTACAACTGTGGTCACTATGCAAACGCAGAAGTGGATTCACTGGTTAATGCAGCAAACGTAGAAACTGATTCTTCAAAGCGTGCTGAAATGCTTAAGACAGTAGAAGAAACACTGTACAACGATGCAGCGTTTGTTCCTCTACATTGGCAGAACCTAGCGTGGGGCGCAAAGTCTAACGTTAAGATCGGTCCAATCGTAAACGCAATGAACTTCCCTTACTTTGGCGACCTAGTGGTTGAGTAAGTAAGGCTTAGGCATCCAATCCACATATTTAAGATTGTAAATTGAAAATAGTGCATTGGGTGCCTAGTTAATTTTTGGCATTTAGCTTTGTTTCAGTCGGCTAGGTGCCATTTTTAAGACTGGATTTTTTGTTTCTACTTATATTGAGTAGAAAATCATGGATAGTTAAAAAGGGGCAAGGAATGTTTTCGTTTCTGGTCAATCGCCTGTTTCAGGCACTGATAGTGATGTTTGTGATCAGTTTGGTGGCGTTTTCCATTCAAGATAATTTGGGTGATCCGCTGCGTGAGCTTGTAGGTCAGTCGGTTTCAGAAGCTGAGCGTCAAGCGCTGCGAGATGAGCTAGGCTTAAATGATCCCTTCGTTACAAAATATACCCGTTTTATTACGGCTGCCTTGCAAGGTGATTTAGGCACATCTTACTTCTTCAAGCGACCAGCGGTTGATGTCATTTTAGATAAGCTGGTAGCAACATTAGAGCTCGTATTTGGTGCGTCCATTATTATAGTGGTTTGCTCTATTCCTCTGGGTGTCTACTCTGCTATTCATCCCAAAAGCGTTTTCACTAAAGTTGTAATGGCATTCAGTAGTGTCGGTATTTCCGTTCCTGTTTTCCTTACTGCCATCATGTTGATGTATGTGTTCTCTATAGAACTCGGCTGGTTACCTTCGTATGGACGAGGCGAAACGGCTAATGTTCTTGGCTGGCAATCTGGTTTCTTTACCATTGATGGCATTCGCCATTTGATTCTGCCTTGTGTTGCTCTTGCATCGATTATGTTGCCACTGTTTATTCGATTGGTACGTTCTGAAATGCTTGAAGTACTAAGCTCTGAATACATCAAATTCGGTAAAGCGAAAGGGCTTGCACTGAATAAAATCTATTACCAACACGCACTGAAAAATACCATGTTACCGGTACTAACGGTGGGTGGTGTTCAAATTGGTACTATGGTGGCTTACACCATTTTGACTGAAACGGTATTCCAGTGGCCGGGAACAGGTTTCCTATTCTTAGAAGCGATCAACCGTGTTGATACGCCACTTATTACGGCTTACGTTATTTTCGTTGGGCTTATCTTTGTTGTTACCAATACCATTGTTGATCTGCTCTACGGTGTGATTAACCCAACAGTAAACCTAACGGGCAAAGGATCTTAAGATGAATGAAGTAGCCACAGCTCCGAGTCGTTGGGAGCGTTTTAAAAATTCAGACATCGTGTATTACTTCTTGCGCGATAAAGTTGCGATGACCAGCTTTGCCATCTTTATGATGTTCTTAACACTGGCATTGGCGGCACCTATTTTATCGCCAACGGACCCGTATGATCTTTCGTCTATCGATATCATGGATTCAGAGCTTCCACCTTCTTGGATGGAAGACGGTGATTCGAACTTTTTGCTGGGAACGGATGAACAAGGGCGCGATATTTTATCGACGATTCTTTATGGGTCACGTCTCTCTTTGACTATCGGCTTTCTTGCCGTTGGTCTACAGCTAACGTTAGGTATTATTATTGGTCTATCAGCGGGTTATTTCGGTGGCCGTATTGATAGCTTCTTAATGCGTTTTGCTGATGTTCAGCTTTCGTTTTCGACCATGATGGTCGCAATCATTGTTTCGGCTATTTTTAAGGCGAGCTTTGGTAGTGACTTTTACAGCCAATACGCGGTGGTGATGCTAGTTGTGATCATTGGTGTGGCAGAGTGGCCTCAGTATGCGCGTACTATTCGTGCCTCGGTACTGGCTGAAAAGAAGAAAGAGTATGTGGAAGCTGCTCGTGTGATGGGCTTTAAAGCGCCACGCATCATGTTCCGCCATATTTTGCCAAACTGTTTATCTCCAATTTTGGTTATTTCAACGGTTCAGATTGCTAACGCGATTATGTCAGAAGCCGCGCTGTCATTCCTTGGATTGGGTCTTCCAGTTGATCAGCCATCGCTAGGTGCTCTAATTAGTACTGGCTTTAACTACATCTTCTCCGGTGCGTGGTGGATTACTGCCTTCCCTGGTGTTGTACTTATTACCTTGGTATTGGTGATAAACCTACTGGGTGATTGGTTACGTGATGTATTCAACCCTAAAATCTACAAAGGGTGATCCGCACCGATTGATTTTTATTCGAAAATCTAACTAAACTAGAGCCGTAAGTTATTACGGCTCTTTTTTTGCATTCAATTTAGCTATACAGCCTCAAATGAGCTAACCAAGGCAAGACGATTAAAGGTTAATGAAGTATGGATACGAAGTTGGTAATCAAGCCTAGAATGATCGGAGTGAAGTTCTTGAGTATGGTCGCTCTGTCTCTCCCATTTATTTCTCACTCAGTTTCAGCAGAAGAATTCTTATGTGATGCCACCCAAGCATCGACGAGCAAGTTGCCGGTTTTAGATAGCGCCTGCCCAATAGGTAAGGGGCTTTGGGGTAATCAAAAACCGAAAGGGAATCAATCGAGCTTTTGGATTCAATGTGGTGTGCTTTCTAAACCGCTCCCCCTAGCTAAAGCGAAAAGTATTTATCAGCATATCTCCACTGACGTTTGGTTAAAACCTGAAGAGAAAGGGCACCGTTGTTTGATTGGCCCTTATAATGATTTTGCTAAAGCAACGCAGGAACTACGGAAGGTAAGAACGGAATCCGCTTATAAAGAAGCGTTTATTCGTGAAGTTCGTAAAAATGCACAAGCCAGTAATGCTGCCAAAGATACGCCATTGAAGGTTGCTCCAGTGAAAAGTGAGAAAACCGCTCAGAAGACCTCGACTATTGGCGCTCCAGTTATGGCGGTAACGGCATCTAAAGTAGAGGAGAGCAGCTCAGAGAAGACTGTAGTGCGCCTAAAGGCGACGGTTGAGTCTCTAGAGTACCGAGTGCCTTATACCAACATGGAAGATGGGCAATTTTATATGGAGCATGGTCTGCCGTGGAATCGCTTAAGTTATACGGCGGCAACTGAGGTTTGCAATTCTATGGGCATGCGCTTGCCACTTGAGCATGAGTGGACAACATTGTTAGAAGCGAAAGTTATGGAAGGTGATAATTGGCCGATGCACCTGCCTTACTGGGGTTTTGAGCGAAAAGGGATGTTCACTAGCGGTAAGATCAGCCAACTGAAAGGCACTTCACTATTAAATGTGTTGTGCGTTAAATAGGGATAATTATCGTTAATATCGATGGTAGGTTATTCGGATTTATCAGCATCCATTTTTTTAGATAGGTCCAGATATTTGCTTTCGACGAAATCTTTCTCTTTCCCTAAATGCTGCAACTGTTGTTGAGCCTGTTCTAGTTCTTGCTTAATGGCTTCAACGTCTTCACTTGAACCTTGCGGCTCCTGTTGCTTCAACTCTTCAATAGTATTAAGTAGCTCTTCTTTCTCTGTTTGATATTGCATAGCTAAATCTTGAAAGCCACCCGCTTGGCTGATTTGAATGTACTCTTGTTCGAGTTTTTCGAAATCTTTTTCTAATGCGGCGTTCTCTTCACGTAATCCTTCAACGGTATCGTTTTGGTTAAACAGTTTTTTTCTCGTTACTCTTAGCCCTTTCACACTTTTATCTAGATCGCCTTTAAGCTTGCGGATAAGTTGGTGTGACTTATTGAGTTTTAGGTTTAAGTCGTCAATGGAGGCTTGTTCTTCAGGGCTAATATGCTGTGCGGTTGAGCTGCGAAGCAGTGCCATTTGGCTTTCTAGAGCCTGCTGAAGTTGGATTAAGTCAGTTAATGTATCGTTGTTCTCTGAGGCATAATTTAGAGCGTTATCAACGGATTGCTGGCACATGTGTAGTGTATTATCATCCATGCCTTTATTTTCAGAAGTAAAGCCTCTAGCGAATTTTCGAAACTCACGGATGATTAACAGCAGAATGATGAACCAACCAGATAGGATCACTAAGCCAAGATCAATGGCGAGCATTCCAAGTATTTCTTCTGTCAGTAAATCCGCTATCGACATATTTATCATCCTTTGCAATGACTTGCTTAGGTTGTAAGTTTAGTTGTTATAAAAATTTGTGCCTATACTTTGAACAGGTTACAACGAGATTAGATGAGAAATAGTGAAAGTTCTGATTGTTGATGACAGTAAAGCGACGTTAGAAATTGTGCGACGTGCGCTTGAAACATATCCCTACAAGCGGCTATCGATCAATAAAGCCGATAATGCGGCAGAGGCGCTGGTGCTCGTTGAAGAATGGAAACCAGATATCATTTTAACCGACTGGTATATGCCGGGAATGTCGGGGCTAGAACTGGTGGAAATTATTGCTCAGATGAGTCCTGATATTAAGATCGCCATGATTACTATGGTTGATGATGAGCAAATGATTGTAAAAGCGCAGAAAGCAGGTGCACTGTTTGTTCTCTCAAAGCCTTTTGATGATGAAGACTTGCATAAAAAGCTTCGCCCATTGACGACAACTATTGGTGATAAGGGGATGCTGGCTGACCCAACGGAGTATCAGGGTGATCTCGCACTTCCTCAGGTCTCTACGTTAGAAAAACACATGCAGCGTATTGTCTCTAAAGATATGACGTTGTTCATGATCCACCCACAAGAGTTTGATGAAAGTAAATTGCCGTGTTTAATGGCCATGTATGTTGATAGTGAAAATCAAAAACCAAAAACCATCGCACTACTCGATCTTCAGGCAATTTGTTTGTTCGCTAAAAGTAATAAAAGCATCTCTGATTCAGATATTAAGCATGCCCTCGAGAGTAAAGTGGTCAGCAAAGAGATATTAGATTCCTGCCATAAGACGATGACGGATACAGCTTTAGCATTTTTGGATAATCGCACTAAGAAAAGTTTACGCTTAAAGAGTGTGAGTTTATTGCCGCATACGTTTGAAAAATTAGAAAAACTCTATGCCAAAGGTCCAGAAGAGCGCGTCGATTTCTCTTGCCAAATAGGGGAGTCGGAACTTGGGAAGGTGACGTTGGTTGGGTACTAAAGTTTATCAGTCGACGATAACGCTCCCCTCATTTCACCCGATGTAACTTTTAAGGCTATGACTTCATTGTCATTAGTTTCATACCCTTCTGTATAAGTTTGTGCTTGATCCCACTTCTCACTCTTTATTTAAGTTTCCAGTTTATCCTATTGATGTTATCGGTAACATGTTACCGATAACTTTGAGTGTCTAGTTACATATAGCGAAGTGGCGTATCGAGAGGATTGATATTGACGCTAGTTTACTGTCACTGGAATTAACTTTTTTAAGGGATAAGAATGGCCAATGATTACCGAGCAATAGCGCAATCTGTTGTGAAATATTTGGGTGGGAAAGACAATGTCTCGGCTCTCACACACTGTATGACTCGATTACGATTTGTAGTGCATAACTCAGAGAGTGTCGATATTGCTAAACTCAAGGCAGTTAAAGGTGTTATGGGGGTGGTTGATAACGGTGACAAAGTACAGGTCATCATTGGTAATGAAGTTTCCTATGCACATGATGAAATTATGGCTCTCTGTAGTATGTCTTCTGCACCGACTTCGGCAACACCCGCTAAAAAAGAGAAACTAACAGCAAAATCTGTTGGGGCGAAAATGCTAGATGCGCTTGTTGGCACCATGTCTCCATTGATTCCTGCCATCATTGGTGGCTCGATGGTGAAACTCCTCGCCATGGTGCTTCTCATGACCGGCTGGATGGAATCAGATACGCCGACGTTGATCATTTTGAATGCGATTGGAGATGGTGCTTTCTTCTTTTTGCCTGTGATGGTTGCAGCGTCAGCATCGATTAAATTTAAGACCAATATGTCGTTGTCTATTGCGATTGCCGGTGTACTTATTCACCCGAACTTCATGGAATTGATGGAGCAAGCGGCGCAAGGTCAGCATGTTGACTTCTTTGGTATCCCAATCACCTCCGTGAAATACACTTACACCGTTATTCCTGTACTGGTTATGACATGGGTGCTCTCTTACATTGAACGTTGGGTAGATAGCATCACACCGGCGGTGACGAAAAATTTCTTAAAACCAATGCTGATTGTATTAATTTCCGCACCGATCGCGATTGTTCTTATTGGCCCATTTGGTATTTGGATTGGTACAGCTTTATCTGCACTTGTTTACACTATCTACAGCACTTTAGGTTGGCTATCGGTCGCAATTATGGGGGCACTTTGGCCACTACTTGTTCTAACCGGGATGCACCGTGTTTTCACTCCTACCATTATTCAAACCATCGCGGAAACAGGCAGTGAAAGTATGGTGATGCCGTCTGAAATTGGCGCGAATATAGGTATGGGCGGCGCGTGTTTAGCTGTTGCATACAAAACAAAAAATAGTGCATTAAAACAAACTTCTATGGCTGCGGGTGCTTCGGCTATCTTTGCGGGCATTGCTGAGCCTGCGCTTTATGGTGTTCTTGTACGTCTTAAGCGCCCACTTATCGCAACTATGATTACTGGTTTCATTGTGGGTGCGCTTGCCGGTATGGCGGGGCTAGCGAGTCACTCAATGGCGGCACCAAGTCTGTTTACGAGTGTGCAGTTTTTCGATGTAAATGATCCTATGAGTATCGTTTGGGTCTTTGCTCTGATTGCACTGTCCATCGTACTTTCATTTGTATTAACACTCGTTCTGGGTTTTGACGATATTCCTGAAGATGAGGCTGATTCTGATACTACATCAGCAAAAGAAGAGTCTGAGCAGAGTAGCAAAGACAACATCAAAACTTCGCCTATCACCGCCTAGGTAAACAGTACGTTTCGCTACGCAACTTAATAAACAAGTCACCTTAAACCATAAGGTGGCTTTTGCGATTTAGAGGATACTATGTCAAAGATACAATTTCCCCAGGACTTTCTATGGGGTGGCGCTATTGCTGCCAACCAATCTGAGGGCGCTCACCAAGCCGGTGGAAAAGGGCTCACTACTGTCGATATGATTCCATATGGCGAAAACCGTATGCCAATCAAACTCGGTCAGGTTGACCACGTTGAGCTAAGCGAAGATGAATTTTACCCTAGCCATAACGCGATCGATTTCTACCACCGTTACAAAGAAGATATTGCCCTGCTAGCTGAGATGGGTTTTAAAGTCTTTCGTATGTCTATTGCTTGGAGCCGAATCTATCCAAATGGTGATGAGCTTGAGCCGAATCAAGCGGGGTTAGATTTCTATCGCGGCGTATTCGAAGAGTGTAAAAAGTATGGCATTGAGCCGCTGGTGACTCTGTGCCATTTCGATGTCCCGATGCATTTAGTTAATGAATATGGCTCGTGGCGAAATCGTAAGATGATCGAGTTCTTTAGCCGCTATGCTCGCACCTGTTTTGAACAGTACAAAGGGCTAGTAAAATATTGGCTAACGTTCAATGAAATTAACATCCTGTTAGCCAGTCCGTTCTCTGGTGCTGGTCTGCTATTTCAAGAGGGTGAGAACCACGATCAGGTCAAGTACCAAGCGGCTCATCATGAATTAGTTGCGAGTGCCTTAGTGACTAAAATTGCTCATGAAGTGGATGAGCAAAATCAAGTGGGCTGTATGCTCGCTGGTGGTAACTTTTATCCTTACTCTTGTAAGCCACAAGATGTATTAACGGCTATGGAAAAAGATCGTGAAAATCTATTTTTTATTGATGTGCAGTCGCGCGGTTACTATCCGTCATACGCTAAGAAAGTCTTCGAACAAAAAGGTGTGGTACTGGAAACGGAAGAACAAGACTTCGAAATCTTAAAGAATACCGTCGATTTTATTTCATTTAGTTACTATGCGTCTCGTTGTGCGTCTGCTGATATGAATGAAGGCAACACCAGTGCAGCTAACGTCGTGAAGTCAATTAAGAACCCACATCTTCCGGCGAGTGATTGGGGGTGGGTTATCGATCCTACTGGCCTTCGTATCACTATGAATACGCTGTATGACCGTTATCAAAAGCCGCTTTTTCTAGTGGAGAATGGCTTGGGTGCTAAAGATACCCTCGAAGACAATGGCGAAATTAATGATGGTTACCGCATCGATTACTTGCGTCAGCATATTGAATCGATGCACGATGCGATGACCGATGGTGTACCTCTTATGGGCTTTACTCCATGGGGTTGTATTGATCTTGTTGCCGCATCAACAGGTGAAATGACTAAGCGTTACGGGTTTATTTACGTTGATCGTGACAACCTTGGTGGCGGTACACTAAATCGCATTCCTAAAAAATCATTCCACTGGTATAAAAAAGTGATCGCGAGCAACGGCAGTGACCTTACTTAAGTCTTTCATTTCGACTTGCACTTATATGGGAATCAATTAAATAGACACGATGCGCTTCAAATCCCCCTAGATTAGAAATTTGTGTCAATAAAAAAGGGCTTAAGTGAAAACTTAAGCCCTTTCCTTATAGTCTATCTGACGATCAACGCATCGTTACAAACTCTTCACTGCCCGTAGGGTGAATCGCTACAACTGCATCAAAGTCAGCTTTCGTTGCGCCCATCTTCATTGCAACAGCAAAGCCTTGGATCATTTCATCAACTGTGAAACCAATGCCGTGTAGGCCAACAACTTTCTCGTCTTCGCCTGCACACACTAGCTTCATTTTACAAGGTTGACGGTGCTTAGTGACGGCTGTGTACATCGCCGTAAAGCCAGACGTGTAAACCTTGATGTTGTCTTTTCCGTATTGCTCTTCCGCTTCTTGAGTCGTAAGACCAATCGTACCGATAGGTGGGTGGCTGAAGACAACCGTAGGAACTAGGTTGTAGTCCATTTTCGCGTTAGTTTGACCATTGAACAGACGCTCAGAGAGTTGACGACCCGCTTTAATCGCAACAGGGGTCAGTTCAATACCGCCTTCCATAATGTCGCCAACACAGTAGACACCTTTAACGTTTGTCTCTTGGTACTCATCAACTTTGATGTAGCCACGGTCGTTAGTTTCAACGCCGGTTACTTCTAGGTTGATTGCGTCTGTTGCTGGGTGACGGCCAATTGCCCAGATCACTTCATCAACATTTTTGCTGTTGCCGTTCTCTAGGTGAAGCGTCAGGCTGCCATCGGCTTCTTTAACAATCTCTTTTGGCACAGAGTTGTTGTGCAGAGTCGGACCTTCAGCTGCCATAACTTCGACTAGCGTTTCGATGATCATTGGGTCAAAGCTACGAATAGGAGTCTCTTTACGACAGAACAGGTGAGTTTCTGTTCCTAAGGCGTGAAGAACGCCAGCGATTTCAACCGCAATGTAACCCGCACCAATAACAGCAACACGCTTTGGTTGCTCCATAAGGTCGAAGAAACCATTAGAATCAATACCGTGCTCTGCGCCAGGAATATTTGGAATCGTTGGGCGACCACCTACGGCAATAAGGATGTGATCCGCTGTGTATTGCTCACCGTTAACTTCAACAGTTTTTGCATCAACAAACGTTGCGAAGCCTTTGATGACGTGTACTTTGTTATTGCCAAGTACACGGTCGTAAGATTGATGAATACGGCCAATGTACGCTTGGCGGTTTTCAATCATCTTGTTCCATTTGAATTCTTTTAAATCAACATCAAAGCCGTAGTCTTCTGCATATAGGTTAATTGCTTCAGCAACTTGAGCACCATGCCACATCACTTTCTTTGGTACGCAACCCACGTTTACACACGTGCCGCCAAGATCTTGAGCTTCGATAAGTGCCACTTTAGCGCCATGCATAGAAGCACGGTTTGCTGATGCAATACCACCAGAACCACCACCGATACAGATATAATCAAAATGCGTTGCCATTACGTTCTCCGAAAGCTTGTTATTTTAAGACGTTGAGTAACCAATACATTGGGGGCGTGAGTTAAGAACTCAATATCACCACGCTGTTTAGTTAGAATTTGCTACCCCTACTATAAATCGAATCTAACAACTTTAGCTAATGGAAAAAAGTCACAATGATGATGAGAAATAACGATTAATCAGCTTAATAGGTAGGGGGAATGTTTAGAATTAAGAATTATGAGTGGATAGAGGAACTAAGGCATGCCGCCTACCGGTGACGATGCATGCCTATGATTGAGTTTAAGTTGTTGCTATTCAGGTACAATCCAGTCGACTTTAAAGTGTCCTGTAGCTGGTGCAATCGCCTCTTTTAAGAAAGGAAGAATCTCTTTCATTTGGCTTTCCAGCTTCCATGGAGGGTTGATAACGATCATGCCCGAAGCGGTCATACCACGCTCATTGGTATCAGGTGAAACACCTAACTCTATTTGCAAAATTTTGCTAATACCAAGCCCTTCAAGACCTTCAATCATATCTTCAATGTCACAGCGGTTAACCACTGGATACCAAATGGCATAAATGCCGGTTGCCCAACGCTTATGACTTTGCGCGATTGCAGTCACCACATCACGATACTCTTTTGCCAGCTCGTAAGGTGGATCGATCAGCACTAGGCCACGACGCTCTTTTGGTGGCAAGCTGCCTTTTAAGCGTTGGAAACCATCTTCTTTGTAAATAGAGACTTGGCGGTCACGGTGAAACTCTTGCTCTAGTAGAGGATAATCACTTGGGTGCAATTCAGTCAGAACCATACGATCTTGAGGACGAATATGAGCACGAGCAACGCACGGTGAGCCTGGGTAATAGCGTAAGTCTTCGCCGTTGTTTAACTGCTTGACCGCTTCAAGGTAGCTTTGAATATCTTCAGGGATATTATCCTGCGCCCACACTCTAGCGATACCCTGTTTAAATTCATTGGTTTTTTCTGACCACTCGTGAGTAAGATCGTAACGACCCACACCTGAATGGGTATCATGATAAACGAAGGGCTTATCTTTTTGTTGTAAGGAGTTCAAGATCAAGCTTTGAACTATGTGCTTAACAACATCGGCATGGTTGCCGGCATGAAAACTGTGGCGATAACTTAGCAAATTAGACTCTCAAACACTTATCGATGAAGTGCGCATAATTGAAATATTCTGTTAAGGGGATTATACGCCACTATTGAAATTTCCATAACCTACCTATATTTAGTATTTACTATAAATAATAAATTCTGAGATAAGCATGTATGCTGCTCTCTTTATAATTAGCCCAATCGTAAAAAGGAACGTTTATGTCGAACCCGCTTTTGACCTTTACCGATTTACCGCCATTTTCTCTTATTAAGCCAGAGCACGTAAAACCTGCTGTTGAACAGTTGATTGCTGACTGTCGTGAGAAAATTGAACAAGTGCTAAAAGACAACACTAAGCCAAGCTGGAAAAACCTGATTGCACCAATTGAAGAGGTCGACGATAAGCTAGGCCGCGCATGGTCACCTGTGAGCCATTTGAATTCAGTTATGAACAGTGAAGAGCTGCGTGAAGCGTATGAAAGCTGCTTACCGATCCTATCTGAATATGGCACGTGGGTAGGGCAACACAAAGGGCTATTTGAAGCGTACAAGACGATTCAAGCGAGCGACGAGTTTAGCTCACTGACTCAAGCTCAGAAAAAGTGCATCACCGATTCATTGCGTGATTTCGAACTTTCAGGCATTGGCCTACCTGCCGATGAACAGCATCGTTACGGCGAAATCAGTAAGCGTATGTCAGAGCTAGGCTCTCAGTTCTCAAATAACGTTCTCGATGCCACTATGGGTTGGAGCAAACACATTACCGATGAGAAAGAACTCGCGGGTATGCCAGAATCTGCGATTGCAGCAGCTAAGGCGGCGGCAGAAGCAAAAGAGCTTGAAGGGTACTTGCTGACGCTAGATATACCGTCATACCTGCCCGTTATGACTTACTGTGATAACCAAGCGCTGCGTGAAGAATTATATCAATCGTATGTAACAAGAGCTTCAGATCGTGGCCCTAACGCGGGTAAGTGGGACAACACCGAACTAATTGCCGAACAGCTAAAACTGCGTTTTGAAATCGCGCGTATGCTTGGCTTTAATACCTTCAGTGAGAAATCACTGGCAACCAAGATGGCTGAAACACCAGAGCAGGTATTGGGCTTCTTGAATGACTTAGCGGTTAAAGCGAAGCCACAAGGTGTACGTGAAGTCGAAGAGCTACGTCAATTTGCTGAGAAAGAGTTCGGTGTCACTGAATTGAACCTATGGGATATCGGCTACTACAGCGAAAAGCAGAAGCAGCATTTGTTTGAAATTTCAGACGAAGACCTTCGCCCATATTTCCCAGAATCAAAAGCGGTCAGCGGCCTATTTGAAGTGCTTAACCGTGTGTTTGGTATGAGCGTTAAAGAGCGTGAAGGCGTTGATACGTGGCATAAATCAGTTCGCTTCTTTGATATCTTTGATGGTAATGACAAGCTACGCGGTAGCTTCTACCTAGACTTGTACGCCCGTGAACACAAACGTGGCGGTGCGTGGATGGATGACTGTCGTGGTCGTCGTATTACTGAAAGTGGTGAGCTGCAAAGCCCGGTTGCGTACCTAACGTGTAACTTTAACAAGCCCGTTGGCGATAAACCTGCCTTGTTCACGCACAATGAAGTCGTGACTTTGTTCCATGAGTTTGGCCATGGTATCCACCATATGCTGACTCAGGTTGATGCAGGTGATGTTTCTGGTATTAATGGCGTTCCTTGGGATGCGGTAGAGCTACCAAGCCAGTTCCTAGAGAATTGGTGTTGGGAAGAAGAGGCGCTAGCATTCATTTCTAGCCATTACCAAACGGGTGAAGCACTACCAAAAGAGATGCTTGATAAGATGATGGCGGCGAAAAACTTCCAGTCGGCGATGTTTATTTTGCGTCAGCTTGAATTTGGTCTGTTTGATTTCTCATTGCACACGGAATTTGATCCAGAAGTCGGCCCACGTGTTCTTGAAACGTTAGCGGAAGTTAAATCGAAAGTCGGTGTTCTGCCAAGCCTAGAGTGGAATCGCTTCTCGCACAGCTTTAGTCACATCTTTGCTGGTGGTTATAGCGCGGGTTACTACAGCTACTTATGGGCAGAAGTCCTATCAGCAGATGCGTTTTCTCGTTTTGAAGAAGAAGGTATCTTCAACAAAGAGACAGGGCAAAGCTTCCTAAATAACATTCTAGAGATGGGTGGAAGTGAAGAGCCAATGACGCTATTCAAGCGCTTTAGAGGACGCGAGCCTCAAATCGATGCGATGTTAAGACACGCAGGTATTGAAGCGTAAAAGCTAGCTTTTAGTTAAGAATAATTACTAAATATTGATAATTGGACCCCACTCTTTACTTTCGAGTAACTCAAAGAGTGGGGTTTTGTTTATAATGAGTATATTAATTTCAAGGAGATAAATTGATAATGAAATCAGTAGTGGTAATTTTAACTGGGCTAATAATCTTAGGCACGAGTGGTTGTGCAGAACTGAAAGAAGCGGGCACTGCAATTGGCCATGCGACTCGAGACACCACCAAAGCGATAGGCCATGCATCACGAGATGCAGTCAACTCTGTGAAAGACGATTTAAGTGATGAAGAGTAGTCTCCTTTTACGAACGAAGAACTAAGTGCTCACTTTCTGCTTCAACCACTTGTCGACAGAGAGTGGACCCGCCCCCCAAACGACTACGACCAGAATCATCAGCCCCCACAATTGGTGATCAAAGAAACCACGTTCCCATAGCAGTGGATACGAGATCACAGCGGTAATATTAAACACAAACAATACTGCTGCCATTGGTCTGGTCAATAACCCTAACGCCAAAAATACCGGCAGAATCAGTTCGGCAGCGGTTCCCATATAGGCAGCTAACTCCCACGGTAATACCGGCACCACATACTCATACTCAAAGAGATACAATGTACTTTCCCAAGATGCGATCTTGACGAGCCCTGAATTGAAAAAGACCCAAGCAACCCATAAGCGCAAAAAGAGTAAGAAAACAGGGATGAATAGGCTTTGTAGCTTGGCGATAATTTCATCGTATCGCTCAATTATGCTAGTTAGTTGATTACTCATGGTGTTCCTCCTTGGGGCTGGCAATAGTGAAGCCCACCACCAAATTTAGCTGAATCAGGTGTTCTAGGTGAGTCAGTAACGACTCATCAATTTCTGATAACGTGGCTTTTTCGTGCAAGTTCATTAGTAGCTGATGTTGCTCACAACTAAGGCGTGTGTTGTAAGGTGCTCCATTGGGGTGACAATGGATGACTCCTACTTCGGGGCTATTGATATTTAAGGCGTCAAATTGTTCTGTTTGCATTGCTAAGCTCAAGGAAAAGAGAGCGTAGTTTGACGAGAAAGGTTTCACGCTTGGTGCAAGATGAAATTGAAGCAGACTATGCTCATCACTCGATAATAGGGCTAGGTTTGCAAGAGGTTGTACGTCTGTTGAATTTTTCTCTTGTGAAAAGATTTGCTGAGCCTTGTCTAGACTCCATTCAAAGCGAGCGACTTCGGTCAGATAGGGCGCTGCTTCAACGACAGCAGGAAACTGTTCAATAGCTTCATCGAAGCCCTCTCCATAGTAGGTTACATCGCCATTTTTTAGTGGATGTGTGAGTACATGTTGCCGTGCTAGCTGAGAGAAACACTCTTCCCCAACCAATTTATCAACCATAGGGTAGGTGGCCTCAAGCACCTCACTTAAACCGATAATAAAGTTGTTTCTATATATCTGCATACGTTCATCAGCGCTAAAGTGATCACTGACAACTTGGCACTCTTCACCTGTAGCCTCATAGTGCAGGGCTTTAGCAAATTGTTGTTGTACGTGTGCCAACGAGGTGTTCATGAAGCCTCCAATTGAGCAAGGCTTGATAAAAGGATGTGGTTCGCTTTATCGGCTTCGTTAAGTAAAACTTCAGGATAGGGGAGATCAAGATCCCACTCAATTAATGTATGACGGCTACCATGTTTGGCTATCCATTGTTTATAGAGAACCCAAACTTCATCACTCACGGGCTGGCTGTGGGTATCAATCCAAATCTCATCTTTCTCTAACTGTTTAACGGTAAATCCAGCCAGATGAATTTCATCAACGACATCTGCATTAATAGCGTTTAAATAGGTCTGGCAATCAAAGCCATGATTAAAGGCAGAAACGTAGACGTTGTTGAGATCGAGCAGTAATCGACAATCAGTTCGTTTTTGTACTTCAGTGAGAAAGTCCCACTCAGAGATGGTGGAGTGATTAAATTTCAGATAGCTCGAAGGGTTCTCAATTAGAAGGGGTCGTTGAAGGGTATCTTGAACTTCTAGGACGTTTCGACAAAAAACAGCCAATGCTTCTTCTGTGTATGGCAGTGGTAGCAGGTCATTAAAATGGTGGCCGCCGTTCTCGCTCCAGCTTAAATGCTCAGAGACCATAAATGGCTTAACTTCATCGACAAGCCGTTTGAGATTATCTAGGTGTTTAGCATTGACTCTCTCAACGCTACCAAGCGACAAGCCTATACCATGACAACTGATTTTATAGTCGTTGGTAAGGTTGCGTAGGCTCTGGCGAGAGGCCGAATTTGGTTGGAAATAGTTTTCACTGTGGATCTCTAACCAGTTTAATGATGGTTTTTGAGATTGAAAGTAGTCAACGTGGGGGCTTCTCAATCCAACACCAATGTGATCATGATAGGTTGTCAAAATGAATCCCTTCCTACTTTTAGTTGTCTGATGGTCTTGCTTGATAAATTAACTATTGCTAGGTCTATCTGTTGAGCAAATAGACCTAGCAACACTGACTTATACAGCTCGAGTCTTATGCTGACTCAGTGCTACCACCAGAGAGTTTTCCACATACACCTTTAGGTACAACAACGAAGGCATCTTTTTGATTATCCATTTTTGCAGTACCCGCACATGAGCCTGTTTTTGTCGCGCAATCATTTTTACCCGCTTTTGAAACGCCGTAGCATTTCTCTTTTTCAGCTGCGACAGCAGGAGCAGCAGTCAACATTGTTCCACCTAGAGCGATAAGACCTGTAACAGCAGCAGTAACAGCAAGATTTGATTTTTTCATTGTTATTTCCTCGACTTAAATTCTTAGTTTGGGGTCGCAAGCTGTATGACTTGCTTAAATTAGAGGATAGGAAATTCACGAAAAAACTTTCAAAATATTTATGGTTTATCGGTAAGTTATTTTTAATTTTTATGTATCTCTTTGATTTGTAGTGTAAAAAACAAACAGCTAAATTGTTGATTTTTGTCTCATCTGTCGCAGCTGTTTAGGTTATAATCTCTTTTTATGTATAAATAACCAGTAGCGTAGTGTGATGGACCCTTCCTTATTAGTTGATGGCCTTAATGACAAACAGCGTGAAGCGGTCGCCGCTCCGCTAGAAAACCTTCTTATTCTTGCCGGTGCAGGCAGTGGTAAAACACGAGTGCTAGTACACCGCATTGCGTGGTTGATGTCGGTAGAGCAAGCGTCTCCGTTTTCGATTATGTCGGTGACTTTTACCAATAAGGCTGCCGCGGAAATGCGTGGTCGTATTGAAGAGTTAATGATGGGCAGTTCATCAGGTATGTGGAATGGTACTTTCCATGGCATCTGTCACCGAATTTTGCGTGCTCATTACTTAGATGCAAAGCTCCCTGAAGATTTTCAAATCATTGATTCAGACGATCAACTTCGCTTGCTGCGTCGTTTGATTAAAGCGCAGAATCTAGATGAAAAACAGTGGCCTGCGAAGCAAGCGTCGTGGTGGATTAACGGTAAGAAAGATGAAGGTTTAAGACCTAATCACGTTGACGCCTACCATGATCCAATTGCTAAAACGTACCTGCAAATTTACTCAGCGTATCAAGAAGCGTGTGACCGTGCAGGGTTGGTGGACTTTGCTGAGATACTGCTTCGAGCGCATGAATTGCTGCGTGATAACAAGTTTATCCGAGAGCACTATCAAGCTCGATTCAAACATATTCTGGTCGATGAGTTTCAAGATACCAACAATATCCAATACGCTTGGCTACGAATGATGGCAGGCCCTGATAGCCATGTGATGATTGTTGGTGATGATGACCAATCTATCTATGGCTGGCGTGGCGCAAAAATTGAGAACCTTGAAAAGTTTACACACGAGTTTCCGAGCGTGAATACTGTTCGTCTTGAACAGAATTACCGATCAACGAAAACCATTCTAGAAGCCTCTAATACGCTGATTTCAAACAATACTGAGCGTATGGGTAAAGAGCTATGGACCGATGGTGTCGAAGGCGAACCGATCTCTGTCTACTCGGCTTATAACGAACTTGATGAAGCACGTTTTACCGTGAGTAAAATCAAAGAGTGGCAAGAGAAAGGCGGAGCATTAGAAGATACGGCGATGCTGTATCGTAATAACGCTCAATCACGTGTACTGGAAGAGGCGTTGATTCAAGCTGGTCTTCCGTACCGTATCTATGGCGGTATGCGATTCTTCGAACGTCAGGAAATTAGAGATGCATTGAGCTATCTTCGCTTGATCTCCAATCGTAATAACGATGCGGCTTTTGAACGAGTTGTGAATACGCCAACACGTGGTATTGGTGATAAGACACTAGAGACGATTCGATTTGCGGCCCGCGATCGCGGTGCGACTATGTGGGAAACCTGTGTTGCTCTGCTTGATGAGAAAGTACTCGCAGGGCGAGCAGCCAGTGCATTAAGCCGTTTTGTTGAACTTATTGTCGCTCTTGAAGATGATACCATGGACATGCCGCTGCACGAGCAGACTGACCACGTGATTAAATCGTCTGGTCTGTTTGCAATGTACGAGCAAGAGAAAGGTGAAAAATCCAAAGCACGTATTGAGAACTTGGAAGAATTGGTCACAGCAACGCGTCAGTTTGAAAAGCCAGAAGAAGCGGATGAGATGACTCTGCTTACTGCGTTTTTAACTCACGCAGCGTTGGAATCAGGTGAAGGCCAGGCTGATGAGTTTGATGATGCAGTGCAGCTAATGACGCTCCACAGTGCCAAAGGCTTAGAGTTCCCAATGGTCTTTATGGTAGGTGTCGAAGAAGGCATGTTCCCAAGTCAAATGTCTGCGGAAGAAGCGGGGCGTTTAGAAGAAGAGCGTCGCCTATGTTATGTAGGCATGACACGTGCGATGGAGAAGCTTTACATTACCTATGCTGAGATGCGACGTTTATACGGGCAGGACAAATACCATAAGCCGTCTCGTTTTATTAAAGAGTTGCCAGAAACCTGCTTAGATGAAGTGCGTATGAAAGCGCAAGTGAGCAGGCCAACCAGTGCAGGTCGATTTAGCCAAGCGGTTGTGAAAGAGACCTTTAATGAGACTGGTTTTAGTTTAGGGGCTCGCGTTAAGCATCCGAAATTTGGTGAAGGCACGATCATTAACTTTGAAGGCAGTGGTCCACAAAGCCGAGTTCAAGTAGCGTTCAATGGCGAAGGCATTAAGTGGTTAGTCACGGCTTACGCCAAGCTAGAACAAATGTAGAATTAAGCTGACGTATTTTCAAAGTAGTTGGAGCTGTAGCTAGGCAACAGATAAGCGAAGCTCCTGAGCATAGGGAACCTATGTAATGGAGTGAGCGAAAGCTGTTAACAACGCTTCAGATTCTAATACGCAGAAAAAAAGAAAAACCCCGAGAGCTTACGCTCATCGGGGTCTATAGTCTTACTCGCAGCAATCCGGCTACTAAAAGTGCTCCATGCATCAAATCCTTGATAGTGTGCTGTAATCCGTCAGCATATTCCTTTTCATCGCCATCCTAGCGGTGTCCTTGACCTTATCCTGGTCTGCCAACAATCCTCGTTAGCGCGCTTCACTTATTCCTTGAGCGGTGTCCTTTACATCATCCTGATGTTCAGTCCTTGCCTCATCCAGAGGTGTCCATTGTCTTTCCTTAGTAGTAACCATCCTAGTTACTATTGCGTCCATTCAATGTCCATTTCGCTTTCCTTGCCGACTACTCATCCTGAATAATCGAATCTTCATCCTGAAGATAACCTAGTCCTTGGAGTATCCTGTTCCGTGTCAGAATCCTTCCGACAGGGTTAATATTACGCTTTCTCTGTTTATCATCAACGCCACGATCAGTGATTTTCTCAATGATATATAGAGTGTAAATTATACGAATGGATTAAAAACAATGGCTTATGTTGTTTTTGGTGTTTATCTCTAGGGTAGAAAACGATATTAGCTCACCTGCTTGTGAGAGATCTCTTACAAGCAAGTAAGGTGATCGCCCCTAAAATTAACGTGAATTTTAATTCACTATAAAAGCATAGTTATTGACTGATATAGAATGGAGATTCCGAGCGTGATGAAGATCACTCCACAAAGGGTATCAATGTAAATAGCGAGACTCTGTACACTCTTTTGCAGTTTGCTGGTGGATAGCAGCCAAGCAAGCAATGAGAACCAAGCTAGAGACAATCCCCAAAGTATTAGCAGTGCGACTGATTTACCAGAGAGTGACATTTCCGCGGGTACTAAGCTCGACATCAAGCTAATAAAAAAGACTAATGCTTTTGGGTTGAGAATGTTGGTTGTGAACCCTCGGCTTAGAGCTTGGCGCTTATTAGCTAAGACAAAGGTATCTTTTTCTTTACGTGGCTCCGGCTCTGTAGACGAACTCTTTGATGATCTAAAGTGTTGCCAAGATGCGGATAGAGCACCAAAGCCTAAATAGAAAAGGTAACTACCGCCTGCAAGTTGAAGTACCGCAAAAAGCATGGGCTGCTGGTGAACCAAATAGCTGATGCCTGTGAGGCTTAAAATAGAGTGAAGTAATATCCCTAATGAAAGGCCGAGCGCGATGTAGAGACCTGTTTGTCTTCCATATCGTGTCGCATTTTGGACGACTAATGCAAAGTCGGGCCCCGGGCTCATTAGAGCAATTAAATGGACGCTGGCTAGCGTGGCTAAGATTGTGACTTCATTCATAATGGTTCCAATAACTTGGGCGTTCTGCTTGATT
The DNA here is from genome assembly GCF_050337265.1 of Vibrio lamellibrachiae. NCBI lineage: Bacteria > Pseudomonadati > Pseudomonadota > Gammaproteobacteria > Vibrionales > Vibrionaceae > Vibrio > Vibrio lamellibrachiae. The sequence goes on from NZ_JAKJSU010000016.1 coordinate 80,225, forward strand.
GTGTTGATGAACGAAGCTTATCTCGGTTTTATAGTGCGTGATTGTAAATTATTAACACTCAGTTAATTTTTGATGGGGAAATACAGAATGCAGCCTTAAATGCTTTAGAGAAGTGGGCTTGGTCGTAGAATCCTACTTGATGGGCAACCTCAGTTCCGCACACGCCAGACTTAATTAATCGCATGCTTTGTTCCATGCGAAGACGACTGAGCCAAGCATAAGGAGTCATGCCCATCTTATTTTTAAAGTGGCGCTGAAATTGGTTGGTGCTGAGGTCGCACAATTCAGATAGCTGTTCGAGTCGTACTGGTTGATCTAGGTTTGCCATTAAATACTCTTTGAGAGTATGGACGGATTGATTACCTAGCTGAAGTTTGCTCTTCGATACACTTTGCGCATAGCGGTCGACGATGGTCGATAGGCCTTCAAAAGGTAGACAATCTTTAGCAAGCTGACTAACGTGTTGATTGATTAGCAACTCATGCAGGCGATGCAATTGTGAAAACGTTTCTTTATCGGAGAGGATTAACTCTGAAAAGCTTAAGCTGTGATTGATTGTTTTAGGGTCGGCAAGGTCTTGAAGCCATTGAGGGGATACAGAGAACACATTTACTTGATAGCCAGATTTTAGAGTAGAGCGTCCGTCATGAAGTTCATCGGGCGGCATGATCACTACTTGCCCAGATCCAGCGTGATAGCTAGTGCCTTTATAGGCAAACTTTTGCTGACCTTGAGTGATTAACCCTATGTGAAAGTCCAAATGATAGTGGCGCTGAAAAGCAAACTCTTGGTATTGAGCTTGGATCAGGCTGATGTCTTGGTTGGGTGTTGAGTAGTAGTGAACTTTATCCATGGTGCAAAAATCTTGGCTAAATGGTCATCAATTGACCCAACCTTATATCTGTACTTGTAGATTGTCTTGTAAAAAATGATCAGTGCAGATATTTTCTTACGGGCTTTTTACGCAGTAGAGCTAATCAAAGTTATGGGAATAAAAAGCTTGATGAGCGAACTCACCAAGCTTAGATCGTATCTTTGTTTATTTACGAAGCGTGCTGTACTTAATGGTCAGTTAGTGCCCGAGTACTTTAAGTTCTTGGAAGTTATTCCAAAGCACTAACTTGCTGTCACTGCCATTATTACCATTACAAGTCAGTCGAATGAAATTAATGGCTGACCTACCAATTGCTTGTTCGACTAAACCAGTTGTTGTTCCGGGTGTCAGTACGCTTTCTATAAGCTCATAATTCACACCGTCATTACTGATTTCAAGATCAAATAGGTACTGTCTAACATCGCCTTTAGCTTGAGAGTACAGAAGCTTCGAAACAGTCGCGGTTTGGGCGAGCTCAATAACGTATTGAATGCCTGTCCCTTTAGCGGTCCACTTGGTTAATGGATCACCGTCAACCGCCATATGTGGGGTATGATCAGCGCGAGTTTCGGTAGCGCTAACGTTCATAATAGGCAACTCTGTTTCTTGCCCTTGGTCTTTATAGTCACCGAGTACGCCTAAGTATCGGCTATCAAAGGCGTTAGAATGGCTAGGATGAAGTGTCGGGAAGATAACGTCGACACCCTCTTCACTGAGGCCCATCCAACGACACAGGGTTGCTCCTAATTGTTCAGAAGACTGCCCAGGAATAAACTTATTCCCCCATGCATTTTGCCCATCTTTTACAAAGTCTGGCATTTGTCCGTAACTAACCCCCCCATTAACTGCTTTTCCGACAACTAGCTGATTGCTTCCCCAACCATGGTCAGTTCCTTTTTTACTGTTATTTTCTATCGTTCGGCCAAAGTCAGACATGGTAAAAGTGACGACTTTTTCTTCCAGTCCAAGTTCGACGAGTGAAGCATGAAAAGCACTAACTGCGGCGTCTATGGTCGAGAGAAGTCCATCATGACGACCTCTTTGATTGCTGTGATTATCAAACCCACCGAGATTGACAAAGAAGACTTGTCGATTGTGGTTAAGATCGGTGGAAGCTTGCATCATTCGCCTCACCATTCTTAATTGAGAACCTAACGAGCTGCTTGGAATCGTCGTATCTTCGGGGTAAAGATCCAGTTTTGTTTGTAACTCTTCCTGAAAGTCTAAGATGCCCTTTAACCGATTGTTATACTCCTTTTTAAAATCAGAGCCATAAGGCGCTTCTACGAGTCTGATAAAGTTGTTGTTTATCGATCCTGACCCTGCAATCGCATCCATTGCTTTTATGCCATCAGATGAGACAGATATATCTTTAGATTGGGCTCCCGTGAGTAGTTCATTACCGGCAAACGATAAGGAGTCTGACACCACGGCCAATTCACTGCCTAAGACATCCATCATTAAGCCGGCCCAACCATAGGAGTGATATCCGCCTTCTCCCCAGCTTGACTGCCATGCAAATTGTTGTTTGTTATGGGCTCCTAGGCTGGTCGGCTTTTTGACATTTGGGTAGTTTGACTTAGTGGTTGGCTCTACTAATGTGCCTATATTGACCAGTGCAGCCGCATTGCCTTGGTTTATCATCTCTGCAATATTTGGCATTGCTGTATTGATCCCAATACCTTGAGCCGCTTCAGAGTTCGGGATGGCAATACTTTCCCCTGAGGCAAGACCAATATCAGGCCGAGCGAGCGAATATTTATCATATTGAGTCGTATCCGTTGGGATGATCATATTAAAAGAGTCACTGCCACCATGTAAGAACAAGCACACCATCGACTTATAATCGCCTTGCTCATTCGCAAAGGCTTTATTAGCAGAAAGAGAGAGTGAAATCGGAACCATTCCCGATACAGCAGTACCAGATGCACCTTTTAAAAAGCTTCTACGTGTAATCGACATAATTTACTCCTGTACCATGAAATCAGGTGAGACAAAGGCGATGAATAACATCTTATGGACGGCATAGAATTTATTATTTTGACTGTGGCCGTCATAAACCTTGGTTAATAGATTGATCACTTCAGGCGAAGCATTACCATTTAAAACACGCGTATTTACTGCATTCAGTAGCTCCTCAAAATTGCCACTATTAGCAAGGCTTTCAAGATCACTAGGGGCCACATAGAGCTCTTGTTTGTTACTGCTGTTTTCTCTATTTTGCCCAAAATCTTTTAACGTTCGATAGAAGATATTATTCATGTTGATCAGTTGTCCCCAATCTATTATTTCAAGTTCAGGAGCTGTGAGTTGCTGATCAGTAAGTGCACCTTGGGGCATGTGTGTCGGCTGGTAAAAATTAAAAACGGAATTGGCACCCAATGGGTATTGATTAAATGATTCTTTATAGTTCATTGGGTTGTGAACTATATCGCCATTGCCACCTGGGTAGGCTTCCATTGCTCGGTATAGATAGGTCATCGCTAAAATGGGTTCGCGTACTTTTGCCATATTGGTGTTATTAGTGAGCAGAGTGTCTGGGTCCGTGTAGATTGCTTTAATCACGGCTTGTAAGTCACCACCTGTATTGGAAAACTCAGAGGCTACTCGATAGACATAATCAGTACTTGGGTTGGAGGTCGTAAGGCGCTTTATCAGTAGCGTTGAAATAAACGGTGCCACATTTTTGTGTTCAGAGAGCTGCTTGATAAACTGAGTTAGATCCTCTTCAGCGGTTTGTCCCGGGGGATAATAGTGTCCGAACACCCACTTTTCATCCGTGTCATGCAGCGTATTGTCGGCGACCATAGGTACCAATGTATCGCCGTTATCGAGATCCCATCCAGTGAAGATGCGAGCAATATTCTCAATATCGTAGTCCTCATATGTCTCCATAAGTGTGCCATCAGGATTAGTTTCCGGCGAACCGTCTAGATTGAGTTCATACAAACCGATGGTGAACAATTGCATGACTTCTCTGGCGTAGTTTTGATCCGGTGCTTGGCCTGTAACGCCCTGAGGCTTATTGCCGTTCATTGTCAGGAATTGCCCCATCGCTGGTGATAGGGTTACTCTGCGTAATAGCTGTTCGAAGTTACCAAAGGCATTATCAACTAATACATCGTAATAGTTCGCTAGCGCTTCTGCGTCGCCTGCGAGATTGGCGTCCTTTTCACTCACCACAAATATTTGGCTCAATGCAAAAGCAACTTTCTGACGAAGTTGGGCAGTATCCCAAAGCGCAATATCAAACCAAGCGCCAACGCGGCACTCTTGATTGACGTTGCCATTATTTCTTGTCGTTGCTTGATGTTGAGCTTGTGGTAAATGGCTCATATAAGATTGATTGATCTGTTCGTTTATCCACACCGAACGGTCATCGAGTAGTTTGAAAGCATCGAGTTCAGATTGGCGAACGCCCATAGTTGCCAAGTCCAGAAAGCGTGATGCCTGCTGGTGAGTTAAATTGTCCATATTGTTCCCTCTAGCCAAAAATAATGATATCCAAATATTGAATAACGCTATCCTGCGTTATGCTCTTGGATGTATTAACGATTAGTAGTGAGAAGGGAACTAAGCCAGTTGGAAGTAGAAGGTTTTCTAACAGTGTGAGACTGTGTAAGAAGTACAGTGAAATGGCTGCTGTTGCATATTAAAATGTTTGATGTTGAGCCCCCTTTGTTTGTATGAATACAAAGGTTCGATCGGTTCCGTGAATGAAATGAAAAGCTAAATTAGGTAAATGTACGCTGAAAGATCGGGTGAAAGGTTAGAGGACCATTTGAAGGTAAGAGGGAAGAGCTTGGTATTAGTACCAAGCTCTGAGTGTTTGTTTATGCTTTTTGCTTTCTCTTTTTATTATTACGGAACGCATCAAAGGTAAAGACAACCAGTGCTCCCCAAATAAAGGCAAAGGTTACGGTTTTATCTTGGGTAAACTCTTCGCCATACATGAGAACGGCGAGTAGCAACATCAAGCTAGGACCGATGTACTGGAAAAAGCCTAAAGTAGAGAGTTTGAGTCGAGTTGCTGCTCCTGTAAAACAGAGCAGTGGCAGGGTAGTAATAACGCCGGCTAATAACAGTAAGATATTTAAGCTGGTTTCATTATTGCTGAAACTCGATGTTGGTGAGTCTGCAATAAATAGCAGGTAGATTGCGGCGACGGGTAATAGAACTAAGGTTTCTATAAAGAGACCGGTTTGAGCATCCACACCAACCTTCTTACGCAGTAACCCATAAAGGCCAAAGCTCATTGCTAGGGTAATAGCAATAATGGGTACCGAGCCAAACGCGACTAACTGAACAATGACAGCACACGCCGCTAAAGCCACTGCAAACCACTGAAGATGGCGTAGCCGCTCACCAAGAAATATCATTCCAAGTAATACGTTTATTAACGGGTTGATGTAATAGCCTAAGCTCGCATCAAGCATGCGATTTTCATTCACGGCCCAGATGAAGATAAGCCAGTTGAGCCCGATGACGACGGAGGTTGAGAGAAGGTACGCCATTTTAGGCTTGGATTTCATTACATCACGAACGTCACGCCAGCGACGTCCAACCTGCAATAATCCAGCTAGGAAGAAAAATGACCAAATAACACGGTGGCTAAGTATTTCTAAGGCAGACACACCATCAAGTGACTTAAAATAAATTGGCGCAATGCCCCACATTGTGTAGGCACCGATAGCAAACAAAATTCCTTGTCGCGTTCTTTGTTGGTCTTCTATCGTCATGAACTATCGCTTAATAATAAAGAGGAGGTAAGAAAGATCCGCAGTATACGAGTCGGTTATGAAATCGCCTAACGAAATTGCAGTTTAATTCCTCAGCGTTCCCCTCTACAATAGCGGGCCAAAAGCCCAACACTCGCGGCTTGATTCGACCCTTATTTGAGATATTGAATGACCTCCACCTTGCTTGCACAACAACCCGAAGCATCGCCACAAACTATTCTAGAAGATGTGTTTGGCTATCAACGTTTCCGTGAAGGTCAGCAAGAAGTGATAGAAGCAGCCTTAACGGGGCAAGATAGCGTCGTGATAATGCCAACGGGCGGAGGCAAGTCGCTCTGTTACCAAGTGCCTGCTCTGCTTCATTCTGGTCTTACTTTAGTTATTTCTCCGCTTATCTCTTTGATGAAAGATCAGGTAGACCAATTAAAGGCAGATGGAGTTGCGGCTGAGTGCGTGAACTCGACTATGTCGAGAGAGACACTGATTAGCGTGTATAACCGAATGCACAGCGGCGATATCAAATTGGTGTATGTCTCACCGGAGCGGGTGTTGATGCAGGACTTTATCGAGCGTCTGCAGAACATCAATTTATCGATGATAGCGGTTGATGAGGCACACTGTATTTCTCAGTGGGGGCATGATTTCCGCCCTGAATATGCCGCGATAGGGCAGCTTAAAACTTATTTTCCTCATGTGCCTTTTATGGCGCTGACCGCCACCGCTGATGATGCAACGCGTGGCGATATCATCCAACGTCTTAATCTAGTTGAACCCCATGACTATCTGGGGAGTTTCGACAGACCGAATATCCATTACAACCTAGTTGAAAAACATAAACCAGTTTCTCAGATTATTCGATACGTACAGACCAACAAAGGTCAGTGCGGAATCATCTATTGTGGCAGTCGTAAAAAAGTAGAAATGGTTACAGAGAAACTGTGCAACAATCATATTCGAGCAGCGGGTTATCACGCCGGTATGGACGTTGATGAACGTGCTTATGTACAAGAAGCGTTTCAGCGAGATGATATTCAGATTGTCGTTGCAACGGTGGCGTTCGGTATGGGTATCAACAAACCCAATGTGCGTTTTGTTGTTCACTTTGATATTCCACGTAACATTGAATCGTATTACCAAGAAACAGGCCGAGCAGGTCGAGATGGGTTACCAGCGGAAGCGATGATGCTTTATGACCCAGCAGATATCGGTTGGTTACGTCGCATCTTAGATGAAAAGAACGATGGCCCGCAAAAGCAGGTTGAAACCCATAAGCTCAATGCAATGGTCGCTTTTGCTGAAGCTCAAACGTGTCGTCGTCAGGTACTGCTTAATTATTTTGGCGAGTACCGAGAAAAGCCGTGTGGCAATTGCGATGTCTGTGTCGATCCTCCTAAGCATTTTGATGCGACCAAAGAAGCACAAAAAGCGCTCTCTTGTGTCTATCGTGTCAATCAAGGTTTTGGTATTGGCTATGTTGTAGAAGTACTGCGTGGCATGCAAAATATTCGAGTGAGAGAGAACGGTCACGACAAGCTCTCAACATATGGTTTAGGCCGAGATCATAGCCATGATTATTGGGTGAGTGTGTTTCGTCAGCTGATCCATAAGGGTTTGTTATCGCAAAATATTACTCGCAATTCGACCTTGCAGCTCACCGAAGAAGCGCGACCAGTCTTACGTGGTGAAATGGAACTAGAGCTGGCGGTACCTCGTTTAGATACCGCAGCAAGAAGCGCCAAATCCGATAAGCTATCAAGTAAAAACTACGACAAGAAACTGTTCGCGAAACTCCGTAAACTGCGTAAGAGCATTGCAGATGAAGACAGCTTGCCACCTTACGTTGTCTTTAGTGACGCGACTCTGATTGATATGGCTGAGATCCTACCAACATCATACGGTGAGATGCTGGCTGTTAATGGTGTCGGGCAGCGTAAACTTGATAAGTATGCGGATGCCTTTTTAGATCTCATTCAAGAACATATAACGACTCATGGGTAATGTAACGATCATGGAAGATAAGAAAACAGAGTTTGGCTTAGCGACATACTTGGAAGACCAAGGGCGAATCTTAATCACCGCCCCAAGTTTTGATTTTGATAGTTTTCCAGCGCTTGGTGAACGCCTTGTTTCACTGTTGTCTGCAAGCGTTTTAGAGAAGCAGCGTGATGCGGATATTCATTCATGGTTGATTGATTTTGAAGATTGTCATTTGTTTCTTAAAGCAGAGCACTACAGTGAATCCATCTGGATTGAAGCTTTCGCGCCTAGTGAAGCAAAAGAAGAGCTCAAATACCTTAGTCAGCTATTTCGTAACGGATTTTAAGGTTAAACGTTTGCTTTTTATTTAACCACATAGCTATGCTTGCAGCATCAGTTGGTTAATGTATAATCGCTCGCCGCTCAATAGAGCAAAATTATTTTATCATTGGTAAGGGCACAGAGGACAAACGTCATTCTGATGCTCGATTAGGGTTCCCTCGCCCCCTAACGAAACTAAAAAGGTCACGCATGAATCACTTTACTTCTGCGCAGCAGCGCAACGCCCTCTTTTTTTTGGTCTTATTCCATCTGATCATTATCGCATCGAGTAACTATTTGGTGCAGCTACCCTTTACTGTATTTGGTATGCACACCACTTGGGGCGCTTTTACTTTTCCCTTTATCTTCTTAGCAACAGATTTAACCGTTCGAGTGTTTGGTGCTCAACTAGCGCGTAGAATCATTTTCTTAGTGATGCTGCCAGCGCTCGTAGTGTCGTATCTGCTGTCGGTGGTTTTCTTTGAAGGGCAATTCCAAGGTTTTGGTCAGCTAACCGAGTTTAATCTGTTTGTGGCACGTATTGCAGCAGCTAGCTTTATGGCTTATCTGCTAGGACAAATATTAGATGTGCATGTCTTTAATCGCTTAAGACAGTTAAAACAGTGGTGGGTTGCGCCAACATGTTCAACGCTATTTGGTAATGCGCTAGATACGTTAGCCTTCTTTGCTATTGCGTTTTATCAGAGCCCTGATGCATTCATGGCGGAACACTGGGTTGAGATCGCGTTGGTGGATTACGGATTTAAGCTCATCATCAGTCTTGGCTTGTTTGTGCCTATGTACGGTGTGCTACTTAATTATCTGATTAAAAAACTGACGGCTGTAAATCCAGACTTTAAAGCGGTCGGTAGCGCCTAATAATAGGTAAGTGCCTAATAAAAGGAGAGTGCTCAATCGAGAGTCCTTGCTTATATAAGGCGAATGAACAGAAAAAAGCCCAAGTGAATTACTTGGGCTTTTTTATATGTATCTTTTAGCAAGCAGCGTAATGATAGCTGTTTATTGGCTGGTGATGGTTAATGACCAACCTGCATCACTTTGGCGGCTCGCTTCAATCTCTAGTTCCGCGGCAGTGAGTGGATTGTCTAACAACCATTGTCCACAGATTGAGAGTTCAAGCTCATTATCGTTAGCGTTAATCGCCACTTTCGGCTGATTATCGCTATTACGTCGATGTGTGAGCAGTACTGACAATCGAACTAAGCGTAAAATACGCTGACCACTTAGTGCGCTGACTGCGTGTTGCTCTGGCATTGCTGTGAGTTGTTCACGATAACGACGAGTAATTTCAGCAAGGCAATGCTTCTGTGCCCGTGTATAACCTGGAAGATCGAGTTGTTGAAGCAAATAAGCGTTGTGCTTTCCTGCTTGTTTGAAATCGATGGTTAAACCAATTTCATGTAACTGACAGGCGGTATTCAGTAATGATTCGCCCTGTGGCTCAGGAATCCACTTTTCACTATCAGGCTGCTGGTTATCACATTGAGTCAGTAGCTCTGCTGCTGTGTCGGCAACCTGCTGTGCGTAGGCGCTGTCTATTTGATAGCGTTTTTGCACACTTGCGATAGTTCGCGAGCGAATATCACTTTGTCTAAGCTCTGGGGACATTTCATAGGCCATGCCTTCACGAAGTGCACCGCCAGCTAACGTCATCGACTCTATTTCTAATAGCTCAAAGATGGCAATTAAGATAGATAGACCACTTGGGAAAACCAGTGCTCGTTCTAGCGTTAACCCTTCTATTTCGAGCTCTTCTAATTGATCGGTCAGCATTGCTTGTTTTTGCAATCGCTTCAATTTGGCCAGTGTGATGACTTCATCCATGCCTTGAGCAAGCATGATCTCTTGCAGTGCTTGGACAGTGCCACTCGCACCAACACACACATCCCAACCAATTTGAGTATATTGCTCGAGTATTGGAGCAATAGTTTGTTTCGCGGCGTTAATTGCCGAGTCAAAATTCTCTTGGCTTAACTCACGGTCTTGAAAGTGCTTTTCTAACCAAGTCACACAGCCCATTTTCAAGCTAGTGAGTGCTTTGGCGTCAAAACCCTTTCCAATGATAAGCTCGGTACTTGCACCACCAATATCAACAACTAAGCGACGGCCAATGCCACCGGAAGTATGCGCTACCCCTTGGTAAATCATTGCTGCTTCTTGTTCCCCTGAAATAACATTAATGTCATGACCGAGTATTTGGTTAGCTTTTTGAAGGAAAATATCCACATTGGTCGCAGTACGTAGTGTCGCGGTACCGACAATGCGAATATTTTCTTTGGGAATATCTTGAAGTCGCTCTGCAAATAAACTCAAACAATCCCAGCCACGCTGCATGGCTTCCTGACTTAACGCGTTGTTACCGTCTAGCCCTGATGCTAAACGAACTTTGCGTTTTATCTTGGCCATAGTCTGAACACTGCCATTGATATGACGCACAACGAGCATGTGAAAACTGTTCGACCCGAGGTCGATGGCAGCGTAAAACGGCGGTGAGACTGATTGATTCATAGTCGACTTAAGATTCCCTATCTATTGTGGACGTTGCTGACGCGGTCGACGGTTATGCGGTCGACGATTACCATTGCGCGGGCCGCCACTATTTGAACGACGTTGTTGTGGATTGCGAGTACGCATGCGAATCGGCGCAGGCAGATCTTCAATCAGAGCTGATGAATCATAATCAGATACTGGGATTGAGTGCTCAATATACTCTTCGATTGGTGGAAGATTAATAGCGTAATCTTCACAAGCGAAGCTGATTGAGTGGCCACTTTCGCCAGCACGGCCGGTACGGCCAATACGGTGAACGTAATCTTCACAGTCGTCTGGCAAGTCGAAGTTGAATACGTGTGTTACTTGAGGGATATGCAGTCCACGAGCAGCAACGTCAGTAGCAACTAGGATATCAACTTCACCTTTGGTGAATTGCTCAAGAATTTTCTCGCGTTTCTTCTGAGGAACATCACCAGTTAGTAGACCTACACGGTGTCCATCAGCAGCAAGGTGTCCCCAAACTGAATCACACTTATATTTGGTATTAGCAAATACGATTGCGCGATCAGGCCACTCTTCTTCAATCAATGTTTGAAGCAGTGACATTTTATGTTCGTTAGAAGGGTAGAACAGCTCTTCTTGAATGCGGTGACCAGTTTTACGTTCTGGTTCAACCACAACATGCTCTGGGTTGTGCATGTGTTCGAAAGCTAACTCTTGAACGCGGTATGAAAGCGTTGCTGAAAATAGCATGTTCAAACGTTCATTAGGTGCAGGCATGCGTCTAAACAAGAAACGGATGTCTTTAATAAAGCCAAGATCGAACATGCGATCCGCTTCATCAAGCACAACAGCTTGAATGTGGTTTAGGTTAAATACCTTCTGCTTGTAGAAGTCGATAATACGACCTGTGGTGCCGATAAGGATATCAACGCCAGCTTCTAGCTTAGATACTTGCTTATCGTAGCTTTCGCCACCGTAAGCTAAACCTGCCTTAAGACCTGTGCTTTCAACTAGAGATGCAGCATCGTTATAGATCTGGATCGCTAATTCACGCGTTGGTGCCATAATGATCGCTCTAGGCTGGTTAGCTTTGCGACCTTCATGTTCAGGCGTAGTAAGTAGATGGTTAAAAGTAGCAGTGAGAAACGCTAAGGTTTTACCAGTGCCCGTTTGGGCCTGGCCTGCAATGTCTTGGCCGGTGAGCAGTACCGGCAACGCCAAGGCTTGGATAGGGGTACAAAATTCGAACCCACTTTTGTCCAATCCTTCAATGACTTGCGGCTTTAATCCGAAGTCGGCGAACTTTTGCTCTGTGATATGCGTCTTTTTCATCACTATAGAATATCAGCTTAAGCTTGCAATACGAAAGTAAATACATTCCAATAGGGCATCTATTTACTGGTTATCGTATAATCAGTTGAGAAAAATACATTGGAGTGGAAGATGAGTGACAAGATTTTGCAGCTAACAGATGATGGTTTTGATAACGACGTAATCAATGCTGCAGGCCCGGTTCTTGTGGATTTTTGGGCAGAATGGTGTGGTCCTTGTAAGATGATTGCCCCAATTCTTGATGAAATCGCAACGGAATACGAAGGCAAGCTCACTATCGGTAAATTAAATATCGACCAAAATGCTGGCATTCCGCCAAAGTTTGGTATTCGTGGAATCCCAACCTTACTATTATTTAAAGATGGCGCAGTCGCAGCAACTAAGGTTGGCGCACTATCAAAAACTCAATTAAAAGAGTTTTTAGACGCTAACTTATAAAGCAACATTGAAAAAGACCGTGCAGAATCAAAAAATGCACGGTTTTGTTTTTGATAGGCAACAAAATCTAGACTACGCTACTATTTAGTGATAATTTATTGCACGTAAATTATACAAGTGTTCACTTCTTGGTCGTTCCTGAGACCAAATCCATCTTAACTTAAAAAACAGATCCTATTTTGACTAAACAAACCACAATGAATCTAACAGAACTGAAGAACAGACCCGTGTCTGAGCTTGTAAAACTTAGCGAAACTCTTGGCTTAGAAAACCTTGCTCGCTTAAGAAAACAAGACATTATCTTCTCCATCCTAAAAGCACACGCGAAAAGCGGTGAAGACATCTTTGGCGATGGGGTTCTAGAAATACTTCAAGACGGTTTTGGATTTCTACGCAGCGCCGATTGTTCATACCTAGCTGGTCCAGATGATATCTACGTATCACCAAGCCAGATTCGTCGTTTCAACTTGCGTACTGGTGATTCAATTGCCGGAAAGATTCGCCCACCTAAAGATGGTGAACGTTACTTCGCGCTACTGAAAGTCAGCACGGTTAACCACGATCGCCCTGATAACGCACGTAACAAAATCCTGTTTGAGAACCTAACACCACTTCACGCGAACGAGCGTATGGTAATGGAAGCAGGTAACGGTGCGACAGAAGATATTACAGCTCGAATTTTAGATCTCGCTTCTCCTATCGGTAAAGGTCAGCGTGGTCTTATTGTTGCTCCGCCTAAAGCGGGTAAAACAATGTTGCTACAGAACATCGCTCAAAGCGTTGCTCGTAATCACCCTGAATGTGAATTGATGGTACTGCTTATCGATGAGCGTCCTGAAGAAGTAACTGAAATGCAACGCCTAGTTAAAGGTGAAGTCATCGCTTCAACGTTTGATGAGCCAGCGTCTCGTCACGTACAAGTTGCAGAGATGGTTATCGAAAAAGCGAAGCGTCTTGTTGAGCATAAGAAAGATGTAGTTATCCTACTTGATTCTATTACTCGTCTAGCACGTGCGTACAACACGGTAGTTCCATCATCTGGTAAAGTTCTTACTGGTGGTGTTGATGCTAACGCACTACATCGTCCAAAGCGTTTCTTTGGTGCAGCACGTAACGTGGAAGAGGGTGGTAGCTTAACAATTATCGCAACTGCTCTAGTTGATACGGGCTCTAAGATGGATGAAGTTATCTACGAAGAGTTTAAAGGTACAGGTAACATGGAACTGCACCTTAACCGTAAAATTGCAGAAAAACGTGTATTCCCAGCGATTGACTTCAACCGCTCAGGTACTCGTCGTGAAGAGCTTCTCACGAAGAAAGATGAGTTACAAAAAATGTGGATTCTGCGCAAGATTGTTCACCCAATGGGCGAAATCGATGCAATGGAATTCCTCATTGATAAGCTTGCAATGACTAAGACAAATAATGAATTCTTTGATGCAATGCGTCGTCAAAAATAATTCGATAGATTTGTAAAAAACGCCACCGATTGTTCGGTGGCGTTTTTGTTTGCATTCTCTTTGTAAAGTGACACAATGGCTAGAAATGTTACAAGGAGGTTAATATGCGACAAGGACTGTTGTTATCTGTTCTCCTATTTTCAGTGCTGTTATTTAGGCCCGTGGTTGTTAATGCAACCCAGATGGAACCCATAACGGTTAAGCAGTGGCTGAAGGACGAACATATTCATCGCAAGGTGAACGAGCTCATGCAGTATGTAGATGAAGATGAGCTTGATTCTCTAAAATTTGCACTAGAACGTTTAGCGTTACCTCAGCAAGAGGTTGCTCGTTTCGTTTTACTTGATGCTGTTGAAAAACAAAAGAGGGCATTGAGCCCTAAAATGGCGATGTTCTTGGAACGTCAGGTCGCGCTTGTTCCTGTATATCAGGTTTTGGAACGAGGAGATGGTTATGAATTTGTGGTCCCTGCATTTAATTACCCAGCGACAGCAAGCCGATTACTGAAACAGTGGCAGCAAGATCAAACAACCTTAGAGTTTATACTTACCGCAGAACGCAAAGAGCTAAACTTGCAACAATGGCTAAGCGGCAGTGATTATCAACTTAAAACGCGTGAATCACTTCTTATTCGCGAACTCAATAGCCTATCACCAGAAGCCGTCCTTGCACTGACGGAGCAACTGACCTCTCAAACGATCACCAGTTGGCTTCCTTCATCTAGAGTTATGGTGCAGTTAGCGAAAGCCAGTAAAAGCCCTGAGGTCTATCAATTACTATGGCGAATGCGAGCTGATTTTCAGAGTGAATCCGAGCTAGTACGCTTGGCGAATTTAGACGATGGCTTTTCAATCTCACAAGTGATGATGGCTTCTAGTAACCCTGCGTTAAAAGAACAAGCGTTGACGGCTCTCACTAAAATCAAGCCAATGAGCGACGATGTTAAACAGTTCTTAATGGCTAAAATGCGAGTGGCGGAAGATGCCACATTGGTCGCGTCTGAGCTAGAAAGGCAGGGCTATCGAGGTTGGCTAGAAGAGCTAGTGGATAGTAAGAATGGATTGAATACTAAAGCTATTTTACAAGTGTTATCACATTAATCGATAGCGAAGTACCTATTAAAAGGAAAGAAGGATCGAGAGATCCTTTTTTTGATATACTGCTGGCAGTTTAATCAATAGATAGAAGTTCTATGAGTTTTAAGGATTTACGCGATTTCGTCGACCATCTTGAAAGCAAGGGGTTGTTAAAGCGCATTACTCACCCTGTTGACCCTCATTATGAGATGACAGAAATCAGCGATCGTACTTTGCGAGCGGGCGGCCCCGCATTGCTGTTTGAAAATCCCATTGGTTATCAAATCCCAGTGCTCACCAACTTATTTGGTACCGCAGAGCGTGTTGCCATTGGTATGGGTAGGAATGAAGTCAAAGAATTACGCGAAGTGGGTAAGTTACTGGCGTATTTAAAAGAGCCAGAGCCACCAAAAGGCTTTAAAGACGCCATTGATAAAATACCGGTATTTAAGCAAGTACTTAATATGCCAGTTAAGCGTTTACGAAAAGCGCCGTGCCAAGAGATTGTATGGCAGGGTGACGATGTCGATCTTGATAAAGTTCCGGTGATGAGTTGCTGGCAGGATGATGTTGCACCGTTGCTGACTTGGGGTTTAACGGTAACGAAAGGTCCGAATAAGAAACGTCAAAATTTAGGGATCTATCGTCAACAGAAGCTTGGCAAAAATAAAATTATTATGCGCTGGCTTGCTCATCGAGGCGGTGCATTAGATCTACGTGACTGGATGGAAACAAATCCAGGAGAACCATTCCCGATATCCGTAGCATTTGGTGCTGATCCTGCGACCATTTTAGGCGCGGTGACTCCTGTTCCAGATTCACTATCTGAATATGCCTTTGCCGGTTTATTACGTGGTAGTAAAACTGAAGTTGTAAAATCAATCAGTAATGAACTGGACGTTCCTGCGAGCGCTGAAATTGTGCTCGAAGGGTATATCGATCCAAATGAGTTTGCTGATGAAGGTCCGTATGGTGATCATACCGGCTACTACAATGAAAAAGAGAAGCATCACGTATTTACTATCACGCATATAACGATGCGAAAAGATCCGATTTATCACAGCACATACACTGGGCGTCCACCTGATGAACCTGCGGTACTTGGTGTAGCCCTAAATGAGGTTTTTGTTCCTATACTTCAAAAGCAGTTTCCAGAGATCGAAGACTTCTATCTTCCTCCGGAAGGTTGCTCGTATCGTATGGCCGTTGTTACGATGAAGAAACAGTATCCAGGGCATTCGAAGCGCGTGATGATGGGAGTATGGTCGTTCTTACGTCAATTTATGTACACCAAGTTTGTTATTGTGTGTGACGAAGATGTCAACGCGAGAGATTGGCAGCAGGTTAGTGATGCGATGACTTTGAATATGGATCCATCGTACGATACGACTATGATTGAAAGTACGCCAATTGATTCACTCGACTTTGCATCACCCGTTGCCGGCCTTGGCTCTAAAATGGGATTAGATGCCACCAAGAAATGGTCAGCTGAAATGGAGCTGTCAGGATGTGCCTATCTTGACGAAGAGTTATCGCCAATACCTCAGAGTGATGTAGATTCTCTTGTGGCACAGTTAAAAGTAGAGCATAACGAAATTATTGATGTTTACCTGCCTCAAGGTACTCGTCCGAACGGCATGGCTATTATTGCTATTAATAAAGAGAGAGCGGGGCAGGCTCCTTTATTGATAAAAAGTGCTATAGCGGTATTGAATACAAAGATGCGGATAAAGTTCGTCGTTGTTTGCGATGAGGATGTTGACGTTACCGATTGGAATGATGTTATCTGGGCTGTGACAACACGCATGGATCCATCACGTGACTCGCTTTCTATCATAAATGAGGAACCTGATGGGACGAAACAATCCATAATGGGGTTAGACGCGACGAATAAATGTCAGCAAGAGGTTCGCCGTGAATGGGGTGTCCCTATCAAAAAAGATCCACAGCTTGTCGAAAGAATCGATAAGGTTTGGGATGAACTAGCCATTCTATGAGCTATTTCGTCACCGTACTGCCAAATGACATCACATTTGAAGTACAAGAAAAACAGACTGTTTTGGAAGCAGCGCTCAGCAATAACATAAGTCTTCCAAATCGTTGCCAAGTAGGTGCGTGTGCAATGTGCATGTGTAAAAAGTTAACTGGCGAAGTAAGTTATCACCTTGAACCTATGCTTACAGAGAATGAGCAGATTCAAGGTTGGATATTTCCTTGCCAAGCCTTTGCGGAAAGTAATTTAGTACTTACTTATTCCGAGTAAGTAAGAGGAAGACCATGACCATTAAATGTAAAGTAAAATCCATTAAGCCATTAGCATGCAACACATACCAAATTCTGTTGCACCCTGAAACTCCAGTCTCTTTTAAAGCTGGTCAATACTTAATGGTTGAAATGGGAGAAAGTGATAAGCGTCCTTTCTCTATTGCTAGTAGCCCTTGCCGACATCAAGGTGAGCTAGAACTTCATATTGGCGCAGCTGAACATAATGCGTATGCAATAGAAGTTGTCGAGTTGATGACTAAAGCATTGGATAACGACTCTTCTATTAACATCGATGCTCCACACGGAACTGCATGGATCAAAGAGGAAAGTGTACGCCCACTATTACTGATTGCTGGCGGAACGGGCTTTAGCTACGTGCGCTCTATTCTTGATCATTGCGTGAGTATTGATAAAGCTTCACCTATCTATTTGTATTGGGGAGCGAAAAGCAGCGATCAGTTGTATGCAAAAGAAGAAATTGCACAGATTGCAGCAACTCACAGCAACATACACTTTATTCCTGTCATTGAAGACGCGGATAAAGAGTGGACTGGTAAAGCTGGCAATGTACTTCAAGCGATTAATGAAGATTTTGATTCTTTAGCAGAATACGATATCTATATAGCGGGTCGTTTTGAAATGGCTGGTGCAGCTAGAGATCAATTTACTCAGAATAAAGAAGCGAAAAGCGATCACATGTACGCGGATGCCTACGCTTTCATATAAAAAGTTAGTGAAATGTAATTAAAAAGAGAGCTTTAAGCTCTCTTTTTTGATGGCTTGATGCATTAATAGCCAAAAGAGTCTTATTTTTAAATTATTAACGAAAAACCCTTGCGTCTTTGTTGGGTCTGTCTATAATGCGCAACCACTGAGACGGCAGACGCCACAAGGCTTCAGCAGTAATCAGTTAGACGGAAAGTCAGAAAGAATTAAATTTCAAAAAGTGTTTGACACTGAAACTTAAATCGATAGAATGGCCGTCCGCTTAGAGAAGAAGACTTCGATAAGCAACGCTCTTTAACAATTTAAACCTATCAATCTGTGTGGGCACTCGTTGATGAAAATCCAAAATGTTTTTACCTTGGTAAAAACAGTTTCTTCGGAAACACTTGGGCTTCAATGAACTGAGTGACCAATACGAATAACTACTTGTAGTTATTTGGCACAG